>NZ_CP022187.1:914416-1219221 GCF_003111645.1 Parazoarcus communis
ATATCGACGCTACAACATCGAGGGCATTACCGGGGGCGACGATTTTGCAGCCATGCGCCAGGTACTGGAACGCCGCTACGGCAAGGTCGCAGCAGGAGAGGGCGTCTGCCCCGACCTCATCCTCATCGACGGCGGGAAGGGGCAGGTGAGTGCCGCGGCCGCGATCCTGGCCGAAGTCGGACTCGAATCGGTGTCGATGGTCGGTGTGGCCAAGGGAGAGGGGCGCAAGGCCGGGCTTGAGACGCTGATCTTTCCCGATGGCCGGGAGGGGCTTGCACTCGGCGGCGCATCATCGGCCCTCCATCTCATCATCGAGATCCGCAACGAAGCGCACCGCTTTGCGATCACCGGCCACCGTGCGCGCCGGGGTAAGGCACGCATCGGATCCAAGCTGGATGACATCCCCGGCGTCGGACCTGCCCGTCGGCGCAACCTCCTTGCGGCCTTTGGCGGGCTGGATGGTGTGCGCAATGCAACCGTCGAGGACCTGTGTCGGGCCGATGGCATCAGCCGCGCGCTTGCCGAACAGATATACTCGGCCCTGCACTGACAATAAGGGCGAAACCGCCGCGCCGCATGCCTCTCAATATACCCAACGCCCTGACCTGGGCCCGCATCGCCATGATCCCGCTTTTCGTCGGCGTGTTTTACCTGCCCGACGCATGGGTGAGCCCGGCGCAAAAGAATCTGTTCGGTACTGCAGTCTTCGTCCTTGCCGCAGTGACCGACTGGTTCGATGGCTATCTCGCGCGGGTGCTTCGGCAGACCTCGGCCTTCGGCGCGTTTCTCGATCCCGTTGCAGACAAGCTGATGGTGGCTGCGGCGCTCATCCTGCTGGTTCAGCTTGCGAGGGTCGACGCGATCATCGCGGTCATCATCATCGGGCGCGAAATCACGATTTCAGCCTTGCGCGAATGGATGGCGCGGGTGGGCGAGTCCGCGAGTGTTGCGGTCGCCTACATCGGCAAACTGAAAACAGCAGCACAGATGACAGCCATTCCCTTGCTGCTATACAATGCGCCCCTGTCGTCGATTGACCTCCGCTTCGTGGGCAGTATTCTGATCTACGTGGCGGCGGCTCTTACGCTCTGGTCGATGGGGTATTACCTCCGTCGAGCCATGCCGAGATTGGCGCGGCATATGGATCGCTAAGAGATTTTTAAATAAAAGGTTGACACAGTTTAAAAGCCGTCTATAATGGCGGTCTTTCGAGAGCGGCAGTAGCTCAGTTGGTAGAGCGATACCTTGCCAAGGTATAGGTCGAGAGTTCGAGACTCTTCTGCCGCTCCAAAGAATTTTGAGTTTTGATTCGTCAGGGCTCGTGGCGCCGAAAGGTTGCCGACCAAGGATTAAAGGCGCGATAGCAAAGCGGTTATGCACCGGATTGCAAATCCGTGTAGGTCGGTTCGACTCCGGCTCGCGCCTCCAGGCTGTAAAGGTTTTAGAGCGGCAGTAGCTCAGTTGGTAGAGCGATACCTTGCCAAGGTATAGGTCGAGAGTTCGAGACTCTTCTGCCGCTCCAGTATGCAGAACCGGACAAGTGATTCACACTTGTCCGGTTTTTTGCATTTGGAGACCGGTCCGATGCTGCATCCCCCCTTTCAGTTGCCACACGGTGCCGTCCTGCCAGACTTTGATTGTGGTGGTCTCTTCGGCCTTGCGCGGGACCTCGGCGCCTGGTTGCGCCGGCCCGAGTTTCCACTCGAGATTGGCGGATTCGGAACGGAAGGCAGCGGACCAGTCATTCTTCTGGTCATCGATGGACTTGGCGACGCTTTTCTCCAGCGTCACGGGCAGCACAGCACGATTTCCAAGCACCGTGCGCGGCGCCTCACCTCCGTGTTTCCGAGCACCACCGCCAGCGCCGTCACGACCCTGCTGACAGGTCTTGCGCCGGCGCAACATGGCCTGACCGGCTGGTTCATTCATGATCGCCGCTTTGGCGGCGTCATCGCCCCCTTGCCGCTCTATCGTCGGGGCGGAGGGCGCCTGCGCAGTCCGGCACTGACTCAACGGCTTTTTCCATACGCCGGAATGATCGCTGGCAGTGCGCTGCCGGTGACCATGATCTCGCCTCAGGATATCGCCTGGTCGCCATTCTCGCGCCGGCATGGCCGCGGAGCCGATCTCCGCGCGTACGCACGTCCGGACGCATTCATACCCGCAGTCCTTGATGCGGCCTTGCAGTCCGGAGACCGGCGGCGCTTCATTCACGCCTATTACCCGCGCTTCGACGCCATTTGCCACCACTACGGCGCCCAGTCACCCAACGCGGTCTCGGAATTTTCACGTATCGATCGCTACTTTGAGCAACTGTTGAATGGGCTGGCAGGACGCGGTGCGACTGTCATCCTGACAGCGGATCATGGCTTCATCGACGCCGCGGATCGTCGTCACCTCCACCTGCGCACAATGCCCGCGCTGGCTGCGCTGCTGGATTCGCCCCTGTTCGGCGAACGGCGGGTCGCATTCTGCCGGGCAAGACGCGGCGCAGGCCCGGATTTCGAGGCCTTGGCGCGGGATCGGTTGCGGGGCAGGGCGGTTGTCGTGCCCTCGGCTCGATTGATCGAGTCGGGCTTCTTCGGGCCTGGCCCGCTCAATCCGCGCCTTGCTGAGCGCTGTGGCACGCATACCCTGTTGATGGAGCCTGGATGGACGCTGAGTGATCGCATGCCGGGTGAGCGGCCGCACAGAATGGTGGGCGTCCACGGGGGGCTGAGTGCCGACGAAATGTGGGTGCCCCTGGTGCTCGCGCAGCCCTGAACTGTCACGGCCGTGTCAACGCTTCTTCATCGGGCGGTCATGCGGTATTTCTATCCTGCGGCCTGAACCAGGAGGCGGATATGGCTGAGAACGCAGCAAGGAAACGCGGGCTGATCACGGCTCATGCAGGTGATCGCGATGCGGGTTGGCTGGAGAGGGCGCTGTGGCAGCTTGAGGCCGACTGGGGGCCACTGACGGGTGTCGGCGGGCCCTTGTGTTTTGTTGTGGACGAATGTGCGGATGTCGCTGCCAGTTTCAGTGCAGATCCTCATCTGGCGGAACTGGCAGCACAATGATTCCTTCTTCGAGCAATTCACCCATTTCATCACCCGAAGCGGCACCGCGTATGCTCCGCGGCTCAACTTCCCCGCGGTGAATGCGCCGCGCCTCGTCGGGGAAACGGCTGCCGACATCCTCTGCCTGGCGCGCAAGCTGTCGTATTGTTGCAGCAAACCGCGCAGCCTGGTCGCTTCCCGACTGCGGCGCGGCCGGCATGGTCGCTGTGGCCGGCGCCTGTGGGGCCGGGGTGCTTCGAGTCTGCACATAGGGTGCGCTGGGCATCCGGCGAACCTCGCTGCTGCCACAAATGGGGCAGGACACCTGCTTTCGCTCGAGCTGGGTGTCAAAAGCCGATGCCGAGGCAAACCAGCCTTCAAAGCGGTGCTCCTGGGGGCAGCATAGGTCGATAACAATCACGTTGAAATCTTTCTGGATGTGCTGATAAGTGAGGTGTTCGCGAGGCACCTCGAAATGCGGCTGTTGCTACCGCGGCAGCATTGGAACAACGATGTCGCGGCACGTGGTGCTCATGGCAGCCACTTGTGTTCCCATGCATCCAATGATGGCACATTGTGAGCAAGATCTGCCTCCACCTTTGCGGCCAGCGTGCCAAATAGCGCAGCCAGTTCAGGGCTCGGGTCATCCGGGAATTGCGGCACAAGTTTTACGCGAAGCGCACCCGCAGGCCTCTTGCCTCGCCCGGGCACGCCCGAGCCATCAAGCGCGACCTCTCTTGCCTCAGGCGTGCCCGGAGCCAGTTCGAGCTGAAGCTTGCCGCCTCCGGGCAAGGGAATCGCAAGGGTGCCGCCCGCCAGAAGCCGGAAGGCATTGACCGGTCGCGTAATGACGAGGTCGCGCCCCTCGAGAACAAACAGCGGGTGCGTCGCAATCCGCACGCGCAAGCGAAGGTCGCCGGGAAGGACGCCAGCGTCGTCAGACGCTTCGCCCTTGCCTTCGAGACGCAACTCCTCACCCTGCAGCATGCCGCGGGGAATGCGCACAGACAGGGTCCTGCGCGCCCCGTGCCGGCCAGACCCATTGCACTCCGGACAGGTGGCGCGCTTGGAATAGCCGCGCCCATCGCAGTCCGCGCATGCAACAAGCCCCGATCCGGAGCGGATCCGACCCGAACCATGACAGCACGAGCACAGACGGCTATGCGCCAGTTCCACCACGCCGCTACCGTCACACGCTTCACATGAGGCCTGCGACTCGATCCACACCGACTTCTCGCCGCCGTGGAAGACCTCTTCAATACTCAGTTCGAGGTCCTGAAAATGATCCGCTGCACGTGCTTTCGATTGACTGGAGGAAGCGGCTTCCGCCTCGGGGGGCGCGTCGTCGGCTTCCTCCTCTTGAAACCCCATCATCTGCACGTACGCGGCGCGCAGGCGCTTGAAAGTCTCCAGCGCTTCGGGGGCGGAGTTGCGGTCTGGATGCCACCGCATTGCCAGGCGACGAAAGGCCCTCTTGATGCTGGCCGCATCGGCGTCGGCGGCCACGCCGAGCACGTCATGAGCAACGGCATCCTTCAGCATGGCATGCCGCTGTGATTCGATGTTGCCTGCAAGCGCGCCGCGTGGCTGTTTTCGCAGCGAACAGGACTGTGCAGCATGACGTGACTATGCGAGAATCCGCGGCTCGCCCGGATGGTGAAATTGGTATACACAGCAGACTTAAAATCTGCCGCCGCATGGCTTACGGGTTCAAGTCCCGTTCCGGGCACCAGACGAGACATCATGTCGCGCACACCGCGCCAAGGCGCCCCCGCCCACGAGCCGCGCGTGTCAGCGGCCCGCCTCGGGCAGAACGATATTGACTTCCAGCACCTCGTAGTTGTCCTGCTTTTCGAGTTGAACCTTGATGTCGTCTGGATTGACCGAAACGTACTTCGAGATCACCTCGATCAGCTCACGCTGGAGAGCCGGCATGAAGTCGGGTTGCGCGGGTCCGCCGTTGCGCTCGTGAGCAATCAGCAGTGACAGCCGGTTCTTTGCAATCTCGGCTGTTTTCTTCTTTTCGCCAAACAGGCGGGCAAGCAGAGACATATCACTTGCCTCCGAAAAGGCGCTTCATCAGCCCCGGTTTCTCGTAGTTTACGAAACGCAGCTCACGGTTTTCACCGAGGAAGCGCGCGACCACATCGGAATAGGCCTCGGCAACGTCCGAACCCTTGAGGTGAATGGCGGGTGTGCCCTGGTTGGAAGCGTGAAGCACCGACTCCGACTCGGGAATGACACCGATCAGCGGCACGCGCAGCAACTCCTGCACATCCTTGTACGACAGCATTTCGCCGTCTTCGACGCGCTTGGCAGAGTAACGCGTGACCAGCAGGTGTTCCTTGACCGGCTCGCCACCTTCGCGGGCACGCTTCGACTTCGACTGCAGGATGCCGAGGATGCGGTCCGAGTCGCGAACCGAGGACACTTCCGGGTTGGTGGTGACGATCGCTTCGTCGGCAAAGGTGAGGGCCATCACGGCACCACGCTCGATACCGGCAGGCGAATCGCAGACCACATAGTCGAAGCCCATGTGCTCAAGATCATGCAGCACCTTCTCGACGCCTTCTTCCGTCAGCGCATCCTTGTCGCGCGTCTGGGAAGCGGGAAGGATGAAGAGGTTCTCGCAGTGGCGGTCCTTGATCAGCGCCTGGTTCAGCTTGGCCTCGCCATTGACCACGTTCACGAGGTCATACACGACACGGCGCTCGCACCCCATGATGAGGTCGAGGTTGCGCAGACCGACGTCGAAGTCGATCACGGCCGTCTTGAAGCCGCGCAGGGCCAGTCCTGACGAGAATGCAGCGCTGGTGGTGGTTTTACCTACGCCGCCCTTGCCAGAAGTAATGACGATGACTTTCACGTTTTCCCCTTGAATGTATGTATGCCGCGTCAGTCGAGCTGCTGCGGTTCGATTTCTATGGTCTGTGCATTCCCAGCGTCGTTCAGTCGCACCATGGCACCACGCCCGGCAATTGCCTCAGGGATGCCTTTTTCGAAGGTGCGATAAACGCCGGCGATGGAAACCAGCTCCGGACCGAAATTGGTTGCAATGATGCGCGCCTTGCTGTTTCCCTGCGCACCAGCCAGCGCTCGGCCACGAAGCGGGCCGAAGCAGTGAATGCTGCCGTCGGCGATGACCTCGGCGCCGTTACTCATGCCTGCCAGCAATACCAGGTCGCCACCACGTGCATACACCTGCTGTCCGGAGCGCAGCGGACGCTCGACGAACAGTGTGTTGGGAAGGGACGCCGGAGCTGAAGGGGCCGCGGGTTGCGGCGGAGCCTCCGCCTTTGGAGCGGGTGCTGGCGGCGGTGTGCGGGATGTTTCGCTTGCCGGCCGTTCGCGCAGTTCGAGGTTGTCAAGTATGGCCAGTCCGGCCTGACGCGCAGCGGCCGAGAGCTCTGCGGGCAGGTTGCGTACGCCGATCGGTTGCAGCTGATAGCGTCGGAGCAGGGACAGCAGCCCGGCCCAGTCTACACGTCCAGGCGCCTTGGTGATGCCGGAGAAATCGAGAATGGCGGCTTCGCCATTGAAGAAGTCCGGCATGCCGCCGAGCATCTTGTGCAGCGAGTCGGCCAGGCCGACGGGTTCGGTATCGCGCAGGACGGCAATGGTTGCGCCGAGTGTCGTATTGCGAAACTCGATGGAGCGGTTGGGCGCGGACGTGGTCATGTGCAGAGTTTACCGTTTAATCGCGCGAGTTTACTGAGGGTCGGTGAATACGGCAAGAATGTGACGGGCATCGTTGTCACGCCGGCCGCGTTTCAGTGCAGGGTCGGGGGCTGAAACAGCGTATCGATGTCGTCTTCATCGAAACGGTAGGTGTGATTCGACAGTTCGTCATGGACCAGCACCTCGCCCTGTTCGGCAAGTACCGCGCGCACTTCAGCCTCGCCGAGCCCCTGCAGCATGGTTGCGATCTTTTCCGGCTCGGGGGGCCAGATATGGGTAACAGCCCGCGGCGGGTAGATTCTTACGTCTTCTTCGGCAAAAAGGCGGCCAAGCAGCACTTCCGGCGACAGGGTGAGCAGTTCGTCGGGGCGTACGGTCTGCGCAAGCTGCATGATGCGCGACCAGCCGTCCTCGTCCTTTGCATCTGCGCCGGGCAGGCGCTGCACGAACAGCGCGGCGCTGGCGGAGGGATCACAGGCCAGCCAGAGACCCGCAGGCTGTTGCTCGGACTGTTCGAGGTAATGGGAGAACACGCTCGCGATGCTGTCGCCTTCCAGCGGCACCAGACTCTGATAGGGCTGGTCCATGCCCTGGATGTCGAGCGACAGTTGCAGGCGACCATCACCGACAATCTCGCCAAGCGTATCGCCGGTAATTTCGCCTTCCGATTTCGCGTAACCACGCAGGTTCATTTCGGCGTTGCAATCGACCACGAGCAGCCTGAGCGGACCATGACCCTGCACCTGAAACGTCAGCCGTCCGGTTTGCTTGAGGTTTCCGGTGATGATGGCCGATACCGCACTCATCTCGCCGAGCAGGCGGCTGACAGGCGCCGGATAGTGACGCCCGACCTGCATGGCTTTCCAGACGTCGTCAAGACGGACGACCGCACCGCGGATGTCGAGTTTTTCCAGCAGAAAACGCTGTACGTAGCTTGAGGGCAGGGTGCTCATTGATCTTCAGGCTCTGAGGGTTTGATGAAGCTTGCAAAGAGTTGGGGGTCGAACCCCACCAGCAGGTGACCGGATGCCGTTTCGACCACGGGCCGCTTGATCAGGCTCGGGTTCTCCAGCATCAGCTGGACCGCAGCGCTCTGGGTGTCGATCGCCTGCTGCTCGGGCGACAGCTTGCGCCAGGTCGTGCCGCGGGTGTTGATCAGCGTCTTCCAGCCCAGCGCCTTGCTCCAGTCATGCAGCTTGCCGGACGTGATCCCGTCCTTGCGATAGTCATGAAAGCGATATGCTGCGCCGCGCTCGGTAAGCCAGGCGATGCTCTTCTTCATGGTGTCGCAGTTCTTGATGCCGTAGATCACCGTTACCTTGTCCATTTCGTGCTCTCCAACGCGGTCAGGATCCGCTCACTTCTTGCGGGCGCGTGCAAAGGCATCGGCAAACGCATTATTGCCGGCGCTGCGCTCAGCTTGCTTGGGGCGTGCTTCCTGCGGGCGCGCCTGGCGTTGCGGGTTGCCGCGGGGCCCCTGGGGGCGCTCGGGCCGACCGCTGCCTGCATCGCCGCGCGGTGGCTGAACTTCGTCGGCAAGGCGCATGGTCAGCGCAATCCGCTTGCGGACAACATCGACCTCGAGCACCTTCACTTTCACCACCTGACCCGCCTTGACCACCGAGTGCGGATCCTTGACGAAGGTGTTCGACAGCGCCGAGATGTGCACCAGTCCGTCCTGATGCACACCGATATCGACGAAAGCGCCAAAGTTCGTGACATTGGTCACCACGCCTTCGAGCAGCATGCCGGGCTGCAGATCCTTCAGCGTTTCGATGCCATCGCGGAAGGTGGCTGTGCGGAACTCGGGGCGCGGGTCGCGGCCGGGTTTCTCGAGCTCGGCAAGGATGTCCTGTACGGTCGGAAGGCCAAAGCGGTCGTCGGTGAAGTCGGCGGGTTTGAGGCTCTTCAGCATGCTGCCGTTGCCCATCAGCTCGCGAACGCTTTTCTGGACGCGCGCCAGAATGCGCTCGACCACCGGGTAGGCTTCCGGGTGCACCGAGGACGCATCGAGTGGATTGTCACCGGTCTGGATGCGCAGAAATCCGGCGGCCTGCTCGAAGGTCTTGGGGCCGAGTCGCGGCACGTCCTTCAGTGCGCTGCGACTGCGGAAGGGGCCGTTGGCGTCACGGTATTCAACGATATTGCCCGCAAGCGTCGCGTTGAGACCGGAGATCCGGGCCAGCAGCGGGGCCGATGCGGTGTTGACGTCCACCCCGACGGCATTCACGCAATCTTCGACGACAGCGTCCAGGCTCTTGGCGAGCTTGCCCTGGTTGAGGTCGTGCTGATATTGACCAACCCCGATCGACTTCGGATCGATCTTCACCAGTTCGGCCAGCGGATCCTGCAGGCGACGCGCAATCGACACCGCACCACGCAGGCTGACATCGACATCGGGAAACTCACGTGCGGCCAGTTCCGACGCCGAATACACCGACGCGCCAGCCTCAGAGACCATGACCTTGGTGAGCTTGAACTCGGGGTGGCGCTGCATCAGTTCCGCCGCCAGCGCGTCGGTCTCGCGTGAAGCGGTACCGTTGCCAATGGCGATCAGTTCGACCGCGTGCTTCTTCGCCAGCATCGCAAGGGCAGCGAGCGAGGACTCGCGGTCACGACGCGGCTCGAAGGGGTAGATGGTTGCGGTGTCGACGAGCTTGCCGGTGGCATCGACAACGGCGACCTTCACCCCGGTCCGGATGCCGGGGTCGAGTCCCATCGTGGTCCGGCTGCCGGCCGGTGCGGCGAGCAGGAGATCCTTGAGGTTGCGGGCAAAGACGCGGGTTGCTTCCTCTTCGGCGCGTTCGCGCAGCTCGCTCATGAGTTCGAGTTCGAGATGGAGCGACACCTTCACGCTCCACGTCCAGCGTACCGTGTCCGCAAGCCAGCGATCCGCCGGCCGGCCCTGATTGCGGATGCCGAAGCGCACCGCGATGCGGCCTTCGCAGGGGTGAGGCGCATCGGGATCGGGGCGCTCAACCTCCAGACCGAGGCGAAGCACGCCCTCATTGCGGCCGCGCAGCAGCGCGAGCGCCCGGTGCGAGGGCATGTTTGCGATCGGCTCCTGAAAGTCGAACCAGTCGCGAAACTTCGCACCTTCGGTTTCCTTGCCCTCAATCACGCTGGAGCGGACGAGTCCGTAATCGTGCAGATAGTTGCGCAGTTCGCCCAGCAGCGTCGCGTCCTCGGCGAACTGCTCCATCAGGATCTGGCGCGCACCATCCAGTACGGACTTTGCATCCTCGAAGCCGGCTTCCGGGTTCAGATAGCGGGCCGCCTCGACCTCAGGCGTAAGTGTCGGGTCGGCAAGCAGCGCCTCGGCGAGCGGCGCAATGCCGGCTTCGCGCGCAATCTGGGCCTTGGTGCGGCGCTTCGGCTTGAAGGGAAGGTAGAGATCTTCCAGGCGTTGCTTGGTATCGGCGTTTTCAAGCTCGGCGCGCAGTGCGGGGGTGAGCTTGCCTTGTTCGTCGACCGACGCGATGACGGTGGATCGGCGGTCTTCGAGTTCGCGCAAATACCCCAGCCGCTCTTCCAGCAATCGCAACTGGGTGTCGTCCAGGCCGCCGGTGACTTCCTTGCGGTACCGCGAGATGAAGGGCACGGTCGCGCCTTCATCAAGCAGTTTCACGGCAGAGAAGACCTGTCTGGCGGGAACGCCGAGTTCATCGGCAATACGGTGTTCGATGGGGGGGAGCATGGCAGGGTCACCGTGGCGAGCACGGCGCAATGGTTCTCATGAAGGGCGCGATGGTGCAGCAAGCGCCGCTGCGGGACAAGGGGGCGACGACAATCGCCCCTTGCCCTCAGAGCGCGACCAGCGTCTGCCTGCCCCACCACTGCTGGTGCGGCGGAAGCTCGACCGCCTGATCGGCAACCGCCGCTTCGGTGCATAACATGCGGCGAAAACCGCTGTTGGGCATGTCGGCGAGTGCGGCGCAACGTGTCTCCCACGGGTTCCAGATCACAACATCCGGAAAACCCTCGGTATTCACGCCGAGACTGCGGCGGTGGTCACGCACGAGAAGCGGACGGGTCACCTTGCAGTAGATGCGGTCGACTTCCGCGTCGACCATGATCCGCTCACCGCTTTCACGACGGACGACGTTGCCCGCAGCCGTATCGCGATAGCTGAAGCCGTAAAGCCCCTCGAGTGCGATCTCCTCGACTTCGCTGACGCGAAGATAGGTATGGAGCGCGCCGGTAAACGAAAACGCCTCGTCGCCGGTGTTCTCGACCGAGAGTTCGAGGTCTAGCCGGTTGTCTTCCACTGCTACCGTCAGTTCAAGGGCGAAGGCGTGCGGCCAGATGGCGCGTGTTTCTTCATCGTCGACGATACGCAGCACCGCAATGGCGAAATCCTCGCCGGTGCGCTGCTCGACGACGCTCCACACCCTGGTGCGCACGAATCCGTGCTTCGGAAGCGTGCCCTGGTCGGCAAACTGCGGAAAGCAGACCGGTACGCCACCCCGAATCGGCACACTGCCGTCAAAGACCGCCTGCTCGCTGAGATAGAGCCACTCCTTGCCGCCACGTGGCGTCCACGACAGCACCTGCCCACCCAGCAGGCTCACCACCACCCGCGCGCCCGAAACGTCCATCGCCAGGGCAGCAAGGCCCTGAAACTCCACCTGTTCGATCGTTGCACTCATCCGGCTCAGTCCTGCAGGGGCAGTACGCCCACCTTGACCGTGTTGTCTTCCGGGTCGTTGGTGAGGATGAAGCCGAGCTTGGAGACGAACTTGAGCATGCGGTCGTTGTTGGAGAGGAACACGCCGTTGATGTAGAGCAGCCCGCGGTTACGTGCGGTTTCGATCAACACGCCCATGAGCTTGCGTGCAAGTCCGCGATGCTGCCAGTCGTCTGCCACGACAACGGCGAACTCGCAGGATTCGCCGTCCGGGTTGACTGCATAGCGACACACGCCGATCTCTTTTTCCACGCCATCGACGTCCATCGTGGCGAGGAAGGCCATTTCGCGGTCGTAATCGATCTGCGTCAGTCGCGCCACCATTGCTGGCGGCAGTTCGCGCATCGTGTTCATGAAGCGGTAGTACTTGGTTTCCTGTGACAGATTACGCACGAACTCCACTTCGAGGTCGGCATCTTCGGGCTTGATCGGACGAATGGTCACGACCGTGCCGTCCGGCACTGTCCACTTGCTGATCAGGTGCGATGGATAGGGGTGAATCGCCATGTGGTCGTAGCGATCGGCGGTGGGCGACACGTTGTCCACAACGATGCGGGCATCGACCGCTACTGCGCCGTTTTCATCAACGATCAGGGGGTTGATGTCCATGCCGGTGATCCACGGCAACTCGCACACCATTTCAGAGACGCGCAACAGCACCAGCTCCAGCGCATCCATGTCGACGGCGGGGAGGTTGCGGAACTCGCCGAGACGGACGGCGATCCGGGTGGAGCGGATCATGTCGCGCACCAGGAAGCCGTTGAGCGGCGGCAGAGCCACCGCGATGTCGCGGTTGGCCTCGACCTGGTTGCCACCTTCACCGAAGGTGATCACGGGGCCGAACACCGGGTCGCGGCGGACACCGATCACCAGTTCGCGACCATTGCGCTTCTGGATCATGGGTTCGATCGAGACACCGTTGATGATGGCGTCGGGCTGGCTCTTCTTTACCGCCTCGAGAATCTCCTGATAGGCCGAACGCACGACGGCGAGACTGGTGAGGTTGAGCCGCACCCCGCCGACATCGGACTTGTGGATCACCGATGCGGAGTCGATCTTCATCACCACCGGCAGACCAATCTCTTCCGCAAGCACCATGGCTTCGGTCGCCGAGCGCGCCACGACGGTCTGCGCAATCGGAATCCGGAACGCGGCGAGCAAGGCCTTGGATTCCATTTCGTTGAGGGTCTTGCGACGCTCACTGAGTGCGGTTTCGATGACCAGACGGGCGCTTTCGACCGACGGCGGCGACAGGTGGGAGAGCGAGGCCGGCACCTGCATCAGCAGTTTCTGGTTGCGGTAGTAGGACGAAATGTGGCCGACCAGCTCCACCGCGGGCTCCGGCGTGCGGAAGGTCGGAATGCCGGCCTCGATGAACATGCGGCGCGACTCCGCCACGAGTTCTTCGCCCATCCAGCAGGTCACCACCGGCTTGTCCGCGGTTTTTTCGATCTCGATGACGGTCCTGGCAACCTCGCTCGGATTGGTCATGGCCTGCGGGGTCAGCATTACCAGCACGCCATCCACGTTGGGGCCGTCGATGACCGCCTGCAGGGTCTTGCTGTAGCGCTCGGGGTCGGCGTCGCCGAGGATGTCGATCGGATTGCCGCGCGACCAGCCTGCCGGAAGGATGGCGTTGAGCTTCTCCATCGTGCTGTCGGAGAACTCGCTCAGCGGAATGTCGATATCCATTGCGCGGTCGGCTGCCATCACACCCGGTCCGCCGCCGTTGGTAATGATTGCAAGGCGGTTGCCGCGCGGCCGGAAATGGGAGAACAGCGCATTGGCAGCGGCAAAGAGCTGGCCAAGGTTGTACAGGCGGATCACGCCGGCACGACGGAGTGCGGCGTCAAAGACGGCATCGTCGCCTATCGGGGCGCCCGAATGCGACAGAATGGCGCGCGACACGTCCGGATGACGCCCGGCCTTGATCAGCAGCACCGGTTTTACCCGCGCTGCGCCGCGAAGCGCGCTCATGAATCGGCGTGCATCGCGGATACCTTCGACGTACAGGAAGATGCTCTCGGTACGCGGATCCGAGATCATGAACTCGAGCACCTCGCCGAAATCGATGTCGCTTGAAGTGCCCAGCGACACCACAGCGGAAAAGCCCACGTTGTTCGGTTTTGCCCAGTCAAGAATGGCCGCACACAGCGCGCCCGACTGCGAGATCAGACCGATGCTGCCCTTGCTGGCCGTCGCATGGGCAAACGTGGCATTGAGTCCGAGGTCGGGACGCATGATGCCAAGGCAGTTCGGCCCGAGCAGACGGATCTTGTGCCGCCGCGCCGCTTCGACAACGTGGCGTTCGTAGAGGGCGCCACGCGGGCCTGCTTCGGAAAATCCGGATGACAGCACGACGGCTGCCTTCACCCCGGCACGGCCGCAGCTGTCGATGATGGCCGCGACCTTCTCGGCGCGGACGGCCACGACTGCAAGGTCCAGCCGCTGCGGAACATCTTCGACGGATTTGTAGCAAATCAGGTCGAATACGTTCTCATGCTTCGGATTGACCGCGAACAGCCGCCCCTTGAAACCCGCATCGATCATGTTGCGCATGAGCACGCTGCCGAGCGAATTCTCGCGCTCGCTGGCACCGATAATGGCTACCGAGCGGGGCTCGAGAAGCGGGGAAAGATAGTGTTTTTCATTCATGAAAGGGCTGCCCTGTAAGGGTATGACGCCGCCGGCTCAGGCCTTCAAGGTCGGTTGACCATGACGGATCATCGATAATGAGCAAATTATACTGCAGTGCACAATAAGCCTGCCTAGGGATTACCCTAGGTTGCGAAAAGGGTTCATCTGTTTCGCGCCGCACATTGTGTATCGGCTTCGATGCGCGGAAATTGACGCTTGTCACAGGGTGAAGAAAAAACGCGCGCCGCGACCGGGCTCTGCCTCTGCCCGTATGCTGCCGCCATGGCGCTGAATGATGCGCTGAACGGTCGCCAGGCCGATTCCGGTGCCAGCAAACTCCGCGCTGTTGTGCAGACGACTGAAAGGGCGGAAAAGACTTGCCGCAAAAGCCATGTCGAACCCGGCCCCGTTGTCTTCAACGCAGAACACCCGCCGCTCTCCCTCCAGACTGACGCCGAAACTGATTTTTGCGTCCGGCTTGCCGGCCGAGAACTTCCACGCATTACGCAACAGGTTCTCAAGCATCACGCGTACAAGCACGCGATCCGCACTGACGGTCATTTCACGCGTAACTTCGAACTCAACCTTGCGCTCGGGTTCCTCAGAGCGGATCTCGTCAATGATCTGCAGTGCGAGTTCGGACAGATTGACGGCCTCCTTGTGCACCGACTGCCGGGTCAGTCGCGCGAGCTCGAT
This sequence comes from Parazoarcus communis, assembly GCF_003111645.1. NCBI lineage: Bacteria > Pseudomonadati > Pseudomonadota > Betaproteobacteria > Rhodocyclales > Zoogloeaceae > Parazoarcus > Parazoarcus communis. Next base: position 929,153 of record NZ_CP022187.1, read on the forward strand.
GAGTGCATCGATCAGGTGCGCCATGCGGTGGGTGGCACGGCGGATGCGTTCGATATAGTTGGTCGTCGCGGGCGTGAGCTGCCCGCTGAGATCTTCTTCGAGAATGCGCGCGAAGCCATCGATCGCCCGCAACGGGGCGCGCAGATCGTGGGACACCGAATAGGAAAACGCTTCGAGCTCGCGATTGGCCGCTTCCATCTCTGCGGTGCGGAGCCGAACCCTCGATTCAAGCTCCTGATTGACGTTTTTCAGGGTGAGCTCAGCGACCTTGCGCGAGGAGATGTCGTCCAGTGTCCCGGCAATGCCCCTGATCTCACCGTTGCTGCCGATGAGCGGGCGTCCCGAGGCCTCGATCCAGCGGATTTCGCCCTTTCGGGTGCGCAATCGCGTCTGGCAGGTGCATTCCGAAATTTCACCCGACATGATCTGTGCAAGCATGTGCCTGACGCCCGGGCAGTCGTCGGGGTGCAGAAAATCGGTAAACGGCCGCCCCAGACTGCGCTCGATCGTGTGTCCGGTGAGACGGTGCCATACGCCGTTCAGAAAACTCAGGCGTCCATCAGGATCGGTCTGGAAGATCACCTCGATGACCGACTCGACCACGTCGTGGTAGCGCTGCTCGCTTTCATTCAGCGCCCGCTCGGCACTCACGCGCGAGGTCACACTGCGCCCGATGCCGTGATAGCCGACGAAAACCCCTGCTTTGAAGACGGGGCTCCCGACAAGTTCATAGTAATGGATTCGGTTGTCTTCGGTCTTGTGCGAGAAGACCAGACTGGTTCGTTCATGCTGATCGAGCCGTCGACGATATTCGGTCCAGTCCTGTTCTGTAGCGTGAATCGCGGGGCTCTCCCACGGGGCCCGACCGATCAGGCGCTGCGGGTCCTCGCCGGTCTGTTTCTCAAAGCCAGCGCTGATATCGGTATAGCAGTGTGCGTCGTCGGTCTCCCAGCGCCAGTCGCTGGCGAGTTCGAGCAGCTCGCGCAAGCGGTTGCGTTCTTGCAGCAGCTTCCGATCGGGACGCGCGCGTTTGTCGGCCTTGCCGCGCAGCAGTCCGAGCGTGAGCATGCCCGCCACCACAAGTGACGGGAACGCCAGAATGCTTAGCCAGTCGGGGCTGTTCACCCTGCGGCCTCGGTCATTCCGGTGTAAGACGGGCGGGGCTGCCGCTTGCCGTGAGTGAGTCCGGTATGTGCCAGAACCATGTCTGCTCCTTCATCAACGCGTGTGCGTCGGTAGAATGAGGTGACCTGCTGTTGCTGCCTCCCTTCATGATAATGCCTTACAGAGCGGACAATGACCGAATTCAACCAGTCTCGTAACCCATCCGGTTGTGCTGGACATGGCGCCGGCGGAGACCCGTCGCCGTGGGTGCGCCGTTTCAGCGCCCTGATTCCGGCGGGCGGGCATGTGCTCGACTATGCCTGCGGCGGAGGGCGTCACGCCCTGTGGCTTGCCCGCCACGGCTATCGCGTCGAAGCGGCTGACCGCAATCGCGACGCATTGGCTGGTCTCGCGCAAGAGGAAGGCATTTCTACCCGTGAAGTTGACCTCGAATCGAGCAACTGGCCCTATGTCGGCCAGTTTTTTGATGCAGTCGTGGTCTGCAACTACCTGTACCGGCCCGGCTTCGAACGCCTGCTCGATCTGCTGCCCGAGGGCGGGGTGCTGATCTACGAAACCTTCATGGCCGGAAACGAGCAGTTTGGCAGGCCTGCGAGCCCCGATTTCCTGCTGCTGCCAGGCGAGCTTCTGACGCGCTGTGCGGGATGGCAGATCGTCGCCTTCGAGCAAGGCGTCGTGAGCAGCCCCCGTCAGGCCGCGATCCAGCGCATCTGTGCCGTTCGCGGTCCAGCGCTTGCAACGGTGCTGCCCTGATCAGGCAGGCAGCTTCGCCAGAATCTGCTGCGCAAGCCGGTCGATGCCTGCGGGCGACAGGTCGCGGGTCTCGAACGCGGGGGCACCGGCCAGGCCGGGAAAGTTGCCGCCCTGCGAGCGACGGTAGAGCGGATCGTAATGCAGGTCGATGAACTCACCGAACAGGGTCGGCAAGTCGCGGCTTTCGGCAAGCTGCCGCCAACGCGCCAGCGTTTCGTTGCTCTGCAGACTTCTCAGGCGTTCGATGTTCTGCAGCAGGGTGGGGATGTCATCGCCCAGATAGGCATAGTCACGGATCAGGAAGCTTAGCCTGGCGTCGCGTTCTGCCTCGATCCGGATGCAAGGTGCGGCGCGCATTGCGCCGATCAGCGGCTCCGGAATATGGGTGCGGCCAATCTTGCGGCTTTCGGCCTCGACAAACACGGGCCGCGCCGGATCGAGTTTGCGGATGCGGTCATACAGCGTGGTCTCGAAGCCCTTCTGCGTCGGCTGGGGTCGGTCGGGCAGGGCACCGAGCACCGAACCCTTGTGCGCCGCGATGTCCTCAAGGTCAAGCACCTGGGCGCCGTGCCGGGCAAGTGCCTCGAGGATGCGCGTTTTCCCGCTTCCGGTTGCGCCGCAGATCATGCGCAGTTGCAGTTGCGGTGCCAGTGTCTCGATCTGTTCGATCACCAGGTGCCTGAACTGCTTGTAGCCACCGGCGAGTTGTTGTGCGTCCCACCCGATCAGGCGCAGCCAGGTCACGAACGATCCGCTGCGCTGGCCTCCGCGCCAGCAGTAGACGAGAGGGCGCCAGTTGCGGGGCTTGTCCTGCATGTAGCCCGAGACATGACGGGCGATGTTCTCTGCCACCATCGCGCCACCGATGCGACGGGCTTCGAAGGCTGATTTCTGCTTGTAAATGGTTCCGACAACGATCCGCTGTTCGTTGTCCAGCACCGGCAGGTTGATGGCCCCGGGGACGTGGTCCTCGGCAAATTCGGCGGGGGTACGGACGTCGATGATCTCGTCAAAGGTTTCCAGCTGTGCTACGGTCGCGACGCCTTTCTGCATGTATTGTTACGGGCAAGGTCGCAATGTTGCCGACTGCCCGGTACTCCCTTCAGGTCATGGATCAGATCAAACTTACCCAATTCTCCCACGGCGGTGGATGTGGCTGCAAAATTGCCCCCGGCGTCCTATCTGAACTGCTGTCGCAAATGCCGCCCGGCCTTGTCCCGCCCGATTTGCTGGTCGGTACCGATACCGCGGACGATGCAGCGGTGTATCGCCTCAACGACCGCCAGGCCGTGGTGGCGACCACCGATTTCTTTACCCCGATCGTCGACGACCCGCGCGACTTTGGTCGCATTGCGGCCACCAACGCCCTGTCCGACGTTTATGCGATGGGCGGCACGCCGATCTTTGCACTGGCCATTGTCGGCATGCCGCTCGACAAGCTCCCGGGTGAGGTGATCGGTCGCATTCTCGAGGGCGGTGCTTCCGTGTGTCGCGAAGCCGGCATTCCCGTTGCGGGTGGGCACTCGATCGACGTGCTCGAACCCATCTACGGCCTCGTCGGGATCGGGGTGGTCGACCCCGCGCGGGTTCGCACCAATTCCGGCGCACGCGAAGGCGACGCACTGATCCTTAGCAAGCCGCTCGGGATCGGCATTCTGTCGGCCGGTCTGAAGAAGGGCATCCTCAGTGCGGATGGCTACGCCGAAATGCTGCGATGGACCACGACGCTGAACCGTGTCGGCGCAAAACTTGCCGAGCTCGATGGCGTGCACGCCATGACCGACGTGACCGGCTTTGGGCTTGCAGGCCACCTGCTCGAGATGTGTCGCGGGGCAGGGCTTGCGGCCGAGGTCGAGTTCGACAGCCTGCCTGTGATTCCGGAGGCGCTGCACCTCGTTCGCGACGGCGTCGCAACCGGCGCGTCGTCCCGCAACTGGGCAAGCTACGGCGCTTCGGTTTCGATGCGCGGAGATGCGTCCGAGTGGCAGCGCAAGCTGGTCACCGATCCGCAGACCTCGGGCGGCTTGCTGATCTCATGCGCGCCAGCGCTTGCAAATGAGGTGCTGGCACTGATCGAGGCGGCGCAGGGCAATGCAGCTCGCGTCATCGGCCACATGCGCGCAGGCTCGCCTGTGCTCACCGTTGCCTGACCTGCTCAACGTTTCGCGGTCGCTTGTCCGAGCATCGGTTTGAGCGACGCCCAAACGGTGTCGAGCACTTGAAACTGGGCCTCTGCAGTGGGATGTATGCCGTCGGAAAGAAAGAACTCGGGACGGTCCGCAAAGCCCTCAAGCAGGAAAGGCACGAGGGGCACACCTGTCGCCCGGGCGACCTCGGCATAGGCTGCGGTAAAGCTGCGCGTATAGGCAGGGCCATAGTTTGGCGGCATCTGCATGCCTACAAGCAGCACCTTGCTGCCGGCCTTGCGCGCCTCCGAAACCATTGCGTCGAGGTTCGCAGCCAGCAGCTTCGTGGGCAGGCCGCGCAGGCCATCATTGGCGCCAAGCTCGATAATGACGACGTCGGGCTTGTGCGTGTTCAGTGCAGCGGGCAGGCGGGAGCGTCCGCCGGCCGAGGTTTCACCGGAAACACTGGCATTCACCACCCGATGGGGGAACCCTTCCGACTCCAGGCGCGTCTGCAACAGGGTGGGCCAGGCCTCTTCGGCTTTGAGCCCGTAGCCGGCAGAAAGGCTGTCCCCCCACACCATGATCGTTGCTGCCTGAGCGGCACCGGCAAACAGAAAAAGCAGGAAGGTGAGCATGGATCGCAGCGGCATTCAAGTCTCCAGTCCGGTCCTCGAAGTCGAGGATCTGAGTAAAAGTGTAACGATGGCCGACGGCAAGGGCGAGTTGCATATTCTCAACAGGATCTGTTTCGCGGTCGGTTCGGGCGAGTCGGTGGCGATCGTCGGCGCGTCGGGTTCGGGCAAATCCACACTGCTCGGATTGCTTGCGGGGCTCGATGTTCCCGTCAGCGGCAGTGTGCGAATACTCGGCACCAGGCTGTTCGAGCTCGACGAGGATGAGCGGGCCGCGCTGCGCGGGGAGTCCGTCGGCTTCGTTTTCCAGTCCTTCCAGCTGTTGCCGGCACTCACTGCGCTCGAAAACGTGATGCTTCCGCTGGAGCTGGCCGGCAACACCGACGCCGAGGGCATTGCGACCCAATGGCTGGAGCGCGTGGGCCTGGGCAGCCGGATCACGCATTACCCCAAGCATCTTTCCGGCGGCGAGCAGCAGCGCGTCGCACTTGCGCGCGCCTTTGCCGCCAGTCCCCAATTGCTCCTTGCCGACGAACCGACCGGCAACCTCGATGCGGCCACGGGTCAGGCAATCATCGAGCTGATGTTCAACCTCAATCGCGAGGCGGGTACAACGCTGATTCTGGTGACCCATGACGAGTCGCTGGCGCAGCGCTGCGGTCGAATTCTGCGCATGACGGCCGGCGAGCTTGCCGAGGTCGAAGCCGAAGAGACAGCGCCAGGCTGAGCCTGTCTGCGATCACTGCCTCGTGTCTCAGGCGCCATGCATCCGGCGGCGGACGAAATGGGCTCAGGTGCGCACCGAGTGCGCGGGCTTTCCGGCAAGCCTTGCACGAATTGCCTCGGCGCACGCGACGCCCGAGCGGACCGCCGACTCAAGGGTTGCCGGGTAGTCGGAGTCGATGTAATCGCCCGCAAGCCACAAACCGGGTACCGGCGTCCGGATGCCGGGACGGAGAAGATCCGGACGGCACGCAAAAGTCGCACGTTTCTCCACGATCACCTGCGACCACCGGGGCGCCGGAAGGCGGCGTCCGAGCTCGCGCTCGAGCTGGGCAAGCACGGCGAGGATCAGCTCGTCGTGCGACCAGCCTTCGTACTCACCGTGCGCACTGATGACGCAGGCCAGCAGGCCGGCTTCACCCCCGAAGCGGCCGCGATCGAAGGCCCACTGGGCGGGACCGTCCGCGAGCCCGATCATGGCCTCCGGCAGGGTCTGACCTTCACCCAGCGCCAGATAGACGGTTGCGATCGGCTCGTGCGGCAGCGCCTCGATCTGCGCCACCAGGCGGTCACACGCCCCAGTTGATGCGAGCAGACTGGTCGCGTGGTAAGGCGCGGTGGCGATGACGACCTGGGTCCAGGGCTGGCTGCCCGGATCACCATTGAGCCAGAACCCGCTCTCACTCGGTGTGATCGCGTCAATGCCGTTTCCGGTACGCAGCTTGCCCCTTCGGGTTGCCAGATAGCGCGCAGCGGCGACCGGGAACAGCTCCGACAGATCGATGCGCGGAATCAGCAATTCGCTGGCGGAGGCCGATGCGGCAAGGCTGTCGCGCAACACGTTCGCAAAGATCTGTGCCGAGGCTTCGGCGCTCGGCGTATTGAGTGCCGCCACGCACAGCGGCACCCAGACCAGCTCGCACAGGTTTGCGGTCTGGCGCGTGGTCCTGAGCATGTCGTCTACCGTCATGCCGGCTGCGACACGGAAACCGGCCTTGCGCAGCCAGCGCATCAACCGCAGCATGGCGAAGCGATCCTGCCAGTCAAGTCCCTTTGCCAGCAGCAGCCCGACGGCAAGGTGGAAGGGAGCGGGCAGGGGGGCCGCCTTCAGGCTCATGCGGCCCGGAACATGCAATGTGAGGGGCAGGCGTTCAAGCTGCTTGGGCGAGCCGCCCGTCAGGCGCAGAAGCCGCGTCAGCTCGGTGTAGGCGCCAATCAGGATGTGCTGACCATTGTCGACTTCCCGCCCATCCTTGCGGACGACCCGCGCCCTGCCGCCGAGCGTGAGCGAGCGTTCGAACACGGTGGCGTGAATACCATGGCGTGCCAGCTCGACCGCACAGGCGAGACCCGCATAGCCGGCACCGATGATCGCGACAGCAGGAACGCCGCTCATCTCAACCCTTCATCCAGGTCCAGCCGGCGAGCCAGACCTTGCGCACCGGGGTCAGCGAGGTGCGACGGTCGAGCACCAGGAAGCCATCGCGGGCGATCTCCTTCAGCAGCGTGCGGTAAATCGCCGCCATGACCAGGCCGGGACGCTGGCTCTTGCGGTCGACCGCCGGCAGGCTGGCGAAGGCCTGATCGTAGAACTGCTCGGCACGCTCCGTCTGAAACGCCATCAGCTCACGGAACTTGTCCGAGTACTTGGCTTCGAGAATGTCGCTGGCGGGGACGTTGAAGCGCTGCAGGTCCTCGATTGGCAGGTAGATCCGGCCGCGGCGTGCATCCTCACCGACATCGCGAATGATGTTGGTGAGCTGGAACGCCATGCCGAGGTCATGCGCGTACTTCTGCGTCTGGCGATCGGTGTAGCCGAAAATCTCGGCCGCGAGCAGGCCGACGACGCTGGCCACGCGATAACAGTAGAGCTGCAGGCCCTTGAAATCGAGATAACGGGTCTGCTGCAGGTCCATCTCCATGCCGTCGATGATCTCGAGCAGTTGTTCCTGCGGCAGGCTGAATTGAGCGCTGACGTCCTGAAGCGCGTGACCGACCGGGTGCGTCGGCGTCCCGCCAAACACGCGTCCGATCTCATGCCGCCACCAGTCGAGCTTGGTGTGTGCGAGCGAGACGTCGTGGCATTCATCGACCACGTCGTCGACCTCGCGACAGAATGCATACAGTGCGGTGATCGCCCGGCGCCGCTCGGGCGGCAGGAACATGAAGCTGTAGTAGAAGCTGGAGCCACTCTTGGCGGCCTTGTCCTGGCAGTAATCGTGGGGATTCATTGTTTTTTCTCTTGAAACAGGGCGCGCCAGGCGATTCGCACCCAGTCGGTCTTGCCCAGTACCGGGCGATGGCGGAACACATCGTAACCGGCCGACTCGATGCAATCCAGAATTCGCAGGCCACCGGCGACGACGAGGCGCAACTCCCAGCCCACCCTGCCAGGTAGTCGCAGTGCGAGCGGGGCGCCTTCGAGCATCATCTCGCGTGCGCGTTTCACCTCGAAGGCGAGCAGCGCGCGCCAGCGTTCATCGCATCGTGAAGCATCAATATCGCCCGCATCCACCCCGAAGCGCGCGAGATCGTCCAGCGGAATGTAGATGCGTGTCTTGCGCCAATCGACCGCGACATCCTGCCAGAAATTGATCAGCTGCAGGCTGCTGCAAATGCAGTCCGAAAGATGAAAGTTGTCGCCTTCGGTCCTGTCATACAGATGCAGCAGCAGCCGCCCGACTGGATTCGCCGACCGCCGGCAGTAGTCGAGCAGTTCGGGAAAGTCTGCGTAGCGCGTCTTGCCGACGTCCTGGCTGAATGCGTCGAGCAGGTCGCGCAGCAACTGCACCGGCAAGCCGAACTCGCGCACAGCTCGGCCCAGGCGTTCGAACATCGGCGCGAGCGTGGCATCGCGGATGGCTTCGCCGCGTTCCATTGCGTTGAGCGCGTTGCGGTAATCGTTGAGCCGCGCCAGGCGCATCACCGCGGTGGCATCGCCCTCGTCGGCGATGTCGTCCGCGCTGCGCGCGAAGGCATAGATCGCTTCCACCGGTTCGCGCAGACGAGCCGGCAGCAGAAATGACGCAACGGGGAAGTTTTCGTAGTGATCGACGGGCATCGGAACAGGCGGGAAGCACGGATTTTGGCGCGGATGACGCGGGCGGAGTATAAGCGAAGACGCCCTTCGGGCACTTTCTACGTCTTCGGCAGTCAGGTTGCCATGCTCAGAATCGCAAAACTCTGCAAGACCCTCGCGACAGTGCCGCCGCGCAAACTGTTCGATCTGCTCAGCCTCGACGTTACCGCGGGTGAATGCGTGGCCATCATCGGCGAATCCGGGGTCGGAAAATCAACGCTGCTCAACTGCATTTCCGGTCTCGAGCCTGTCAGCAGCGGCAGTATCCGCGTCGGCGACACCGAACTTGCCGGGCTTGGCGACGATGCCCTGTCCCGTTTGCGTCGCGACCGTTTCGGCTTCGTGTTTCAGGCGTTTCACGTTCTTCCGCACCTCACCTTGCTGCAAAACGTGGCGGTGCCGCTGTGGCTGCAAGGACGGCATGGCGCGGAAGCAGACCGCTGTGCGCAGGACATGCTGGAGCGTGTGGGCCTCGGCAAGCGGGCGGGCGACTGGCCGGCAAATCTCTCCGGCGGCGAACTGCAGCGCGTCGCCATCGCGCGGGCCCTGGTGCACCAGCCGGCCGTGGTGCTTGCTGATGAACCGACCGGCAACCTGGACCCGGCACGGGCGATGGATGTGCTCGACCTGCTTCTGACCAGCATCCGGAAAGGGCGCGCTGCCGGCGTACTGGTCACGCATTCACGTGCAGCGGCACAGCGCGCCGACCGGGTGTTCGAACTGCGGCAGGACGGGCTGGTGCAGGTGATGGCTTCTGCACAATGAACCCGGCCTTGATCCGCCTTTTTGCCGCCAGCCTGGGACGCCGCCGGCTGGCCACCGCCCTGGCCTTGATCGCCATCGCCCTGGGCGTGGCACTCGGGCTCGCGGTGCAGCTGATTCATGAGGCAGCGCTCGACGAGTTCGGGCGTGGAATGCGCGAACTCGCGGGTGAAGCCGATCTTCAGGTCAGGTCCGGGCGGGGCGGTTTCGATGAGCAGCTCTACCTCAACCTTGCCCAGCGCCCCGAGGTGGCGGAAGCGAGCCCGGTGCTCGAAGTCGAGGCGCGCTTGCCGGGACGGTCGGGTACGTTGCGGATCCTGGGGGTTGATCTCTTTCGCATCGCACAGGTTCAGCCTGCGCTCATGCCGGTGGCGGATGATCGCGATGCGCGCTTTGCGGCCCTGCGAGCCGATACGGTCTTTCTGAGTGCCGCGGCGAGGGAGAAAGGACTCGCCGAAGGTGAGAACGTGCTGCGCGTGCAGGCGGGGCTCGAAGTCGTGGGCTTTCGGGTCGCAGGCACGGTTCCGGGGGCTGGCACCGGGCAGGTGCTTGGTGTGATGGATATTGCTGCGGCACAGGATGCCTTTGGCCAGGTCGGTCGGCTCACGCGCGTCGACCTGAAGCTCGCCCCTGGTATCGGCCGCGAGCAGGCCATCGCCCGTCTGGGTCCGCTGTTGCCTGCGGGTACCACCATCGCCCAGCCCGAGGCCTCGGGCACCGAAGCGGCGGCGCTCTCGCGCGCGTATCGCGTCAACCTGACGATGCTCGCCGCAATCGCCTTGCTCACTGGTGGTTTTCTGGTGTTCTCCACTCAGTGGCTGTCGGTGGTGCGACGTCGGCGCGAGTTTGCGCTGTTCCGCGCCCTTGGCATGACCCGCGGAGCCCTGATGCGGGGGCTGTTGCTGGAGGGCGCAATCACCGGATTCGCTGGCGGTCTTGCCGGTGTCGCACTTGGACACCTGTTCGCCGGGCTCGCTTTTCGCCTCATCGGCGGCGATCTTGGCGCCGGCTACTTCGAAGGCATTCGCCCGACGCTTCAGTTCTCGCCCGCCGTCACCGCCTTCTACGTCGCACTTGGCGTTGTCGCGGGGATTGCCGGTGCATGGGTTCCTGCGCGCGATGCGGCGTTGATGTGGCCCGCATCGGGCCTGAAAGCCGGGGCTGCCGAAGCCGCCGTACTCGGGGCCGGTAAGTCACGTGGCGGGCTCGCACTGCTGTGTTTCGGGCTGGGGGTACTGGCCTGCTTTCTGCCACCGTTGAGCGGGATTCCGGTCGGCGGATATCTGGCCGTTGCACTGGCTTTGGCGTGTGCGGTACTCGCGCTGCCGGGGGCGACACGGGTCGCGATGCGGATACTGACCGTTGGTCGTGGTGCGGTGTGGCGCCTCGCCCACGCGCGCCTTGCAGCGGCGCCCGGGCAGGCAGTGGTTGCGGGGGCGGGCGTTGTCGCAAGCGTGGCCCTTGCGGTGTCGATGGCGATCATGGTCAGTTCGTTCCGGGTGTCGGTGGATGACTGGCTGAGCACGGTGCTGCCCGCAGATCTGTACCTGCGCGCGTCGAGTGCCGGCGCCAGCGGCTTCTTCGACGCCAAGGCACTCGAGCGGGTCGAGAAGACGCCCGGCGTCGAGTTTACCGATACGGTGCGCGCAACCGAGTTGAGACTCATCGACGGTCGTCCGCCCGTAACCCTGATCGCACGTTCAATCAGTCGCGGCTGGGGCTTGCCGCTGGTGTCGGGCAGTCTGGATGGGGATCAGTCGGGCCTGCCTTCAGCCTGGATCTCCGAAGCCGTCGCCGATCTGATGCAGCTGGCCCCGGATGCCACGATCAAATTGCCGATCGCGGGGCGCATGGTGGCGTTCCGGGTGGCTGGCGTGTGGCGTGATTACGCGCGCCAGAATGGGGCCGTCGTCATTGATCGCGAGCTATATCGCAGCATGTCCGGCGACCTGAAGGTAAATGACGTCGCGATCCGACTCGCCCCTGGCGCGTCAGCGGATGCCGTCGCGCTCGCCCTGCGCGAGACCTTCGGCGACGAGCTTGTCGAGATTGCATTGCCAGGCGAAATTCGCAAGATCAGCCTGGAGATTTTCGATCGTACATTCCTGGTGACCTATCTCATGGAAGCGGTGGCAATCATGATCGGTTTGTTCGGCATTGCCAGCACCTTTGCGGCGCTGTCGACCGCGCGCAGGGGCGAGTTCGGCATGCTCCGGCATCTTGGAATGACCCGCGCGGAAGTCGGGCGGCTGATTGCACTCGAAGGCGGGCTGACGGCTGCCGTCGGGGTCGGGGTCGGGCTGATCGCGGGCGGCGGGATTGCCTGGGTTCTGATCGAAGTGGTCAATCGGCAGAGTTTTCACTGGAGCATGGATATTCATGTTCCCTACGCAGGCTTGATTCTGTTCTCGGCAGGGCTGGTTGCACTTGCCACGATCGTGGCGCGACTGGCCGGATACCGCGCCATGCGCGAGTCTGCGGTGCTCGCAGTGCGGGAGGACTGGTGATGATGCGAGGGTGGTCGCGCACGCTCACGGCCTGGCTGTTCAGCGCCGCGTGCATATCGGGTGCAGCCTGCCACGCTGCCGACGACACCGGTGCCTTGCGCGGCGCCGGCCCTCCATATCCCGCGGTCACCCCCGGAATCACACTGGTGTTTCCGCGCGATCATGGCTCCCACCCCGAGTTCAGAACCGAATGGTGGTACATCACCGGTTGGCTGCAAGACGAAGCTGGCGCGGAACGCGGCTTTCAGCTGACCTTCTTTCGGGTGCGGCCGCGCATCGGGGAGGCAAGCCGCAGTCGCTTCAGTCCCAGCCAGCTAATGCTGGCGCATGCGGCGATCGCAGACCCGGAAAAGGGGCGTTTGCTGCACGCGGAACGCGCTGAGCGCCATCTTCCGCCGCTGGCAAGCGCCAGCGAAGCACATACGGACGTGCGCATTCGCGACTGGTCGCTGGCGTGGTCCGAAGCGCCTGACACAGAAGGCGTGTACCGCGCGCGGGTCGGTGCAGGCGAGTTTGCCTTCGATCTCGAACTCCGCCCGGATGGAGCACCGGTGCTGAACGGGCAAGGGGGCTACAGCCGCAAGGCTCCAGACCCGAAACATGCGAGCTATTACTACAGCCGTCCGCAACTGAAAGTCAGCGGAGCGTTGCGTGCGGGCCAGGACAGCCATCGTGTCATCGGAACGGCATGGCTCGATCACGAATGGTCGAGCGAGATCATGCCGGCGGGCGCACAGGGCTGGGACTGGATCGGCATCAACCTGCGTGACGGTGGCGCCTTGATGGCATTTCGCATGCGGGGCGAGAACGGCATGCCGGTCTGGAGTGCGGCTACGCTGCGTGGAACAGACGGCAGTTTGCGCATTTTCCAGGCCGATGAGGTCCGTTTCATGCCGGGGCGGGAGTGGCGTTCGCCGCGCTCGGGCGCCACGTACCCGGTGGAATGGGCGCTCCATCTAGCAGGCACAGACGCTGCGCCGGCGCGCACCTTCCGCATCGTTCCGCTGATGGACGACCAGGAGCTGGACAGCCGGGCCTCGACCGGTGCGATTTACTGGGAAGGCGCAGTGCGGCTGTTCGAAGGCGACACTGAACCCAGCGAGATCGGCAAGGGCTACCTTGAGATGACGGGATACGCCGAGCGGCTTGAGATGTAGGCGCTCACCTGTCTGAACCTAGTTGGTCAATGGCACAGGTGCTGCCACCAGCTCACCTTGGGCGTAGTTAAAGCCGTAATCACTCAGGGATTCATGCAACAGCGCGTCCTCGACTTCCGAGGCAATGACCGGAATCGACAGCGCGGCCGCCATTCCGCACAGTGCCTGCGCGACGTTGCACCCCGCTTCCAGTCCAAACGACTCCACCAGGGTTTTCAGGCTGACCTTGACGAAGTCCGGATGCAGCGATGGCAGCAGCACGGTCGCCCCACCGTCAAGCTTCTCGATGGCTATCCGCATCCCGATCTGGTGAGCCTGCTCGAAGAAGAGGCTGCACTCCTCGGGTGCCTGCTCGGTCAGTCGGGCAGGGCACTCAAGAATCACCATCGAGGGCGACAATTCAGTTTCGGCGAGCAGGGAGGCCAGTCTGGACAGGTAAGCCTGGGGATTGGCAATGGTGGCCGGGCCAAGATTGAGACTGAACTGTCTGATGTCAGACTGCCGCGAAATCAGGCGGCAGGCATGCTCTGCCACCCACAGATCGAGTTCGAGCAGCGTATCGGGAGACTCGATGCTGGACAGCAGCTCGATGGGCGAGTGCATGCCACCGGTGGTGTCGCTGACCCGGAGCAGGACTTCGTACCATTCACTCTGAAGACCGTCGTCGAGGGCCCTGATCGACTGCTTGAAGAGCGACAGGCGCTCGTAGGGAATTACGCCCGAGTGCGCCATGCTCGCCGCCGGAAGGTCGGTCTTCCGACGATTGCCGGCGGGTTCCGCCGAATGCTCCACAACCTGATTTCGACCGGCCTTCTTCGCGGCATAGCAGGCAAGATCGGCGGCGACGAGCAGATCGGACGCGCTACTGGTTCGGCCGTCGATTCGCACCAGCCCGATACTTGCACCGACAGTAAAGCGCCGCTCCTCCCAATGGAACCGATAGGTGGACACCACTTCGCGCAAACTTTCGGCCAGGCCGCGTGCGTCGGCCGGACTGCATTCGTGGAGGATGAGCGCAAATTCATCCCCGCCGATGCGGCTGATCAGATCACCAGTCCGCACCCGTTGCCGGATCAGACGTGCAATGTTCTGCAGCAACTCATCGCCTGCAGCATGCCCGCAACTGTCATTGACGATCTTGAAACGGTCGAGGTCGATGAAGCACAGCGTCGCGTGATCACCCGATCTGCGGGAACGTGTGACCGCAGTCTCGAGCGCCTGCTCGAAGGCGCGCCTGTTGGGCAGCCCTGTCAGCGGGTCATGAAGGGCCTGATAGGCGAGTTTCGACGTTGCCTCATCGATGCGGGCCTGAAGATTGTGATGTGCCTGCGCAATCGACAGCGCCATGTTGTTGAATCCGCGCTGCAGGGCTCTCAGCTCGTCGCTCGGGGCATCGTCCGCCACCGAGACGTCGAGATCACCGGCGCCGATGCGGCTGACCGCCTCCACCAGCCTTCCCAGTGGCTTGCCGACCGAGGAGGCCAGACGCGACGCCAGCAGGCCAGCCAGCCCGAGGCCGACGATGAACAGGCTGAGCGCGGTCAGGATCACATTCTGCTTGCGCCCTTCGATTGCCTGATTGCTGAGCTCGACATAGACCCAGCCAATCGTCTCCGGCTCACTCGCACCGCCCTGACGGAGCTGTGGCTCGAAAACGTCGTTCATGACCAGCGGTTCGGCCACGACCGGAGCTGCGTAACCGATGCGCTTGGTATTGCGACCGATGTTGCGGGGATGTTCGGTCTGAGTGACCAGCCCGGGATGGACGAGCTCCATACGACCGCTGACGGCGAGCAAACCTCCGTCCCTGTCGAACAGGGCCGCACCGGTAACGTCCGGTTGGTCCAGCACGGCCTGCAGCAGCCCCATCTGAGTCAGTCGGTTGCCCGAAATCACCGCATATTCGGAGGCCGGGGCGAGAAAGCTGACGATTGCGATCCCGCGATCGTCGAGCGCCGCATCGATCGACTGCGTTCCACGCCAGAAAAAAAGGCCTGCGATACAGGTTGCAAGCAGCGCGGCAGGAAGCAGCCCAACGAGGAGAAGGCGCTGCCGAAGCGAAAGTTTTCTGAGCAAACTCATTTCCTTGCGACACCTGCAATGCGATCAATCAGCTCGGTGTCACTTGGCACATCCAGTCCGAGTGAGCGCGCCACCTGCCGGTTCACAGCAACCGAAAACCGGACAGGATTCAGAACAAGCGGCTGACGCAAGCTCTCTGTTCCAGCACTGCGCAGCCACGCCGCAAGATCTCCGGCCACATCTTCAGGTGAGCTATACACCGCTGCCAGCGCTCCCGCCTGAACGTAGGCCTGGGAGTAGGCAAGGATGGGCTTACGGTAGCGATAACTGGTCAGCAGGATGGTGCGAGCAGAAGCCTGAGAGGCAACGATGGGATCGGGGATCATGAGCAATGCATCACTCGCCTGCAGCAACTGTTCAAGCTGAGGAAGGAGGTCCTCAACCGCGCCAATTCGTCGGGACAGGAGACTGACACCGGAATCGGCTGCTGCCGTCGAGAACACCTTTTCCAGATCGAGGCTGTCCGGACCAATGATCAGACCGACCGTTCGCACGTTGGGCGCCACCGCGCCTGCAAGCCGCATATGTCTTGCGGCGGGATGATCCAGCACCATGGCAGACAACGCCGCATCGGGATACGCAGCGATCAGACTGCGGTACTGCGACCGACTGACAAGTACAGACAGTATGGGAGCGCTGAATTTCTTCAGTATTTCTTCGGTAGCGCGCGCACCGACCGCAACGATCATGTCGGCTCGCTCGAGAACGGCGCTATCAAGGCCTTCGTCTACGCTGCCGCCATCCGCAATATGATGGGAGCGGGGCATCGGTGATCGTTGCAGCGCCTCCAGAAATATCCGGTGCGGACCGGACGCATGCGACAACGCGAAAGCGATATCCATCGCGCGTGCCGGTGCTGAAAGCACAAGCACGGCAGTTATCACCGGCAGCAGGAAGAGCGTTCTCCAACCTCTAAGCATGTCGGCCGAGCGGAAAGACTTGGTGGTCAAGTCTGTTAACCAGGTGCGACATGGGCAGGACTTGAGTGGTTGCAGGGGGACTGTACAGGCGCTGTCTCATTCTTTGGTATGCCACCCCGGCGTGCGACTACAGGCCATTGGAAAACCAGCACGCACATTCATCAAATTGGGTCTCATATCGCATTTTTTATACCCATCGCAGGCTCTCACGGGGAATGTGCTGTGGTCAAGCAATCAATCGAGCTCCGTGCCGATGCACATGCAAGGCCGTGCCTGTGTATAATTCGCGACCGCGCGTCGTCGCGGCACCTCGCGAGGGTGGCGGAATTGGTAGACGCACTGGATTTAGGTTCCAGCGCCGCAAGGCGTGAGAGTTCGAGTCTCTTCCCTCGCACCAGGATTACTGACCTGCCAGAGACATAGGGCAGGACATCTCACCCCGTGTTCGGCATTCGGCGGTTTTCGTGCGGCAACGCAGGATCCTGCTGACTGCTGCGACGAGACTGACGCGCTCAGCGCTCGATATCCAGATACAGCGTTTCCTTCAGCTCTTCCATTACGACGTAGCTTCTCGACTCCGCTGCCGACGGCAACTGCGTCAGCAGATCGCCGAGCAGTCGGCGGTACTCGCTCATCTCGCCGATCCGGGCCTTGATCAGATAGTCGAAATCGCCCGAGACGAGGTGGCACTCCATGACCTCGGGGATTGTCGTCAACTCCTTGCGGACGCGCTCGAACACCTCGCCCGAGCGCGTCGATAACTTGATCTCGATGAAGACCAGCAGACTCTTGCCGAGCGCCTGCGGATTCAGGTGCGCGTGATAACCGGTGATGATTCCGTCGCGCTCAAGCCTGCGTACGCGCTCGGTACACGGCGTCGCCGACAGGCCGATCCGCTGGGCAAGTTCAGTCATTGAAACGCGCCCGTTCTTCTGCAGTTCAACGAGGATTTTCCGGTCGATTCGATCGAGATTCTGCATTTCACTACCTGCTGATGCTTTTGGGATTATTTCGGAGATATCCACTGAGCTGTGATCGCACTTCAGTGTCTTTCACTAGCAGACAGTCAATAAACTAGCGAAATTCTACTACTTTGAGTTCAGGAGAGAGTTCATGCGTGTTCTGGTTCTCGGCAGCGGTGTGGTTGGAACGACGACCGCCTATTATCTGGCGCGCGCCGGAGCAAAGGTCACGGTTATCGATCGCCAGCCGGCGCCTGCCATGGAGACCAGTTTTGCAAACGCAGGGCAGGTCTCTCCAGGGTACTCGACGCCATGGGCTGCGCCCGGCATTCCCCTGAAGGCCCTGAAGTGGCTTTTTCAGCGTCATGCGCCACTCGCGATTCGCGCCGACGGCAGCCTGTTTCAATTGCGCTGGATGATGGAGATGCTTCGTAACTGTACCGCCGAGCGTTATGCCGAGAACAAGGCAAGAATGATGCGTCTCTCCGAGTACAGCCGCGACACCTTGCGCACACTGCGCAGCGATACCGGATTGCACTATGAAGAGCGGAGCAAGGGCACGCTGCAACTGTTCCGATCCGCCGCACAGCTGGAAGCCGCTCGACAGGACATTCGCGTGCTCGAAGAGTTTGGTGTTCCTTACGAACTGCTGGACCGCGACGGGCTCATTCGCGCAGAGCCGGCGCTGGCCCGGGCGGATGCCCAGCTCGTCGGCGGCTTGCGCCTGCCCAACGATGAAACCGGCGATTGCCAGTTGTTCGCAACCCGGCTTGCGGAGATGGCCCGCGACCTGGGTGTCGAATACCGCTTTGGCGTCTCAGTGGACGAAATCCTGACCGGCGGTGGAGGCATCATCGGCGTTCGCGTCGGCGAAGAGGTCCTCTCTGCGGACCGCTACGTGCTGGCCCTCGGCAGCTACTCGCGCAACCTGCTCGCGCCCCTGGGGCTGGACCTCCCGGTCTATCCGCTCAAGGGCTACTCGCTGACGATCCCGCTCGCAGACGAAAGCGCCGCGCCGGTTTCGACGGTGCTCGATGAAACCTACAAGGTGGCAATTACGCGTTTCGATCAGCGGATCAGGGTAGGGGGGATGGCCGAACTCGGCGGCTTTGACCTCGGCTTGAATCCCCGCCGCCGCGAGACCCTCGAAATGGTCGTCGGCAGCCTTTTTGGCGGTTGCGGCGACCTTTCCGCGGCAGAGTTCTGGACCGGACTGCGACCAATGACACCGGACGGCACGCCGATCGTCGGTGCAACCGCTTACCCCGACCTCTATATCAATACAGGGCACGGCACGCTTGGCTGGACCATGGCATGTGGATCGGGGCAACTGCTGGCCGATGTCATCACCGGCCGTCAGCCGGCGATCCGCCACGACGACCTGGCGATCTCCCGCTACACCAAAAAGCCATCCAGCGGCGGCAAACTGGTGAATCTTCAGCCCGCAGGCTGAGGGAGCCCACTGCTCAACAAGGCTTCAGAACGGCGGTTCGCTCGCAAAACTAAGCGGAAGGCCGCTGTCGGGATGTTTCAGTTCAAGGCTGGATGCGTGCAATAGCAGGCGTCCAGCCTTGTGCGTATCAGGTGTGCCGTAGAGTGCATCACCGAGAATCGGGTGCCCCAGAGTCAGCATGTGCACCCGCAGTTGATGCGTACGGCCTGTGACTGGCGTGAGTTCAACCCGAGTCACGAGCTCGTCGCCATCGCGTGCAATCACGCGGTAGTGGGTCGTTGATGGCTTGCCGGTATCGAAATCCACTTTCTGCAACGGTCGGTTCGGCCAGTCAGCAATCAATGGGTAGTCCAGGCTTCCTTCATCGCTGGCAAGCAGGCCATCGACAACTGCGAGGTAGCGCTTATGAACCTCACGTTCCTGGAACATCAGGCTCAGGCACCGATGTGCCACTGTGTTGCGGGCGAGCACGATCAGTCCCGAGGTCTCCATGTCGAGGCGATGCACGATCAGTGCGTCGGAGAAATCGGCCTGTACTCGCGAGACCAGGCAATCAGCCTTGTCCGCGCCACGCCCCGGAACCGACAGCAAGCCTCCAGGCTTGACCACGACCAGCATCGAAGCATCGACATGGAGATAATCCAGCGGCGCGGGTGGTGGCGGAGAATATGGAGCGGAGTTCATGCCGGAAATTCAGTACTCGTATACGGGTGGCGATTGTCACCGCGAAATGAGCACGGAGCAAATACCGCATTCTTCGGATGCAACGTGCTCTGCGCTCTTAATCCATAACAACCATAATGTGTATTATGTAAACTGATACTTTCACTTCGCGTCGACCAGCGCGTATGAGTATCCCCGTTGCTCCTGACAGATTGTGCGCACAACCGTGCCCAAGCAGCCCATGCAAGTGCGCGCAAAAGGATACGATCACCGTGAACGGTCTTTCTCCAGCCTTGAGAAGGCGCGTGATCTGGCCTCGCGCTCACTAAGGCCCGGTGAAAGCTTGAGCTCATAGGCGATCAAGCGGGCCGCCTTTCCACGGTCACCAAAACATGCCCTAACAAGCGGGTCCACTCCCGGAGATGACTTGGAGCGTTTCAGAAAATAGACTGAAACGAATATCAGGAAAAGCACAGCTAGTGCAGATGAAATGACCAAGGCTGAGTCCACAAAATGCTCCTCTCGAAAGTTATTTAATGGCGCGGAAGCCGCCGCCGACAATAAGGGCGGACGATCCTTCACTCACTCAGGCCCTTCGCAACGTCCAGCGCCTGATCGATGCGCTCCACTGCATGGATCTCCATTCCCTCGATCGGATGTCGCGGCATGTTTGCCTTGGGCACGATCGCGGTGTCGAATCCGAGCTTCGCCGCTTCCTTCAGTCGCTCCTGCCCGCGTGGCGCGGGACGGATCTCGCCTGCAAGGCCGACTTCACCAAACACGGCGAGCCCTTGTTTCAGCGGCCGGTCGCGCAAGGACGAGACCGTGGCGAGCAGGATCGCAAGATCGGCCGCAGGCTCGGTGATCTTGACGCCGCCGACTGCGTTTACGAACACGTCCTGATCAAAGCAGACGATACCGGCGTGCCGGTGCATGACTGCAAGCAGCATCGCCAAGCGGGTCTGTTCGAGCCCCACCGACAGCCTGCGGGGGTTTGGACTCTGTGCGCCATCGACCAGCGCCTGAATTTCGACCAGCAAAGGGCGCGTCCCTTCCTGGGTGACGAGGACACAACTGCCCGACACCTGCTCTGCATGCTGCGACAGAAACAGCGCTGACGGGTTGGAGACGCCCCTCAAACCGCGATCGGTCATTGCGAACACACCGAGCTCATTGACCGCACCAAAGCGGTTCTTGAACGCACGCACGAGGCGGAAGCTCGAATGGTTGTCGCCCTCGAAGTACAGCACGGTATCGACGATGTGCTCGAGCACGCGCGGACCTGCCAGGGTGCCGTCCTTCGTGACATGTCCAACCAGGATCAGCGTCGTCCCGCTTTGCTTCGCAAAACGCGTGAGCTGCGCCGCGCACTCCCTCACCTGCCCGACCGAGCCCGGCGCAGACTGAAGACTTTCGGAATACACCGTCTGAATGGAGTCGATGACGGCAACCCGGGGTGCAGCGGTTTTCAGGGTGTCGAGAATGCGCTCAAGATTGATCTCTGCAAGCAGTTGCAGCTCACCGGCCTGCAATTGCAGGCGCTGAGCACGCAGCGCAACCTGTTCGCCCGACTCTTCACCGCTGACATAGACCACAGGGTGCGCCGCTGCGAGATGGCACAGGGCCTGCAGCAAAAGGGTCGACTTTCCGATTCCGGGATCGCCGCCGATGAGTACCACTCCGCCCGCGACCAGACCGCCACCGAGTACACGGTCGAACTCGTCAATGCCCGTCGGTATTCTGGGTTCTTCCCTGGGCTGCAGCGCGGACAGAGGCTGCAGCCTGGAGGCCGCGCCCGCAAGTGCGGCGAAACGGCTCGGTGCCGCCCCTCCCCCACGCTCAAGGACGGTTTCGGTCAGGGTGTTCCATGCCTGGCACTGCGGACACTGACCTTGCCAGCGGGGGGTCTGAGCACCGCATTCGGAGCACACATAGGCCGACTTGGCTTTCGCCATCAGCCAAGACCTTGTTCGGATGCGCGTTCGGCTACCGTTGCAGCCATTTCCGTGAGTTCGGCACAGGCATGTTCTGCAAAGGTGGTGATCAGGCGCGAGCGGAACTTGTCGCGCGGGATGATGACCTCAAGCGGGGTGAAAAGCCTGGGTTCGAGGGGGATGCCCACCAGTTTGCCCTCGCGAAGATCGCGCAGGATGGCGGCTCGGGACGCAATCGCGTAGCCCATGCCCTCGGCTGCAAGATGTTTCACCGTGGCCAGACTGCCAAGTTCGGCACAGATGTTGATTTCGGTCATCGGCACACCGGCCGCTTCAAAGAACTGTTCTGCAAGCTCCCTGATCGCATTACCCGGGTCGCGGGTGATGAAGGGATGCTCAATCAGGTCCTCCGCCTTCAGCAAAGTCGCTTGTGCCAGCGGATGTGTCGGTGCACAGATGACCAGCAGGTCGTCCTGCGCGGCGCTGAAGCGCTCGACTGCGGGTTGATCGGAAACGATCTCGATCAGCCCGATATCCAGGTCGCGCGCCGCGACGCGATCTTCGGTGAGTTGCGAATTGCCTACAACGACCCGCGGCACCACGCGCGGGAAGCGGCGCTTGAAGCTTTCGAGCAGGCGCGGCAGCCAGTACGCGGCGATGGTGGTACTGGTGCCAATGTTGATCGCACCTGACAACTCGTCGGTCAGCTCGGATACACGCGACTCGAGTTCGTCCGAGAGCCCGAGGATGCGTTCTGCGTACGCCAGCACAAGTTCGCCGGTGGGAGTCAGCGAGATGTGACCATGACCGCGCTCGAGAAGCCGGGTGTTGAAGTGCTCTTCCAGTTGCTTGATCTGAAAGGTCACGGCCGGCTGTGTCATGAACAGGTGTTCGGCTGCGCGCGTGAACGAGCCGTGCTTTGCCACAGCGTGAAAAACTTGCAACCGACGATCTGCCATGATTATTCAATAAACCTTGTTTATATCGATAATTACACCACAGATCACGTTTCAACTCACCCCGATTGAGCAAGGTCGTAACAAGTTTCTTCCCTTCGTGATATAAACCGCGCTTCCGCTAACGCGACGGTGTGTACCGCAACGATGCCGCTCGGCTTTTATATCATCATGGCGGCGCAGTTCTTTTCTGCGCTTGCTGACAACGCTCTGCTGATCGTCGCCATCGCGCTTCTACGGGATATGGCGTCTCCTGCGGAATATGAGCCGCTGCTCAAGCTGTTCTTTACCGTGTCATACGTGGCACTGGCGGCTTTTGTGGGCGCATTCGCGGACTCGATGCCCAAGTGGCGGGTCATGCTGATCAGCAACACCATCAAGATCGGCGGTTGCCTGATGCTTTTCCTCGGCACACATCCCTTGTTCGCCTATGCGGTGATCGGTCTGGGTGCAGCAGCGTACTCGCCGGCCAAGTACGGCATCCTCACCGAGTATCTTCCGCATCGCCTGCTCGTGGTCGCGAATGGCTGGATCGAAGGCCTGACCGTTGGCGCGATCATTGTCGGCACCGTGATGGGGGGCGTGCTGATCCGCGAAGACGTTTCGGGCTGGCTGCTTGGACTTAACCTGCCCTTCGTTACATCGGCGTTTGAAGCCAGCGTGCTGGCAATCGGTACCCTCTACCTGGTCGCGGCCTGGTTCAACTTCCACATTCCGGACACCGGCGTTGACCACAAGCCGCTGAAGAACAACCCCCTGTACCTCGTTCACGATTTCAATCACTGCCTGAAGCTGCTCTGGCGCGACAAGCTCGGCCAGATATCGCTTGCGGTCACCACGCTGTTCTGGGGAGCAGGCGCAACCCTGCAGTTCATCGTCATCAAGTGGGCGGAGCACAACCTTGGCCTCGGACTGTCCGAAGCGTCCATGCTGCAGGGCGTGGTTGCGATCGGCGTCGCGGTGGGCGCAATCCTCGCCGCGCGCTTCGTGTCGCTGAGGCGTTCGGTCAGGGTCATTCCACTGGGTATTGCGATGGGCCTGATGGTGCTGGTGATGACCGTCGTTACCAACTCCACCATTGCGATGGGACTGATGGTCGTGGTTGGTGCGCTGGCCGGGTTCTTCGTGGTGCCGATGAACGCACTGCTGCAACACCGAGGACATATCCTGATGGGCGCCGGTCACTCGATCGCGGTGCAGAACTTCAACGAGAACCTGTCCATCCTGATCATGACCGGCGGCTATGCGCTGCTGATCATGCTCGGGTTCTCGATCAATGTCGTGATCGTTCTTTTCGGACTCTTTGTCGCTGGTTCAATGTTCTTCGTCAAACTCCGCCATGAAGCGAATCAGCGCGTGAAGGACGACGTCAGTCAGCTCGAAGATCTGCATCACTGACCGCGCAGACCCGGGCCCCATCAGTCCGGGGACACCAGGCTGCGCGCAAAACACAGATCCTCCCACGCCTTGCCCTTGTCCTGCGGATTCCGCAACAGGTAGGCAGGGTGATAGGTGACCACCACCGGAACCCCCTGTCGTTCGAAGCGCTTTCCGCGCGCAGCACCAATGCTGACCGCGGTATCCAGAAGCGCCTGCGCACCCGGCCGCCCGAGCGCAATCAGCAAGCGGGGCTGAACCAGTTCAATCTGGCGCTGAAGAAAGGGCAGACAGGCTGCGATCTCGTCCGCCTCGGGCGTGCGATTATGCGGCGGCCGGCACTTGACCGCATTGGCAATGAAGACCTGATGCGCCCTCGTCAGCCCCAGCGCTGCGAGCATGTTGTCGAGCAACTTGCCGGCCTGTCCGACGAAAGGTTCCCCGAGGCGGTCCTCGTCCGCACCCGGCCCCTCCCCCACCAGCATCCAGCTCGCCTTGCGATCGCCCACGCCAGGCACCGCCTGTCGTCGTTTCTCGCACAGCCTGCAGGCGCGACAGGCGCGAATTTCGTCTTCGAGCCCGGCCCAGTCCAGCCCGGCGATGCGCGCACTCCTGAGCGGGTCAGGCGTCGTTTGTTGTGGTGAGGCTGGCTCGGGTGCTCGGGCGGCAGGAGCGGCTTCTTCAGGGATAGGGGTCGGCGCCGGCCGCTGCTCGACGGACCGCTCCTGAGGCGTTGGCCTGACGACCTGCTCACCGGACTCACTGCGCGCGTGCCGCATTGCAGGGATCGCCTCGGTGCGGCGACCTGCAGGCCGGGGCTCGGGGACAACGTCGGCCTTCGGGCTGCTGCGCAGCCGCCACAACGGAGCGAGCCCCATTTCCCGGAGCAAGGCAGCCCGCTGCGGGGTCACAGGCTCGCCTTCATCACGATCGCATCCTCGCGCCCGTCAGTTGCAGGGTAATAGCCCTTGCGGCGACCGATCTCGATGAATCCGGACCGGTTGTAAAGCGCAAGCGCAGACTGGTTCGACGGACGAACTTCGAGGAAGAACTCGCGCGCCCCGCTATGCCTTGCCTCTGCGAACAGGTGCGCTAGCAGCCTGGCCCCACGCCCCTGTCCCTGAGCGTCGCGCACGACGCTGATGTTGAGCAGATGCGCCTCATCGAGCACACCGAGAACGATGCTGTAGCCAATCGGGCGTCCAGCCTCGTGCATGATCCAGCTCGCGTACCCGGCAGCAAGCGCATCCGCAAAATTCCCCCTGGACCACGGGAACGGGTGCAGTTCAGCCTCCCGGTCGCTGACCCAGTCGAGGTCATCTTCCGACATCGGCGTGAAGACGGCCGTCTCGCACACCGTCATGCCTTGCCTCCGCGCGCGAGCCGCTCGGCGGTTGTCAGTGCGACCTTGTCGCGCACGTAAAGTGGTGCAGCGTGTTCGGCCGCCAAGAGCTTTCCGAGGCTGACCTGCTCTGCGGCCAGCAGCGCGACATCGCGCGCGCGCGGCACTGCATCAGGACTGCTTCCGAGCAGCTGACCGTGAAAGCGATCGCTCAGCCTGTCGCCATAAGCCTTGAAGGCAGAACCGATTCCCCACCATTTTCCATCCGGCAAGTCCAGGCCATCGGGCGCAGCGCAACCCGCTTCGCCATGCGGTCTCGCAAGGCCGTTTTCGATGACACAGGGGCGAAAATAGATCTCGCCCATACGGGCATCGGTTGCGGCCAGAACGTTTGCTTCGGGCGCCTGCATCGCAAGCGCGTCAAGGCTGCATACCGGAACCACGCCAAGCCCTGCGCCGAGCGCGAGCCCCTGCGCAATTCCGCAGGACAGACGCAAACCGGTGAAGGCTCCTGGGCCACTGCCAAAGGCCACCGCATCCAGACGGCTCACCCCGATACCACCATCGGCCAGCAACTGACGGACGACGGACAGGATGTACTCGGAATGATTGGCGTGCCCCTCGAGCAGATGCTCCCGGAGATCTCCGTCCATGTACAGCGCGACACTCGCGTGTTCGCAGGAAGTTTCGAGGGAGAGTAAATTCATGGTGCCGATATTCTACCGGCTGACAGGCCGATCGGCCTGTTTTGGAAAGCTGATCTCGCGCAGCCGTTTCAGCGCGAACGTCCGTCGTCCTGATCTGCGTTGACGTTGCGCATGACCGCACGCAAATCGCGGTGCAGGGCCTCGCGCTCTTCCTGACTCAGCCTGCGCCGGCTTGGAGTCGCGCCTTGCTGCAGGTTCGATTCAAGTGCTCGACGCAACTCGGCACGTCGCTGGGCGGGGCGAACGACAATCGTCTCAGGTACGATCTCTGTCACCTCCGGCACCGGTTCTGCATGCGCGGAAACACTCATCACGCCCGCGACAGCACACACGGCAAGGCCAGGCAGGCACCTTGACAGCGCGGAAATTGAACCAGCGTGGAAGATGAAGCGTTTCGGGATCATGATCAAAACTCTGCGCTCAACTCACCCATGTGAGTACAAGCGTAAAAATAACGGACAACAAGGCTCCCGCCTAGCTCAAAAGCACTAAACGAAGATGCCATTGTAAGGGGATGTTGCCCTGAGGCGGCGCCTTACGAAGCGTTACGCAGCGGGGCTGAGCGCGAGCGCGAGAACGCTGGCGAGGCGCCAGAACACACGATAGGATGCGCGTCATGAACGGAAAAACTCGATACCGCGTATTGCTCGTAGACGATGACGCTCGTCTGCGCGACCTTCTGTCCCGCTACCTTCAGGAGCAGGGGTTTGCCGTGAAGGCCGTCAACGATGCGCCGATGATGGACCGCGCCCTTCATCGCGAACACTTTGATCTCATCGTCCTCGACCTGATGCTTCCCGGCGAGGACGGCCTGTCGATCTGCCGCCGCCTGCGTGCAGCGGAAAGCGTGATTCCGATCATCATGCTGACCGCCAAGGGCGATGATGTGGATCGCATCGTCGGCCTCGAGATGGGTGCCGACGACTATCTTGGCAAGCCCTTCAATCCCCGCGAACTCGTCGCCCGCATTCAGGCGGTGATGCGCCGGCAGCCTCCCCCGCTTCCGGGTGCGCCGACTGCCGAGGATGAGATCGTCGTCTTCGGTCGCATCCGTGTAAACCTTGGCACGCGAACGCTGCAACGCGACGGGGAGGAGATTCAGCTCACGACCGGCGAATTCTCGTTGCTGAAGGTTCTGCTTCAGCACCCGCGGCAACCCCTGTCGCGAGACAAGCTGATGGAACTCGCGCGTGGTCGTGAGTACGGCGTTTTCGACCGGGCCATTGATGTTCAGGTGTCCAGGCTGCGCAAGCTGGTCGAAGACGACCCCGCAAAGCCGCGCTATATCCAGACGGTGTGGGGATTCGGCTACGTCTTTGTACCGGACGACAACAAGCCGGCAAGCAGTGACTGATTCCGAACGGCCGCCCCAGACAGGTGCGCCCAGGCTTCGCACCCTGCCGGGGTGGTTGCCGCGCACGCTCCTGTGGCAGACCTTTCTGCTCGTGGCCTTGCTGCTCACGCTGGCACTCGCCGCCTGGAGCCAGATCTTCCGTTACTTCGAAGAAGCCCCGCGCGCCCGTGACCTCGCCCAGATGGTCGTCAGCGTCGTCAACCTCACCCGCACCGCACTGATCAACGCGGATTCCGCACGGCGGCGGGAGCTGCTGATCGAGCTCGCAGCGCTCGAGGGCATTCGCGTTTATCCAGCCGAGGCCTCGGACGAGATTCAGCCACTGCCGGACAGTCGTCCGATGCGCCTGCTGATCGCAGAGGTGAGGCGCAGCCTTGGCGAGCACACCCGGTTCGCATCACGCTGGAAAACGCTCGACGGCTTCTGGATCAGCTTCCGGCTCGATCCCGATGACCGCGACGAGTACTGGGCCATGGTGCCCCCCGACCGCATTGAGAAGCCCCATGCCCTCGAGTGGCTGTCATGGGGCGGAGCGGCACTCCTGGCGGCCCTTCTCGGTGCCTACCTGATCGTTTCGCGCATTGGCGCCCCCCTGCGCCAGATGGCACGTGCAGCAAGAGCGGTCGGCAGCGGACAGACCCCTCAGCCCCTGCCCGAGTCCGGCCCGCAGGAAATCGCTGTCGTTGCCCGTGCGTTCAACCAGATGGCGGGCGACCTTGCACGTACGGATGCTGACCGCGCCCTGATTCTGGCCGGAGTCTCCCACGATCTGCGCACCCCTCTGGCGCGCCTTCGACTCGGGGTCGAAATGTCGGGCGCCCCCGAGGACGAAGTGACGGCGATGGTGACCGACATTGAGGAGATGGACCGTATCATCGGGCAGTTTCTCGACTTCGGCCGCGGCGCCCCGCAGGAGCCCCCTCAGCCGGTCGACCTGTCCGCGCTGGTGGCCGATCTGGCTGAGCCCTACCGTTTGCGTGGGGTCGCACTGAATCTGTCCTTGCCGGATCGACTGGAAGTACCCGGACGCAGCCTTTCACTCAGACGCGCCTTGGCCAATCTGATCGACAACGCCTTGCGCTACGCGGGCGAGGACAAACCGCTCGATGTTTCACTGTTCGAGGAGGCCGGCGCGGCCTGTATCGAAGTCGCTGACCGCGGCCCCGGCATTCCGGAGGACCAGGTTGAGCGCATGCGTCACCCCTTCACCCGTCTCGAAGGCGCGCGCAGCAACACCAAGGGCGCCGGACTCGGACTCGCGATCGTCGAACGGGTAATACGTGCGCACGAAGGGCGCCTCGACCTGCTTCCCCGGGAAGGAGGCGGCTTGCGCGCGATCCTTCGGATTCCGCTCACCTCATCGTCATCCTCCCGCGTTAGAATGCCTGCGGTTACGGCTGGAGCCCATCGCGCATGAACATCGTTTTCCGGCAGCTTTTTGACGAACAAAGCTGCACACTCACCTATCTTCTGGCTGACCCAATGACCGGCGATGCAGTTCTGATCGATTCGGTGCGGGAACACGTCGGGCGCTATCTCACCCTGCTGCAGGAATTGAATCTGCAACTGGCCTGGCTGCTCGAAACGCACGCTCATGCCGATCACATCACGGGTGCCGCCGGCATGCGTGAGGTAACCGGTGCGCGCAGTGCAAGCGGCGAGCACTCGGGCATCAGTTGCGCGGATCGCCAGCTGAAGGACGGCGATTTCATCGTGTTCGGCGGTGAGGTATTGCGGGCCATCGCCACGCCGGGTCATACACCGGGGTGCACAAGCTTTCTCTGGCGCGACCGCCTGTTTACGGGCGACACGCTGATGATCGGTGGCTGCGGTCGCACCGATTTCCAGGGTGGGGACGCGGGCACGCTGTTCGACAGCATCGGCCGTATCATGTCGCACCCGGGAGAAACGCTCATCTATCCGGGGCACGATTACAAGAACATGCGGGTAAGCTCGGTCGAACAGGAGCGTCTCAGCAATGTCCGTATCAAGGATCAGACACGGGAATCCTTCATCGAGCTGATGAACAACCTGAACCTGCCGCGCCCCCGCCTCATAGACGAGGCGGTGCCGGCCAACCTGCGCTGCGGCCGTAACGAGGATATGATTGACATCCATGCAGCCTGATTCAAACACGTTACCTGTCACCACGCCCTACGATGAAATCGGTGGCGAGCCCACCGTGCGCGCACTGGTCACGCGCTTTTATCAACTGATGGACGACCTGCCCGAAACCTACGGCATCCGCAAAATGCATGCCGAGGACCTTTCCGGTTCGGCTGAAAAGCTCTTTCTTTTTCTCTCCGGCTGGTTCGGCGGCCCCCAACTGTATGTTGAGCGCTTCGGACCGCCCTTCCTGCGTGCACGGCATCTTCCCTTCTCCATTGGCACGTCCGAA
This sequence comes from Parazoarcus communis, assembly GCF_003111645.1. Taxonomy (NCBI): domain Bacteria; kingdom Pseudomonadati; phylum Pseudomonadota; class Betaproteobacteria; order Rhodocyclales; family Zoogloeaceae; genus Parazoarcus; species Parazoarcus communis. The sequence continues at coordinate 958,168 of NZ_CP022187.1, forward strand.
CGCGACCAGTGGATGATGTGCATGACACAGGCGCTCGAAGAGACCATTGCCGACACCGATCTGCGTGCGCGCCTTCACGACTCGTTCGCTGCGCTGGCCAACCACATGCGGAACCGGGCCGAGCAGGCCTGAGTCAACCGATCCACCTAGAATCAAGTCATTACGCACATGAAGTTTCTTTTCGACCTGCTGCCGGTCATCCTGTTCTTTGCAGCCTACAAATTTGCCGGAGCGGATCCCGACGCTTCGCTTGCACTCGCATCAAGGCTGCTCGGGGACGGCATCGTCGCCACTCAGGCGCCCATTCTGATTGCCACGGTGGTCGCAATCGTCGCCACCTTTCTGCAGATTCTCATTGTCTGGCTGAAGCACCGCAAGGTTGACCGCATGTTGTGGGTCAGTCTGGCGATCATCGTTGTTTTCGGTGGTGCGACGCTGTTCTTCCACAATCCGACCTTCATCAAGTGGAAGCCGACTGCCCTGTACTGGCTTTTCAGTGGCGTTCTCGTGTTCTCCGCCCTGCTGCTGAAGCGCAACCTCATCCGCAACATGCTGGAAGCGCAGATTCAACTCCCCGAACTGGTGTGGTCCAGGCTCAACCTCGCCTGGGCCCTCTTTTTCGTCTGCATGGGGGTGCTCAATCTCTATGTGGCCTACAACTTCTCGGAAGAAGCCTGGGTCAATTTCAAGCTGTTCGGCGGAATGGGCCTGATGCTTGCCTTCGTGCTTGGGCAAGGCTTCTACCTTTCAAAGCATATGCAGGAGGATGCAAGCTGATGCTTTACGTTCTGATGGGTGAAGACATTCCGAATTCGCTGGAGAAGAGAAAGGCTGCGCGCCCCGAACATCTCCTGCGCCTTGAAAAGCTGCGTGACGAAGGCCGCCTGATCCTCGTCGGCCCCATGCCGGCGATCGACTCTGCCGACCCTGGCCCCGCCGGCTTCGTCGGCAGCCTGGTCGTTGCCGAATTCGCCTCGCAGGCCGATGCCGAAGCCTGGCTGGCCGATGACCCTTACGCCAGGGAGGGCGTGTTCGCGCGGACGTCGGTGCACCCGTTCATCAAGGTCATGCCGTGAGTGTTCCGGACCGCATCCGGGCCAGGCTTGCCGCCTTCGAGCCCTCACTGATCGAAGTTGAAGATGACAGCCATCTTCATGCAGGGCATGCCGGTGCAAGAAGCGGTGGCGGCCATTACAATCTGCATATTGTCTCCGATGAATTTGTCGGCAAGAACACCGTTGCGCGACATCGAATGATCTATGCCGCGCTCGGCGAAATGATGAAAAGCGAGATTCACGCACTCGCAATTTGTGCTCAAACGGCTGAAGAAGCCAAACAATCCAACTGAGGAACACCGATGAAAACTTTCCCGAGCCGTCTGGCTATCGCCCTCCTTGCGGGCTTCATCACACAGGCGAGCTTCGCGGCCGAGTCCATTGCAACCGTTAACGGCAAGGCCATCCCCGCCGCCCGTGCGGAAGCCATGATCAGCGAACAGCGCGCACAGGGTGCGCCCGATAGTCCTCAACTGCGCGATGCCGTGCGTGAAGAGCTGGTGCGCCGCGAAATTCTCGGCCAGGAAGCCGTCAACAAGGGCCTCGACAAGAAGGGCGACGTACAGGCCCAGATGGACCTTGCGCGCCAGGCAATCCTGATTCGCGCCTATCTGCAGGACTACGTCAAGAACAACGCCGTCTCGGAAGCCGACATCAAGAAGGAATACGATGCGGTCAAGGGTCGTATGGGTGACAAGGAGTACAAGCCCCGCCACGTTCTGCTTGAAACCGAAGATCAGGCCAAGGAAGTCATCGCAAAGCTTCAGGCCGGTTCCAAGATTGAAGATCTGGCCAAGGACTCGCGCGACCCCGGCTCCAAGGAGCGTGGTGGCGATCTGGGCTGGAGCAATCCTGGCATGTTCGTTGCCCCTTTCTCCGAAGCCATGGTGAAGCTGACCAAGGGCAAGTTTACGACCACCCCGGTAAAGAGCGATTTCGGCTATCACGTCATCATGCTTGAAGACGTGCGTGACCTTAAGGCGCCTCCTTACGAGGAAGTGAAGCCCCAGATTCAGCAGCGTCTGCAACAGCAGAAGGTCGAGAAGCACATCCTCGACCTGCGGGCCAAGGCCAAGGTTCAGTAAGCCTTAGCGGGGACAAAAAAACGGCTGGTGGAGAAGTCCACCAGCCGTTTTTTATTGTCAGTCGCCTGCCGCACCGGGCAGGCCGCGACGTTCGTTCAGAACAGTTCCTCTGGCAGCTCCAGCGCACCTGTCGCGCCATTTACAACGGCATACGCAAGGCCGGGAGCCTGAGCCATGACATGGTCTGCGTAGAAGCGGGCCGTCACCAGCTTCGCACTGTAGAAGCCGTGATCTCCACCCTGCCCGGCGAGCTTCGTCTTCGCCACCAGTGCTGCACGCGCCATTTGCCAACCGCCCGCAACGATACCCAGCAGCTTCAGGAAGGGAACCGAACCCACCGAGGCCGCCTTGATGTCTTCGTTGTAGGTCGCAAGGATGTAGGCAACAGCCTCTTCCACAGCCGTAACGCCCGCCGACAGCGAACGGCGAATGGCCGCGAGCGCCGGATCCGAAGCATCGAGTTGAGCCTCGACCTCACGCATCTCGGCAAGCAGCGCCTTGATGGTCACGCCGTTCTCACGGGCAATCTTGCGTCCGATCAGGTCGTTGGCCTGGATCGCCGTCGTCCCTTCGTAAATCGTCGTAATCCGCGCATCACGCAAATGTTGGGCCGCACCGGTTTCCTCGATGAAGCCCATGCCGCCATGGACCTGAACGCCGGTCGAGGCGACCTCGATCGAGTTCTCGGTCAGCCAGCCCTTGACGACGGGAATCATCAGATCAACGAAGGCCTGCTTCTGTGCACGCACAGCCTGATCCTCGTGATGATGGGCAAAGTCGGTTGCAGCGCCAACCACATAGGCGAGGGCGCGCATGGCTTCGGTCTGGCTCTTCATCGACATCAGCATCCGGCGCACGTCTGCATGATGAATGATGCTGACCTTCGGGCCGCCGCGAACACCTGCTTCCGTGCCCTGGATACGGTCCTTCGCATACTGCAGCGCGTGCTGATACGCACGCTCGGACAGCGCCAGGCCTTCCATGCCTACCGCGAAGCGGGCCTCGTTCATCATGATGAACATGTACTCGAGACCGCGATTGGCTTCACCAATCAGGGTGCCAACCGCACCACCGTTGTCGCCAAACGCGAGCACGCAGGTCGGACTGGCGTGAATGCCGAGTTTGTGTTCGATGGAAACGCAATGCACATCGTTGCGCGCCCCGAGGCTGCCATCGGCATTGACCATGAACTTGGGAACGACGAACAGCGAGATGCCTTTCACCCCTTCCGGTGCATCGGGCAGACGCGCCAGCACCAGGTGGATGATGTTGTCGGTCATGTCGTGATCACCATAGGTGATGAAGATCTTCTGACCGGAAATCAGATACGTGCCGTCACCCTGCGGTTCTGCCTTGGTGCGCACCGCGGCAAGGTCCGAGCCCGCCTGCGGTTCGGTGAGGTTCATGGTGCCGGTCCACTCGCCGCTCACCATCTTCGGCAGGTACATGTTCTTTTGTTCGTCACTACCGCGAAGCATCAGCGATTCGATCGCACCCGTGGTCAGCATCGGACACAGCGAGAACGCCATGTTGGCCGATTTCCACATTTCCATGACTGCGGTAGACAGCAGCTTGGGCAGGCCCTGGCCACCATACTCGGGATCGCAAGCGAGTGCGGTCCAGCCCGACTCGGCGAACTGGCGGTAGGCGTCCTTCCAGCCCGTAGCCGTCTTTACGTTGCCTTCGTTCCAGCTCGCACCTTCCTGGTCGCCGCTCCAGTTGAGGGGGGCCAGCACACCGCTGGCAAACTTGTTCGCTTCTTCGAGGATGGCATCCACAAGATCGGACGACACCTCATCGTTACCGGGTAGCGCGGCGACGCCGTCAAAATCGGCCAGTTCGTTCATCACGAACTGCATGTCACGAATCGGGGCGGTGTAGTTACTCATTGGTCTCCCTCCGGATAGTGCGTTATGAACGACCCGAGAACCTTATTTGTTCCACAGGTAGCGGCGGTCATCGAATGCCACTACCCATTCGGGTCGGTAGATCACCATGACTGTGATCAATGCGCCACTCAGCCAGCCCTCGGCAAAGCCGAGAAACAGAAAATAGGGCAGGTACTCATTGATCAGGAACGTCGCCGGGTAGGCACCTGACAGCACCATCGCCGCAGAGGTGATTGCCCCCTGCAGCATGATCGTCAGGGCCGACCCTGCGAAGCCAACAACAAAAATGAAAACGAAGAAATGGGCCGGCAGATAGCGCACGACAAACCGGTGAATGCCGTGGGCAATCATCACTGGCAATACAGCCATCAGCATGAAGTTGATGGGCCATGCCTGCCACTCAACGGAACCATTGAGGGTGATCACGCTGAGGGTGAGCGCAAGCGCAATGATTGCAAGTCGCGGACCGAGTGTCAGCGTGACCGCCATCGCACCAAGCATGTGCAGATTGAGCCCGGGCTTGACCCCGGCCTTCAGACTCCAGGTCAGCCCCAGCCCGATCACAAAGCCCAGCAGGAGATTGAGTTGCGTCCCCTGACTGAGCCTTTTCCACGGTGCTTTCAGAACACTCTGATACAGCACCAGTAGCGCGAGCGCAGCAGCAATCCAGTGCCACGTTGTCGAAAACAACGAAGCCGGAAGATTCATCTGTGCGCCCTGCCCCCTGCCTTAGCCCAGTGCCTTCGTCAGTTCGGGAATGACGCTGAACAGATCGCCCACCAGACCGTAGTCAGCCACCTGGAAGATCGGTGCTTCCGGATCCTTGTTGATCGCCACGATCACCTTGGAGTCCTTCATCCCGGCCAGGTGCTGGATCGCACCCGAGATGCCCACCGCGATGTAGAGCTGCGGGGCGACGATCTTGCCGGTCTGGCCGACCTGGTAGTCGTTGGGCACGTAGCCGGCGTCGACCGCGGCACGGCTGGCGCCGAGGGCGGCACCGAGCTTGTCGGCCAGCGGCTCGAGCATGGCGTGGTAGTTCTCGCCGCTGCCCACACCGCGACCACCGGAGACGATGACCTTGGCCGCGCCCAGTTCGGGACGGGCGCTCTTGACGATCTCGCGGCTCACCAGCGTGGCCAGTCCGAGATCAGCCGGCGCGGTGACGGCTTCGATGGCGGCTGCACCGCCCTCACCCGCCGCTTCAAACGCGGTGGTGCGCACGGTGATGAGCTTGATCGCGTCCGCACTCTTGACCGTGGCCAGTGCGTTGCCGGCGTAGATCGGGCGCACGAAGGTGTCGGCGTCTTCGATGGCAACGATGTCGCTGATCTGGGCCACGTCCAGCTGTGCTGCCACGCGCGGCAGCATGTTCTTGCCCGCGCTGCTGGCCGGTACCAGGATGTGGCTGTAACCCGAAGCCAGACCCTTCACGAGTTCGGCAACGTTCTCGGCGGTCTGCGCTTCGAGGTGGGCGGCATCGGCCACCAGCACCTTGGCCACACCGGCGATCTTCGCCGCGGCTTCGGCCGCTGCGCCGCAGGCACTGCCGGCGACCAGCACGTGCACGTCGCTGCCGAGCGCTGCGGCGGCAGTGACGGTGTTGAGGGTGGCTGCCTTGATGGCCTGATTGTCGTGTTCGGCAATTACAAGAATGGACATGTCAGATCACCTTCGCTTCGTTCTTGAGTTTCTCGACCAGCTGGGCCACGTCGGCCACGCGCACACCGGCGCTGCGCTTGGGCGGCTCGGAGACCTTGAGCGTGGTCAGGCGCGGGGCGACGTCGACGCCGAGCGCGTCGGGCTTCACCGTCTCGAGCGGCTTCTTCTTCGCCTTCATGATGTTGGGCAGCGTGGCGTAGCGCGGTTCGTTCAGGCGCAGGTCGGTGGTCACCACCGCCGGCAGCGAGATCGCCAGGGTCTCCAGACCGCCGTCGATTTCACGCATCACGCTGGCCTTGCCGTCGGCCAGGGTCAGCTTGGAGGCGAAGGTCGCCTGCGGCCAGCCGTTGAGCGCGGCCAGCATCTGACCGGTCTGGTTGGCGTCGTCGTCGATCGCCTGCTTGCCGCAGATCACCAGCGTCGGGCCTTCCTTGTCGCACACGGCCTTGAGCAGCTTGGCCACGGCCAGCGGCTGCAGCTCGACATCGGTCTCGACCAGAATGCCGCGGTCCGCCCCGATCGCCATCGCTGCGCGCAGCGTCTCCTGGCACGCGGTCACGCCGCACGATACCGCCACCACCTCGGTGGCCACGCCCGCTTCCTTCAGACGCACCGCCTCTTCAACCGCGATCTCGTCGAACGGGTTCATGCTCATCTTGACGTTGGCGATGTCCACACCGCTGCCGTCCGCCTTGACGCGGACCTTTACGTTGTAATCAACAACGCGTTTGACCGGGACCAGAATCTTCAATGTCGCGCTCCTTTGGATATTTCGTTGTCTCCCCGTTCCGCTGTTCAGCAGAAGAGCCGAACCATTATGTCACTGCGGACGAGGCTTTACACCCATGCCGATACGTATGACGTCTGCGACCATACGCATTGGTACGGGTCACATACGGTAGCGTATGGAAACAGAATCGTCAATACTATGCCGTATGGACAAAACCCCGAACAAACCAAGAACTCAGCTCGACCGCGAAGCGTGGGTCAATGCCGCCATCGAAGTCCTTGCCGAAGAAGGCATTGCCGGACTGCGGGTCGAAGTACTGGCGAAGCGCCTGAAGGTCACAAAAGGCAGCTTCTACTGGCATTTTCAGGACCGGCGCGACCTCCTGATTGCCATACTTGGCCTGTGGAAGGAAGGACGGATACGCGACATCATCAAACAGACCACCGCCGTGCCCGGCAAGGAGCTCGCGCAGATCTATCACGTCATCGACGTCTATAGTGCGAACCGTAGCCGCCGGGGCATGATGATCGAACTCGCGGTGCGCGACTGGGCACGCCGTGACGCCGACGCCGCGGCAATCGTCGCAGAGGTCGATGACGTCCGCCTGCGCTGCGCACGCGATCTCTTTCTCGCCTGTGGGGTGCCAATGGAAGAAGCGTCGAGCCGCTGCATGCTCCTTTACGCCTATGTGTTCGGGGTCTCCCTGATGAGCTACGAGAAGTTCGACAGCGATGTCGCACGCCTGAAACGCGACATTGCCGATCTTATCGCGCGCTCGTGCGTGGGCGCGGCCGCCTCCACCTAGGGCGTTCCACCGCTCGCGCCGAGTCCGGGCAGGGCTGCGCGGGCGTTTGCACCGGTCGCACGAATCACCTCTTCTACGGGAAGGCCCCGCAGCTCGGCAAGAATCCGTGCATAGCGTGCAATATTGGCCGGGACATTGGGTCGCCCCTGCCCCCAGGCTGGCGCCATGTCCGGCGCATCGGTTTCAAGCACGATTGAGTCGAGTGGCAGTTCGGTCGCCAGACGGCGGATGCGCTGTGAGCCTTCAAAGCTCATCGCGCCCCCGAATCCAAGCTTGAAGCCCAGTTTGATGAAAGCATCCGCTTGCTGCCGGCTGCCGTTGAAGGCATGCGCAATTCCTCCGCACACGGCATGCTGTCGGAGCTGCTTCAGCACCGCATCCTGCGCTCGCCGCAGATGAAGGATGACCGGAAGCTGGAAACGCTGCGCAATGCGAAGCTGGGCAACGAAGAAGCGCAGTTGCTGCTCACGATCGGCCTCTTCGACGAAATGATCGAGGCCGATTTCTCCGACCGCAACACACTTCGTGCGGCCTAACTCGTGCTCCAGAACTTCAAGATCGCCCTGGGTTGCCGCAGCGGTGAAGAGCGGGTGGATTCCCAGCGCCGGGTAAATATCGCGGTTTGCCGCAACAAGCGCAGTAACGCGGTGGAAACTCTCACGATCCACCGCTGGAACGACAAACGCACCAACGCCGGCGGTCCGCGCATCGATCAGCACACTATCGCGACTGCCATCGAACTCCGCGGCGTCGAGATGAATATGCGTATCGATCAGCATGACCGCCGTCAGGCCCTTGCGCTCAGCAACCCTTCCATTCGGGTTTGCGCTTGGCGACGAAGGCGTCGATACCCTCGGCCGCATCGTTCGTCATCATGTTGCAGGCCATGGTTTCAGCCGCCATCTGGTAGGCCGCCTCCATGCCCATCTCAAGCTGGCGATAGAACATCTGCTTGCCCATGCTCACGGCTACCGGTGACTTGGCAACGATCGCTGCAGCGAGTCTTGCGACCTCGTCATCCAGTTGATCCAGGGGCACGACCCGATTCACCAGACCACGCCGCTGGGCCTCGTGTGCATCGATGAAGTCGCCCGTGACCAGCATCTCGAAGGCCTCTTTGCGCCCCATGTTGCGCGACAGGCCTACGCTGGGCGTGGCGCAGAAGAGACCGACATTGATGCCGGAGACCGCAAACCTGGCGACATCGGAAGCCACCGCGAGGTCGCACATCGACACCAGCTGGCAACCGGCAGCCGTCGCAATGCCGTGAATGCGGGCAATGACGGGCTGCGGAATCTCGGTGAGTCGGACCATGAACTTTCCGCACAGGCGGAAAAGTTCCTGCTGGAAGCCGAGGTTGTGGTTGGCACGCATCTCCTTGAGATCGTGCCCCGCACAAAAGGCCTTTCCTTCTCCGGCCAGTACCACCACACGTACGCTCTTGTCGGCAGCAATCGCATCGATCTCGGCAAGCAGCGTTTCGAGCATCGCCTGTGACAGCGAATTGAACTGCATGGGCCGGTTCAGCGTCAGCGTTGTCACACCAGCTTGGTCACGGCGAAGCAGCATCGGTTCATCGACCGGATGGGGAACGGCGCTCATGTCTCCTCCTTTATGTTTACGTTAACGTCAACGGCCGATCATGTTAGCGCGAAGCTTCACGATCGGCCATCCCGAACGAATGTTTATTTAGACAAACTTATTCGAACGACGCGGTAGACCTCGCCTGCTCACGCAGCACGAACTTCTGGATCTTTCCTGTCGAGGTCTTTGGCAGTTCGCCAAAGATGACCTTTTTCGGAACCTTGAAGCCGGCCAGGTGCTCGCGGCAATGGGCACGGACCTCGTCTTCGGTCGCGGATGCGCCGTTCCGGAGTTCGACGAAGGCGCACGGCACCTCGCCCCACTTCTCGTCGGGCAGGGCAACAACGGCAGCTGCCATCACTGCAGGATGCCGGTACAGCGCATCCTCGACCTCGATCGAAGAGATGTTCTCGCCACCGGAGATGATGACGTCTTTCGACCGGTCCTTGATCTTCACGTAGCCATCGGGCTGCATGACTGCGAGGTCACCGGTGTGATACCAGCCACCGCGGAAAGCCTCTTCCGTGGTCTTTTCGTTCTTCAGGTAGCCTTTCATCACCAGGTTGCCGCGGAACATGATCTCGCCCATGGTTTCGTTGTCCCAAGGCACCGGCTCCATCGTTTCCGGATCGAGAACAGTGATGCCTTCCTGCGCGTGATAACGCACACCCTGGCGGCCGTTCTTCACGACCTGTTCCGCCAGCGGCAGCTCGGCCCACTCATCGTGCTTGGCGCACACAGCGGCGGGACCATAGGTTTCGGTCAGCCCGTAAACGTGTGTGACATCGAAGCCGATCTTGGCCATGCCCTCGATCACCGCTGCCGGAGGCGGCGCTGCGGCAACCAGGCCCGACACCTTGTGGTTGATGCCCTCGCGCCACTCTTCGGGCGCATTGGCGAGCATGGAGTGCACAATCGGCGCACCGCAATAGTGAGTGACCTTGTGCTCACGGATGGCGTCGAAGATCAGACGCGGATCAACCCTGCGCAGGCAGACATTGACACCTGCGTTGGCCGCCATCGTCCAGGCGAAACACCAGCCGTTGCAATGGAACATCGGCAGCGTCCACAGATAGACCGACTGCGGCGGCATGCCCCAGGAAACGATGTTGGACATCGAGTTGAGATAGGCGCCGCGATGGTGGTAAACAACGCCCTTCGGGTTACCGGTCGTGCCCGACGTGTAGTTGAGCGAGATCGCATCCCATTCGTCGGCCGGCTGCTCGAAGTCGAACTCCGGGCTGCCGGTTTCCAGCAGCGCTTCGTACTCGATGGTGCCGACACGCTCTCCGGGACCGGTGTATTCGGGATCATCCACATCGATGACGATCATGTCCGGGCGGTTCGCCAGCTCGATGGCCGTCTTCATCATGCGTGAATACTCACGGTCAGTGATGAGGACCTTTGCCTCGCCATGATTGAGGATGAAGGCCACACCCTCTGCATCAAGCCGGGTGTTGATCGTGTTGAGCACTGCGCCACACCCTGGCACGCCGAAGTGCGCCTCGAACATTTCCGGCGTGTTGTTCAGCACCACCGCCACCGTGTCGTGTTTGCCAACGCCGAGCTGCTTCAGTGCCGATGCGAGGCGGCGGCTGCGGTTATACGCTTCCGACCAGGTATAACGACGCTGACCATGGATCACCGCAACGCGATCGGGGTAGATATACGCGCTGCGCTCAATGAAGGTGAGCGGCGTGATCGGCACATAGTTTGCTGCATTCTTGTCCAGGCCCTGGTCGTAGGGCGACACTTTCCTCTCGGTCATCTTGACTCCCGCCGCAATATTTTTGTGGTCTGCATTCTTGCTGCAATGACGCGAAAATATGTCAGGCACGACATTGCGCCCGTCCATTCAACCCCTGTCCTGATGTGCGGTCAAGCTCCTCGAGCCATTCGGCCAGATCAAGCGACAGCTGTCTTGTCAGGCGACGGTAGGCTGCGACGCCCTGCTCTGCCGTGGCCGGTATGCTGTCCTGCGTGAGCCGGAACTCCTTGCGTGCCAGCACCCTGTCGCTTCGGGCCGGAAGCCAGGCCGCGCGCGCCACGATCTCAACCCGTGCGCTGGTTTCGCTGTCGAAAATCTGGACGAATTCATCGAGCTCGATCCGGAGCCTGCACTCGTTGGCAACCGGACTGCCTCCCAGGATTGCACGATCAAGCGAACGCGCAAGCAGCTCGGACGGATTCGCAACCCATCTGCTCTCGACGAAAGCCCTCCGCTGGAAAGGGCGGTCCCATTCCAGCCGGTACTGCATTGCAGAACTGTTGAGCCACGACGGCGCACGCAACTGGATCTGTGCCGGTGCCCGCCCCGGCGGCATTTCGAGCATCTCGACGATTCCGAGATCGTACATCGCAACAGCTTTGGGTGCCACGACCAGGCCATTGCAGGCGGCCAGCAGCATGCCGAGAAACGGAATCAACAACAGTTTGAAGTAGGCTTGCATGGTGTCCTTCATCACGGGGGGCATTTCTCGGGCTAATCAGTGGGTCATCAGCGCCCCTGGAAACCGGCCTCGCCAGGCCCTGGCGTGCGTTCTGCCGGTCCGGTCAACAACATCTGGGGCGTCGCTTCGACTTCTTCGATCAAGCGTCCGAGCCTCCGCGAGGTAACGGTCAGGTCGCGCAGCAGTTCGTTCAGTTGGGGCAAGGTGCCGTCGATTAAACCGTCACCGGCCGCAATCGCGGCCCGATCGACGCGTGCCGACATCTCGGAAAGCTGAACCAGAAGGCCGCGCAACTCGGCTATCGTCGGCTCTGCCACTGCGCTCGTCCGTTCAAGGTTGGCGAGCGTGCTCGAGAGCTTTGCCATGTTGTGTTCGCTGAACGCACTGCGGATGGCAGCCAGCGTTCGCGGCGCATCGGCGAAGGTCTTGTCGACGCCTGCAATGGCGGACTCAAGGCGCTCGAGCGAGCCGCGCAGGCGATCCGCGTTCTCATCATTGAACAGGATGGAAATACGGTCGGCAACTTCCTTGAAGCGCTTTGCCGCCGCCAGTGCGCTGTCGGCAATCTGGTCGATCAGCCCCGACTCCAGGGCAATCCTCGGCAGTCTGCCTGCCTCATCCACCAGCGGGACCCCACCATCGCCTGTCTCATTGAGCTGGACATAGGCGAGTCCGGTCACGCCCTGCGTCCCGAGGCTGGCGCGGGTCTTGTCCGTGACCGGCAGGTCGGCACGGATGCGGATGCGCACCAGAATCTGGCGCGGATTCTCCGGATCGATGCCGATATCGGTCACGCTACCGGCGGACATCCCGCGGTAGCGCACACGGGCCTGCACGTTGAGGCCATTTACCGTGCCGTTCGACACCAGCAGATAGTCCCGTGTCAGCTCCCTGTCTTCCGAGAACCACCAGAGTGACAGCACCAGAATGCTGCCCAGAAAAAGGGCAAAGAGACCGGTCGCGATCGCATGGGCGCGATTTTCCATTATTCAGTTTTCTCCTTGGAGCTGTGCCAATGCACGTCGGCCCTGCGCGCCGCGAAAGAAGCGTTCGATAAAGGGATGATCGACCTTGATCGTGTCTTCCAGCGAGGCGTAACTCAGTATCCTTCGGTCTGCCAGCACCGCCACCTTGCTCGACATCGCCGCGAGCGTGTCCAGATCGTGCGTCACCAGCACGACCGTGAGCCCGAGTTCGTCGCGCAAGGACAGGATCAGGCGTACAAAACTCGCGCTACGGTCGGGGTCCAGTCCCGCCGTCGGCTCGTCGAGCAGCAGCAGCTCGGGCTCGAGCGCCAGCGCACGTGCAAGCGCTGCACGCTTGACCATCCCCCCTGAAAGTTCGGCAGGCATCAACAGGGCATGCTGCGGTTCCATTTCCACCATGGCGAGCTTGAGCGTCACCAGCTGACGGATCTCCTCGTCGGTGGCAATGCGCTCCTCCCGCAAGGGAAAGGCGATGTTCTCCCCAACACTGAAGGCAGAGAACAGCGCACCCTGCTGAAACAGCACACCGAATCGCCTGCGGCGCGCGATCTGCTCATGCATGGAGCCCGAATGCAGCGGCTCGCCGAAAAGGGAGACTTCACCCTGAGCCGGGCGCGTCAGGCCGATGATGTGTCTCAGCAGGGTCGTCTTGCCGCTGCCAGAGCCGCCGACGAGCGAGACGATCTCACCCTTGGCGATATCCAGGTTCAGTCCGTCATGGACAAGGTTCTTGCCAAAGCGCGTCACCACGCCCGACAGGGAAATCACCGCCGAGGTGTCAGATGCAGTACACATGGGTGCCGTGCTCATGCGGGGACCCCGATGGAACGCGTGGCGATGGCAAAGATCGCATCGACCAGGATCACGATGGTGATGGCGGAAACCACCGACGCAGTCGTGTTTGACGAGAGGCTCTCGGTGTTGGGCCGCACTCGCAAACCGAAATGACAGGCGACGAGCGAGATCAGCAAACCGAAAGCCGCGCCTTTTGCCAGCCCGATGAACACGTTTGCGATTGGCACGACCCGAGGCAAGGTCTCGATGAAGAAGCCGAAGCTCATGCCAAGGTCTATACGTGCGGAAACCATACCGCCAAACAGCGCGATACCCGAGGTCCACAGCACCAGCAGCGGCATCGCGAGCGTCAGCGCCACCACCTTGGGCAGCACCAGCCGCAGCGTGCGCGAAACGCCCATTGCGGACAATGCGTCGATCTCCTCGGTGACCCGCATCACGCCAAGCTGCGCCGTCATCGCCGAGCCGGAGCGGCCGGCCACGAGCACCGACACCAGCACCGGACCAAGTTCGCGGATGATGCCAAGGCCAAGGATATTGACGATGAAGACGTCGGCACCGAAGGCCTTGAGCTGAAGCGCGGAAAGGTATGACAGGACCACGCCGATGAGGAACCCCACCAGCGCCGTGACCGGCATGGCCTTCACACCCACCTTGAAAAGGTTGGCCGAGATTTCGAGCAAGGGCCACTCACGCGGATGGCGGAGCAGATGCAGGACGTCGAGGCACAGCTGGCCCAGCAGGGCAAGAAAGGCCAGGACGTGATCGCGAAAGACGAAAAGTGCATAGCCGAGCGATGCGGCCGCATCGAGTGCGGTGAAGCCGGGCGCTTCGGGAAGCTGGCTGGCATCCGCTTTGGCAACCCGTTCGATGACCACCCGGTGGGATTCGCTGAGCTCAACCGCATCCGGCCAGCGTCGCTTCCATCCGCCCCACAGGAGCGTCGCCCCGAAGCTGTCAATGCGCCTCAGACCGGCGAGATCCCAGCGTGCATCCGTGGGCAGCGCCGCCAGCGTTTGCCGGATTGACGCAAGCTGCGGCGACAGTGCGCGCAGCGTCCAGTCGCCGCTCAGCCGCCAGACCCCGGATTTCGAATCGATCGCAATCCCAGGAGAGAGGGTGCCCGACATCGACGCCTAACCTGCCATCGTGCGACTGGCCATGCTGCGAACATAGAGTCCACGTCCGACCGACATCCACTGGCGCTGCTCCTCATCGAGCGCAGCCGCGGTCAGCGGCAGCTTTTGCAGCCAGGTTGCGGGCGTGTTGACCGCGAAGCCCCTGCCCTCGCGTGACATGGTGATTGGCGGCACGCCACGTGCATCGCGGGCGCGATGAATCACCACCGCGAGCCTCAGGCAGGCGATCAGCAGCCAGTCCGAGCTCGCCGGATCGATCGCGGCAACCCGTTCCAGCTTGCCGCGGTGCGCCAGCACCAGCCGCGACAGCCGGCCCTGGTCCATGCGCGAAAACCCCGGCATGTCGGCATTGCCGAGAATGTAGGCGCTGTGTTTGTGATAACTGGAGTGTGCGACCGAGATGCCGATTTCGTGCAGCAGTGCAGCCCAGCGCAGGAAGCGGCGATCGGTCTCGTCGGTCTTCTCGCCACTGGGGTCGAGCTGGCTCAGCAGATGGCTGGCGGTGTCGGCCACCTGCTCGGCCTGGCGCCGGTCAACCCGGTAACGCGTGCCGAACACCGAGACCGTCGCATCGCGCAAGTCGTCATGGTGGTAACGGCCAAGGAGGTCGTAGAGCACACCCTGGCGCAATGCGCCCTCGGAGAACACCATGCGATCCAGCCCGAACTCCTTGAAGATCGCGCTCATGATGGAGAAACCGCCGAGGATGACCGGAATACGGTCACCCTTGAGGCCGGGAAGATCGAGCGCGTCGATATGGCCGGCGCGCAGGAAAATGGTCTTCAGCTTTTCCAGTCCGTCGCGCGTTATGCCCCCGGCGGACAAGCCGTTCTGCTCGAGAATCTCCACCAGCGCCTTTGCCGAGCCGCTCGACCCCACGGCCTCTTCCCAGCCGGTCTCGCGGTAAACGTGGGCAATCGCCTGCAGTTCTCGCCTTGCCGCCAGTTCTGCCTCCTTGAGCCCGCGTTTTTCAATCTTCCCTTCGGGGAAGTAATTGAGGCTGTAACCCACGCAACCCATGTATAGCGACTCAAGCTGCAGCGGCTCGAAGCTCTTGCCGATGATGAATTCCGTTGAACCACCGCCGATATCCACAACCAGCTGCTGCTTGTGAGGGTCGGGCAGCGTATGCGCGACCCCGACGTAGATCAGGCGCGCTTCTTCGCGGCCGGCAATGACCTCGATCGGGAATCCGAGTGCGGCCTCGGCCCGGATCAGGAACTCGGATGCGTTCTTCGCAACGCGCAAGGTGTTGGTCGCAACCACCCTCACCGATTCGCGCGAGAACCCGCCAAGGCGCTCATGAAAGCGCTGCAAGGCAGCGACACCGCGTTGCTGTGAGGCCATGTCGAGCCACTTCTCGGGCGACAGGCCAGCCGCAAGCCGTACCGGTTCCTTCAAGCCATCGAGGGGGTAGATCTGGTCGTTGACGATCCGTCCCACCTGGAGCCGGAAACTGTTGGAGCCGAGGTCAATCGCGGCGATCAAGTCTTGCATCATGAGGGAGAGGGATCCGTGCCCCAAAGCGCCGTAGAGCACGCATTCTACCACCCGGGGTGGCTGCGCCGCAGTGATCGAAATTGCATTAAGAATCCTGCTACCGTCATTGAAATGCAACAGAAATGTCACATAATTAGGGGACGTCACTCCAGCGGATGCCAAATGTACAGACCGGTCCATCAATCGAACTTTCCTGCCGAGCACTTCATCAACCGCGAACTTTCCCTGCTGCAGTTCCAGCGCAGGGTGCTTGCCCAGGCCGCGGACGAGACGGTTCCGCTGCTCGAAAGGCTCCGCTTCCTGTGCATCGTATCGAGCAACCTCGACGAGTTTTTCGAGATCCGGGTCTCGGGCATCAAGGAGCAGATCAGGCTTGGCAGTCATGCCTCGAGCAATGACGGCATCCAGCCAAACGAATTGCTGGCCCGGGTCAGCACCGAAGTGCATCAGATCATAGCCAACCAGTACCTGATGCTCAACGAAGAGATCCTGCCTGCGCTTGCAGCCGAGGGCATCGTCTTCCTGCGCCGCAGCCTCTGGAATGACGAGCAGCGGGCCTGGATCAGGGACTACTTCAATCGTGAAGTCATGCCGGTTCTCACGCCCATCGGACTGGACCCGGCCCACCCCTTCCCGCGTGTGCTCAACAAGAGTCTGAACTTTGCCGTCGAGCTCGAAGGGCGTGACGCCTTCGGCCGCGACTCGGGGGCAGCAATCGTGCAGGCGCCGCGCGCCCTGCCCCGTGTCATCCGCCTGCCGAACGAGATCAGCGATCAGCCCTACACTTTCGTGTTCCTGTCGTCCGTCCTGCATGCGCATGTAGGGCAGTTGTTCAGCGGCATGAACGTACTCGGCTGCTACCAGTTCCGCGTTACCCGCAACTCCGATCTTTTCGTGGACGAGGAAGAGGTCAAGGACTTGCGCACGTCGCTCAAGGGCGAACTGCAACAGCGCCATTTCGGTGACGCGGTCCGGCTGGAAGTTGCCGACAACTGCTCGGAAGAGATGGCGGACTTCCTCCTGCAACACTTCCGCCTTGGCCGCGCCGACCTCTACCGCACGCCCGGCATCGTCAATCTGGTCAGGCTGATGCAGGTTCCGGACTGGGTCGAACGCGCCGACCTGAAGTACGGCAACTTCCAGCCCGGACTGCCCAAGCCAATCGACATCAGGCGCGACATCTTTGCTGCAATCCGCAGCCAGGACATCCTGCTGCATCACCCGTTCCAGAGCTTCGAGCCGGTGATCGACCTGCTGCGCGCTGCAGCGGACGACCCTCAGGTTGTCGCGATCAAGATGACGATCTACCGCACCGGCACCGATTCGGTGCTGATGGAACTGCTTTCGCGTGCTGCCCAGAAAGGCAAGGAAGTCACCGTTGTCCTGGAACTGATGGCGCGCTTTGACGAGGAAGCCAACATCACCTGGGCCAACCGCCTTGAAGAAGTCGGCGCACACGTCGTGTACGGCGTGTTCGGCTACAAGGTGCATGCAAAGCTGCTGATGCTGGTGCGCCGCGAGGAAGACGGATTGCGTCGCTACTGCCACCTCGGCACGGGCAACTATCACCCCCGTACGACGCGGTTCTACACCGACTTCGGGCTGCTCACGAGCAACCCTGAAATCGGCGAGGACGTGGCCGATGTCTTCAAGCAGCTCACCGGTCTCGGCAAGGCGACGACGCTATGCCATCTGTGGCAGGCGCCGTTTTCGCTGCAACCCAACGTGGTTACGGCCATCAAGCGCGAGGCGGCGATCGCGGCCGAAGGACGACGTGGTCGAATCATTGCCAAGATGAACGCACTGCTCGAACCGGAAACCATCGAGGCGCTCTATGAAGCTTCGCAGGCCGGGGTCGAAGTGGATCTGATCATCCGCGGTCCCTGCGCGCTGCGCCCCGGTGTGCCCGGTCTGTCGGACAACATCCGCGTGCGCTCGGTCGTGGGCCGTTTCCTCGAGCATCACCGCATCTTCCACTTCCATGCCGACGGTGAGGATCAGATGTATCTGTCGAGTGCCGACTGGATGGATCGAAACTTCTTCCGCCGCATCGAGATTGCCTTCCCGATTCTCGATCCGCGCATCAAACGCCGGGTCATGAAGGAAGGCCTTCGCCCCTACTTGGGTGACAACAGCCAGTCGTGGGAGATGCAGTCGGACGGCAGTTACAAGAAGAAGATGCCGCGTGGTACCCGCCGCATGGCGCAGATGATCCTGCTGGGTGAGTTGGCTGCACGCTGAGTCGTGCGCTGAGTCGCGCTCACCATCGACTGAAACTGCCCGGTCTGCAACGCATGCAACCGGGCAGTCCTGTTTTTACTTGCGCTGGGCGTCGATCACGCCATTCACCTCGCGAATCAGCGTGATCGCACGCTGCAGCTGGGTGATGCCGCCAACCTCCATGGTGAAGCGCATGAAGGCCGTACCTTTCTTGGTGAGGGTATTGACCGCCGTCACATTGAGCTTTTCGCGCGACAGCACTTCGGAGATGTCGCGCAACAGCCCCTGGCGATCGCTCGCCTGCACCGCGACATCAACAGGAAACACCGCCTGACGGTTGTTGTACGCCTGGTCGCCCCACTCGGCGGCAATGACGCGTTCGGGCTGCTGGCGCGCAAGCAGCTGGAAATCGTGGCAGTCGACACGGTGAATGGAAATGCCGCGCCCGCGGGTCACGAAACCTTCGATCGCATCGGGCGGTGCGGGTTTGCAGCAGCGCGACAGGGAGGTCAGCAGCTTTCCAACACCGACAATCAGGATCTTGTCGGAGTTGTCGCCCGTGCGACTGCGTCCGACCACCATTTCAGGCTCTTCGTGCGCCTCAGCCGGTGCATCGGCTTCCCGCAGGGCCATCTGAACCGCACGCGGTCCAACCTCGCCGCGTCCGGCAGCAACGTAGAGCGCATCGGCGTTCTTGAACCCGAGGCGGTCCGCGAGGCCTTCGATATTGGCCTGGGAGTGACCATCGCGCTGCATCTCGCGCGCCACGAAACTCCGCCCCCGAATCAGCAGTTCTTCTTCGTCCTGTGCACTGAAATACTGCTTGATCTTGGTTTTTGCACGCGATGTGACGACGTAGTGCTGCCGCGGATCGAGCCAGTCGCGGGAGGGCCCCCCCTCCTTCGCGGTCATGATCTCGACCGTCTGACCGTTCTCGAGCGGTGTGTTCAGCGTGACCAGATGACCGTCGATCTTGGCCCCCCGGCAATGGTGGCCGACGTCGGTGTGCAGGCGGTAGGCGAAGTCGATCGGGGTGGCGCCGCGGGGCAGGTCGACAACCCGCCCCTGAGGCGTCAGCACGTACAGGGTGTCGTCGAGCGAGGCGCGCTTGAACTGTTCGAGCCATTGCGCAGAATCCGCCACTTCGTCGCGCCACGACAGCAGATTGCGCAGAAGCGCGATCTTGTCGTCGTAATCGCCGCCGTGGCCGCTGCCTTCCTTGTAGCGCCAGTGGGCTGCGACGCCAAGCTCGGCGTGCTTGTGCATGTCGTAGGTACGAACCTGCACCTCGAGCGCACGACCGTCACCGGCCAGCACGGCCGTATGCAGCGACTGGTAGTTGTTGCCCTTCGGTTTGGTGATGTAGTCGTCGAATTCCTTGCTGATCGGCTGCCAGATCTGATGCACCAGGCCGAGTACGGTGTAGCAGTCGCGTACCTCTTCCACCAGCACGCGCAGCGCACGGATGTCGTACACCTGCGAGAAATCGAGCCGTTTCGCCCGCATCTTGTTGTAGATGCTGTAGATGTGCTTGGGCCGGCCGGTGATCTCGGCCTTGATCCCGACCGCGGCGATCTCTGTACGCAAACGCTCAATCGCGTTGTGGATGAACTCTTCACGTTCGGAGCGACGCTCGTCGAGCATCTTGGCAATGCGTTTGTAGGTCTCAGGCTCGAGAAAGCGGAACGACAGGTCTTCCAGCTCCCACTTGAGTTGCCAGACGCCAAGCCGGTTGGCCAGCGGCGCATAGATGTCGAGGCTTTCGCGCGCCACATCGACACGGGACTCGCTCGGCGTTTCAGTGAAATACCGCAGCGTCTGGGTGCGCGAGGCGATGCGCAACAGGACGACACGGATATCCTCGACCATCGCCAGCAGCATCTTGCGCAGCGTTTCGGTCTGTGCGCGAATCTCCGGCCCGGTCGCGCTCGCGGTCTTGCGCGTGATCACGCGCAAGCCGTTGAGCTTGTGCAAGCCTTCCACCAGACGCGCCACGTGCACACCAAAGCGCGACGCAACCTGCTCGGTCGCGTCGTCGATGTACTCGCCGACTGCAAACAGCAGCGCAGCAATCCGGGCATCGGCGTCGAGCCTGAGGGACGCGACGATCAGTGCGGTGCCGAGCGCATGCGTCCACGCAGACTCGCCCGTGCCCAGCACCCTGTCTTCGTAAGCTTCGGCGGCCAGCTCGAGCGCCTGCTCGATGGTCGCCCGCTCAAGCGGCGTCAGCCCTTCCGCGAGCAGTTCGATTGGTGGCCCTGACGCATCCTGGGCAATAGCGTGTGTAACGAAAACCATGCGAGCGATTATCCCATATCGGATGCGGGGCAGTGCTAACATCCACACGGATTTCCTCCGATGCCCACGGCATCGCTCTACCTGTCACTCAATTCCCGCCCCTCATGCAGCAAACTTCCGAAGCCCGTCCCGCCCAACGCGCCCGACCGCTGCGATGGCTCGTCCTGCTGTGTATTGTCGCCGCCATCGTCGCCGGCATCATGCTGCTTGCGGAGGAGATGCGCACCTCCGCCCTGCAGGCGCGCCATCTCAGCAGGATTGCAGCTGAAACCGGTTTCCAGCTGGCGCCGGGTGCAGGCGAACTCCTGCCCGCACCGCCCGGCCCCTACGACAGCCGCCTTGGATACAACCAGATGCCTGCCTTCGTGCAGCGTCTCAGCAGCAGGGGCTATACCGTCACCCAGCAGGCGCGCGCGAGCGCCCGCCTCGTGGAGCTGAACGACCTAGGTCTGTTTCCGATCTACCGCGAAAAGAATCAGGGCGGCCTTACCCTGCTCGACTGCCAGGCGAACCCGCTGCACGTGTCACGCTACCCGGAGCGCACCTACCCGGGCTTCGAGGATGTGCCCCGCATCCTTGTCGACACCTTGCTGTTCATCGAAAACCGCGAACTGCTCGACCCCGGTCGCCCCAAACGCAATCCCGCGGTCGAGTGGGACCGCTTCGCACGTGCCGCCTTCGACCAGCTCCTCGGCCTGATCGACGAGGACCGCAGCGCCCCGGGCGGCAGCACGCTGGCCACACAGATCGAGAAGTATCGCCACTCGCCGGATGGGCGCACCACCTCACGCGAGCAGAAGCTCAAGCAGATGGCCAGTGCGTCCCTGAGGTCCTACCTCGAGGGCGAGGACACCCTCACCGCCCGCAGGCGCATCGTCACCGACTACCTCAACACCGTACCGCTTTCGGCAAAGACCGGCTTTGGCGAGGTCAACGGCATCGGCGACGGGCTGTGGGCCTGGTACGAAAGAGACTTCGGCGAAGTCAATGCCTTGCTCGAGGCGCAGTCAAACTCTTCGGGCACGCGCAAGATCAGGTTTCAGGATTCAGGCGATGAGGATCTGCTGAGACAGGCGCTCGCCTACAAGCAGGCCCTGTCCCTGATGATCGCGCAACGCCGTCCGTCCTATTATCTTGCCGGCAACGCACGGAGCCTCGGCGGTCTTACCGACAGCTACCTGCGCCTACTTACCGAAGCCGGCATCATTCAGCCAGCGCTTCGCGATGCGGCGCTGGCTGTGCCGCTCAAGCTGCGTGAGGGGCCGGCAGTCCCTCCCCAGACCGCCTTCGTTACCCGCAAGGCGGGCAACGCGCTGCGCACCCATCTGTCCAGCCAGCTTGGCGTTGCGCGCTTCTACGATCTCGACCGGCTCGATCTCACCGCCGGCAGCACGCTGCACGGTGGCATTCAATCGACGGTGACGAGCCTGTTGCGCAGCATCAGCGATCCCGCCCAGGCGGAAGCGCTCGGACTGATCGGGCCGCGCATGTTCGCCCCCGGGCAGGACCCTTCGCGCGTCCTGTTCAGCTTCACGCTTTACGAACGCGTCGGCACGGCCAATCTCCTGCGTGTTCAGACCGACAGCTATGATCAGCCCTTCGACATCAACGAAGGCGCCAAACTCGACCTCGGATCGACCGCCAAGCTCAGAACCCTGGTGACCTATCTGGAGATCGTCGCCGAGCTTCACACACTGTACGGCGCGCACAGCCGCGAAACCCTGCGGAGCACCCCGCGCAGTTCGAACAACCCGCTGCTGAACTGGGCGCTGGACTATCTGGCCTCGACCGACGAACGCAGGCTTCGTCCCATGCTCGATGCCGCCATGCAGCGCACCTACTCGGCCAATCCCGGCGAGAGATTCTTTACCGGCGGTGGCCTGCACAGTTTCGATAACTTCAGCCGCGACGATAACAACAAGATCCTGCCGGTGCAGGTCGCCTTCCGCCACTCGGTCAACCTGGTCTTCATCCGCATGATGCGCGACATCGTGCGCTATACCGTCAGCAACAATCCCGCCGTGGCCGACATCTTCGAGGATCCCGACGATCCACGCCGCAAGGCCTACCTCACCCGTTTTGCCGACCGCGAGGGCAGGGTTTTCCTGAACGGCTTCTTGCGCAAATATCAGGGCAAGACCGGCGACGAGGCGCTGACACGCGTACTCGAAGGCATTCGCGTCACGCCGCGGCGACTTGCGGTCATCCTGCGCTCGGTGCGCCCGCAGCTCGATGCAAAGGCCTTCGCCGAACAGATGCGACAGCATCTCGATGCACCAGCACAGTTGAGCGACGGCGACCTTCGGGACCTTTACTCCCGCTTCGGCCCGGAGCGCTACTCGCTCCCGGATCGTGGCTACCTCGCGGGCATCCATCCGCTCGAACTGTGGCTGCTCGCCTTCCTTCAGGCCAACCCCGGCGCGACCCACGCACAGGTCACCGAGGCCAGTCAGGAGCAGCGCATCGAGGTCTACACCTGGCTCTTCCGCACCCGTCACCGCAATGCCCAGGATGTGCGTATCCGCAGCCTGCTCGAGGTCGAGGCCTTCATCGACATCGCCCGCCGCTGGCGTCGGCTGGGCTACCCCTTCGAAGCCCTCACCCCCTCGTACGCCACGTCGATCGGCAGCTCCGCCGACCGCCCTGCAGCGCTTGCCGAACTCGTTGGCATCCTGGTGAATGACGGCCTCCGGCTCCCCGTCGTGCGGATCGTGCGACTGCACTTCGCTGCAGACACCCCTTATGAAACCTACATGGAGCGTGCTCCCGGACCCGGCGAACAGGTGCTGCCGCCCGAGGTCGCCCAGGTTGCACGTGAGGCCATGATCGACGTCGCGACACAGGGCACGGCGCGACGCCTCAGCGGCGCGTTTGTCCGCGACGACGGAAGCCCGCTCGTGGTCGGCGGCAAGACGGGAACCGGGGACCATCGCTACGAGGTCTATGGTCCGGGCGGTGTCCTGGTCAGTTCGCGTGTCGTCACCCGTTCGGCGACGCTGATCTTTCTCGCAGGCGACCGTTTCTTCGGCACGCTGACAGCCTTTGCAGCCGAACCCCATGCAGCCGATTACCAGTTCACCAGTTCGCTCGCGGTGCAACTCCTTTCCCGCGGCATTGCGCCACTGCTCAAGCCACTGTGGAGCGAAACCGCGACGAGTCACGGGGCGGGCTGCCCGGCACCCCTGTCTCAGGGTGGCAGCAGCCAGGATTGAGGCTGCCAGCCGCCTTCCCTGTATGGCAGCGGGCGCGGCTGTGCCATCATCCGGCCTCGTCATGATCAAGTGCGCGCAATGAAACGCTTCACCGCCAACCCCTATCTGCTGCTTTCGCTCACCGCTCTGTTCTGGGCGGGCAACATGGTGCTCGGTCGCGGCATCCGCGGCGACGTCCCTCCGATCGCACTCGCCTTCTGGCGCTGGTCGATTGCCCTGGCCCTCGTGTTGCCATTCGCCCTGCCCCACCTGCGTGCGCAATGGCCCAGCCTGCGCGCCGCGTGGAAGGAAGTGCTCGTCCTCGGGGTTCTTGGCGTTGGCTGTTACAACACCTTTGCCTACCTTGCCCTGCAACACACCACCGCGACCAACGCCACCCTGCTCAACTCCTTCATTCCGATCGCCACGATCGCGCTCGCCTTCGTGCTGCTGGGCAAGCGCCTGCACCGACTCGAGGCCGCTGGCGTCATCGTCTCGCTGGCAGGTGTCACCGTCATCGTGAGCCGTGGCAGCATCGACACCCTGATCGGGCTCAGTCTCAACACCGGCGACCTGTGGATGCTCGGTGCGGTGCTGGTCTGGGGGCTGTACACCGTCGGCCTCCAGTGGCGCCCGCAAGGCGTGCACCCGATGCTGATGCTTGCCGCGCTCACCCTTGTCGGCCTCACTGCGCTTGCACCAGTCTATCTTTGGGAACTGAGTACCGGTCGCCACATCGTGCTGTCCGCGGCATCCCTGACCGGCATCCTTTACACCGGAGTTTTTCCGGGCTTTCTTGGCTATATTTTCTACAACGCCGGCGTGGCCGCCGTCGGCCCCAGCAGGGCTTCACTCTTCATCCACCTGATGCCGGTGTTCGCTACCATCCTCGCCGCGATTTTCCTGGGTGAGCGGCCATACGCTTACCATTTCATCGGCATTTCGCTCGTGTTCTCCGGCATCCTGCTGACAACCCGGCGGCCCGCCACCTAGCGCAATGCTGAAGCGCATCAAAAAATGGTTGGGGCTCGAAATGCCACGACCCGTGGTCCCCAATGAACTCTGGGACAGGATCGAATCCGGCCTGCCGTTTCTCGCCTTTCTGACAGTTTCAGACCGGCTTCGTCTGCGCGAACTGGCGCTGGATTTTCTGGCCGACAAGGAGTTCCATGGTGCGCAAGGGCTCGAACTGACCGACGAGATCCTTCTCGGCATCGCCTTGCAGGCAAGTCTGCCTGTACTCAATATCGGCCTCGAGGCCTACCACGGCTGGGTGGGCATCATCGTCTATCCGGGTGATTTCGTCATTCCGCGCCACGAGGTCGATGAGGCCGGCGTGGTACACAGCTACGACGACGAGGTACTGGGTGAAGCATGGGCTGGTGGTCCGGTGCTGGTGTCCTGGTTCGGAGGGCATCACCCGATTGGTGTTAACGTGGTGATTCATGAATTCGCGCACAAGCTCGACATGGCAAATGGAGAGGCCGATGGGTTTCCGGCGCTGCCGGCCCGCATGTCGCGCAGGGACTGGGCTGCCGCGTTCACGCCAGCCTACGAAAAACTCTGCGCCCAGGTCGATGCAGATGAGATGACCGCGCTCGATCCCTACGCCAGTGAAAACCCCGGAGAGTTCTTTGCCGTCGCGTCCGAAGCCTTCTTCGAAACGCCAGGTCAGCTGCGCGACGCGTTTCCCGCAGTCTATGATCAATTGAAGTCATACTACGGTCTGGATCCTGCAGCGGGTGAGGCTGGCCTGAGGGCAGAGCCGGACCCGCACCGCGGCGCGACATGAGTGCGAAAAAACGTCTGCTGATTGTCTATCACACCCAGTCCGGCAACACCGGTCGCCTTGCCGATGCCGTGCTGGCCGGCGCACGGCGTGCGGCCGAAACCGAGACGACGATGCTGCGTGCTTTCGATGCCGGCACCGACGATCTGCTTGCATGTGACGGCCTGCTGCTGGGAACGCCCGAGAATTTCGGATACATGTCAGGCGCACTCAAGGACTTCTTCGACCGCACCTATTATCCTTGCGAGGGCAAGACCACCGGACTGCCCTTTGCAGTCTTCGTCAGCGCAGGTAATGATGGTACCGGCGCGGTGCGCGAGATCGGCCGGATCGCCAACGGATATGGCTGGCGCGCAATCAACGAGCCACTGATCGTGCGCAAGGAAATCACCGCAGCGGACCTCGAAAATGCCGCAGATCTTGGTGAAGCGATGGCCAACGGATTATCAATGGGTATTTTCTGAACGGCGATATTGCGCAGAAGACGCCATGGCGCGCTTGTGTCAAGGCACTGGCACACAGCACGTTTCAGATTTCCCGAAACGGTAATAATAGGGCTTGCCAGTCCTGCACCACCCTGTCTAAGCTGGAAGTGCTGTTACCCAACACAGCAACCCGCTTCTCTTTCAGTAACGGAGGGTGTCACATGGCTATTACCTGGATTCTGGTTGCCAACGCCAGCCTGGCGAAACTGTATGCGAACCTCGGCCCGAACAAGGGTCTCAAGCTGGTCAAGGAGCTGATCCACCCCGAGAGCAGGCAGAAGAACGCCGAGCTTGCAAGTGACCGCACCGGCAGTACCGGCGGTAACGGCGGTCCGATGGAACCGCACTCGGTTCCCAAGCAGCACGAAGCCAAAGTGTTTGCGCAGGAGATCGCAACAACGCTTTATAACGGACGGGCGAGCAACGCGTACAAGCGCGCAATCATCGTCGCCCCGCCGGCGTTCATGGGAATGTTGAATAACTCCCTCGATGCGCCCACTGCCCAGATGGTCAGTGACCGTTTCGAGAAAGACTACACCAAGGCACCCGAGTCGGAACTCGCAAGCCGACTGTCAACAGCCATCTTCCTTTGATTCTTCGAGCGTCTTCTGACCGAAGACGATGGTGAGGGCTCGTCCCCACCGAAGAGCCGCGGGGCGCTTTGCGCCCCGCAATTTCGTTTACCGCTCGGAAAATGCGCGACGGGTCCTGTCCCGAACGGATGCAGGGCGGCGATAATGCAGGCCTGTCTCCATTGCCTGTCCGCTCATGTCCTCATACCCCCACGTCCTGTTCGACCTCGATGGCACGCTGATCGACTCCGCACCCGCAATTGTTGCCAGCTTTCGCGATGCGTTTGCCAGCGCAGGCCGGACGCCGACGGTTGCAATCGACAGCAGCATCATCGGCCCACCCCTGCTCGAAACGCTCGAACTCCTGAGCGGCAGCCAGGACCCAAGACTGATCGCCACCCTGGCCGAACATTTCAAGGCCAGTTACGACACCACGGGCCTTCTGAAAACCGCAGCGTACGACGGAATCGGCGACATGCTCGCGCAGCTTCATCGCGCCGGACGCTCACTCTCGATCGCCACGAACAAGCGCATCCACCCCACCCGCCTGATCCTCGACCATCTGGGATGGACTGATTACTTTGACGCGGTCTATGCGCTGGACCTGTTCCAGCCCAGGCTCGCCAACAAGGCGGCGATGATCGGCCGCCTGCTTGCAGATCGCAGCATCCCGGTCTCGGCTGCGGTCTACATCGGCGATCGCGCGGAAGACGGCGAGTCGGCCGACGCCAACAAGCTTCCCTTCATTGCCACAACCTGGGGATACGGGAGTCTGGAGCAGGATGAGCTGTCACCGCACTGGCGCGCAGCCGCAACGCCTGCGGATCTGCTGAAACTGCTGCTGGACTGATCGAACGGGCGGCAGGCAGCGATTGCAGGTTCGCTGCCTGCCTCCACAGCAGACCGTCGGCCGGTGACAGGGAGCCGCAGCCCAGACTCCAAGGCTGTGCTCAGGCCGTCAAGGCCGCGAGCAGCACGACGACCTGGGCAGCGATACCTTCACCGCGCCCGGTAAAGCCGAGCTTCTCGGTGGTCTTGCCCTTGATGTTCACTGCAGCGGCTTCCAGTTCGAGATCAGCCGCAATGTTGCCAACCATGGCCGGCGCATGCGGCAGGATCTTCGGCGCCTTGCAGATCACTGTCGCATCGACGTTCACAACGCCCCAGCCGGCCGCCTTCACACGCTCGAAAGCCGTCCGCAGGAGCACCCGGCTGTCGGCGCCCGCATGCGCGGGGTCGGTATCGGGAAACAGGCGGCCGATGTCACCCAGACCTGCCGCGCCAAGCAAGGCATCGGTCAGGGCGTGCAGAAGCACGTCGGCGTCCGAATGCCCGAGCAGGCCGCGCTCATGGGGGATGGTGACGCCGCCAACCACCAGCGGGCGCCCGGCGACGAGGGCATGCACGTCGAAGCCCTGCCCGATCCGAAACGGAATATTCATCAGTTCATGCCTTCACGGTTGTTCAGGATCCACTCGGCCAGATGCAGGTCGAGCGGATAGGTTACTTTGAGATTGGTGGCGTCGCCCTCGATCAGACGCGGTCGCAGGCCGGCAGCCTCGATTGCGCTGGCCTCGTCGGTGACGTTTCTCGCGCCTTCCAGCGCGCGCCGCAGCATGATGTAGCGGAACATCTGCGGCGTCTGCGCCTGCCACAGACTGTCACGCGGGACGGTCGCCGCAACATGCCGATGTTCGTCTGCGCGCTTGAGGGTATCCGCAACCTGCACACCGAGCAGACCGCCAACCTCATCGTGGGCGAGTTCGCGCACGAGTTTGTCGATGTGCCAGGGTGCGAGGCAGGGACGCGCCGCGTCGTGCACCAGCACCCAGTCGGCAGCAGACGCCTCGCCCGCAATCGCCCGCAAACCGGCGAGCACGGTATCCGCGCGGGTCGGACCGCCACAGAACAGCGGCACCAGCTTGGGTTCGAGATCACGCCAGTCGTAGCGTGCCCATTCGGCATCGCCGACCGAGAGAATGACAAAGACCTTGTCGATCTCGGGCGCCGCACACAAGGTGGCCAGTGCATGGCGAATCATCGGCTGCCCAAGCAGCGGGAGATACTGCTTGGGACGGTCGGATGCCATGCGCGCACCACTGCCGGCGGCCGGGACGATGGCGAAATGTTTGGGGGGAGAGGTCTGCATGGCGCGGATTCTAACTGCAGCGAACGATTACGCCATAACCCGGAATCGACTAGAGTGATCACCATGTCGCGCTCAGGCGTTTGCCTGGCACCATCGAGCATCATGAACGCGTATTACTGAAGGACGGCACGCATGCCATTCAATGCGTCAATTCCGGTCGATCCGGCACAGATTGAGACTTTCCTGACCGCAATCGGCATCGGCTTGCTGATCGGGCTCGAGCGCGAGCGCGTTCCATCCGCACGCGCAGGCCTGCGCACCTTTGGTCTCGTCGCCCTGCTCGGGGCCCTCGCCGGCCTGCTCAGCCAGCACCTGCAGAGCATCGCGCCCTTTGCAGTGGGGATGGCAGTGATCGGGGCGATGATCATCGCCGCCTACCTGCGCCACCCCGACCCGAACGACCCCGGCACGACCTCGGTCGCCGCGCTGATGGTGTGCTACTGCCTCGGGACGGCCGTGTGGCTCGGCTATGCAAAGATCGCCGTCATGCTTGCCGTTGGTACCACCGTGCTGCTGTATTTCAAGACCCAGCTGCGTGGCATCGCAACCCGGCTCGGGCCGCGCGACTGGATCTCCATCCTGCAGTTCAGCGTGCTGTCGCTCGTCATCCTTCCCATTCTGCCCAACGAGGAGTTCGGCCCCTACGGAGCGCTCAACCCGTACCAGATCTGGTGGATGGTCGTGCTGATCTCGGGGGTGAGCCTCGCGGGCTACGCCGCGCTGCAGCTCGTCGGCGCAAAGCATGGCGCGGCCTTCGTTGGCATCTTCGGGGGCCTGGCCTCGAGTACGGCCACCACCATGGTGTACGCACGCAATGCGCGCGCATCGGAAGGGTTGTCGTCGATGGCGGCCCTTGTCATCGTGCTCGCCAACCTCGTCATGGTCGTGCGCGTCACCGTGGTGGCAGCGGTTGTCGCCCCCGGCGTGCTGCCCGCCCTGTTCCATGTGGTGATACCGGCGCTGAGCTTTGGTGGCATCGCGCTGCTGATGAGCTGGCGACAACTGAGCAATGGCGGTCATGCGGTGCTGCCCGAGACCAGTAACCCGACCGAGTTGCGCACCGCGCTGGGCTTCGGCGCACTGTATGCCGTCGTGCTCTTCTGTGCCGCATGGCTGTCCGACTATGCAGGCACCGGCGGGCTGTACGTACTGGCGATCGTCACCGGCTTCACCGACATCGACGCCATCGCCTTGTCGAGCCTGCGTCTGTTTGCCCTCGACAAGCTCGCACTGGAGCCGGCGGCAATCGCGATCGGTCTCGGCATGATTGCAAACCTCAGCTTCAAGGCCGGCATGGCCGCCGTGATTGGCGGACAGTCGCTGGGACGCAAGGTGTTCGCGGGGATGGGTTCGGTCGCCCTCGGGCTGGCGCTGGGAATTGGCTGGCACGCGCTGGGTCTATAATCAGAACTGAGCCAGCGCAAGGGGAAGGTCTGTTCATGGCGATTGCTTCGATACGCCCGGCTGCCGTTGCCGGTCAATTCTATCCCGCCGACGAGCGCGTTTTGCGCATGCAGTTGAGCGAACTGCTGGCCTCGGCCGTTCCGCTGGAACAGGTAGCGCCACCGAAGGCGATCATCGTTCCGCATGCGGGTTACATCTATTCGGGTCCCGTCGCCGCCGCGGCCTATGGGGCCGTGCTCCCCTTGCGCAGCCAGATCCGCCGCGTGGTCATGCTCGGCCCGACACACCGCATGGCAGTCAACGGCTTTGCCTTGCCCGCCGCGCAGTCATTCGAAACACCACTGGGCCGGGTCGCGATCGATCGCGAGGGCTGGAGTGAGCTGCAGCAGCGCCCGGACCTGACCGTCGACGATCGACCCCACGCGTATGAGCACTGTCTGGAGGTGCAACTTCCGTTTCTGCAGACCGTGCTGGAGCGCTTCACCCTGCTGCCGGTACTGGTGGGCGACGCCTCGACCGATGCCGTCGCCGCGCTCATCGAGTCGGTGTGGGGCGGACCGGAAACCCTGATCGTGATCAGTTCGGACCTGTCGCATTTCCACTCCTACCAGCAGGCGCAGTGTCAGGACCGCGAGACCGTTGACCGGATCCTTGCCATGCGCAGCGGACTGGGTCACGAACAGGCCTGTGGTGCAACGCCGGTCAACGGCCTTTTGCGGACTGCAGCACGCCACGGACTCGTGCCTCACCTGCTGGACATCCGAAACTCCGGCGATACGGCGGGCGACCGCAACCGTGTCGTCGGCTACGCCAGCATTGCCTTCTGTGACCCGGTGCCCCATGCAAGCAAACAACACTGAACAGGACGATCCCGGTCCGCGCCTTCTCGCCCGTGCGCGGCAGGCCATTGGCCACTACCTTGGCATCGCCCCCGAGCCGGCGGACGATGCCCGACTTGCACAGCGCGGTGCATGCTTTGTCACGCTCACCATCGATGGCGTTCTGCGCGGCTGCATTGGCAGCATCCGTCCGCAGCGCACCCTCGCTGACGACATCGCCACCAATGCAGTGGCGGCAGCCAGCCGCGATCCGCGCTTCCCTCCGCTGACGGCAGACGAGTTTGCACGGGTACGGATCGAAGTCTCGCTGCTGTCCTCGCCGGATTTCATCGAGTTCACCGACGAAGCCGATCTGCTGCGCCAGATCACGCCGCACGAAGACGGTCTCATCCTGTTTGCCGGATGCCGCAGCGCGACTTTTCTGCCTCAGGTATGGGAGCAGCTGCCGCAGCCCGAACATTTTCTTGCCGCCCTGAAACAGAAAGCCGGGCTTGATCCCGAGCGGCCTGTCAATGGCATGATGGCGGCCCGCTTCAGCGTCAGAAAGTGGGAGGAAACTTCCCGGGAGGCATGATGAACCATGCGGCGCAGTACTGGCATCGGCTCGCGGACGGGCGAATCCAGTGCGATCTTTGTCCGCGATACTGCAAACTCCACAAAGATCAGCGCGGTGCATGCTTTGTGCGCATGCGCGAAGCCGACGCCATAGTGCTCACAACCTATGGGCGAAGCTCCGGATTCTGCATCGATCCCATCGAGAAGAAACCGCTAAACCATTTCTACCCTGGCAGCAGCGTGTTCTCCTTCGGCACCGCGGGATGCAATCTCGCCTGCAAGTTCTGCCAGAACTGGGACATCTCCAAATCACGCGACATGGACCGCCTGATGGATGCAGCCTCGCCCGACGAGATCGCTGCGACGGCGGCGGCTCACGGGTGTACGAGCGTCGCTTTCACCTACAACGATCCGGTGATCTTTGCCGAGTATGCGATCGACGTGGCGGCGGCCTGTCATCGACGCGACATTCGAACCGTTGCGGTCACCGCCGGATACATTACCGAGCTGGCGCGCGGAGATTTCTTCTCCTGCATGGACGCGGCGAACGTCGACCTGAAGGCCTTCACCGACGACTTCTATGTGCAACTGTGCGGCGCCCACCTTCAGCCCGTACTCGACACCCTGGTCTGGTTGCATCATGAAACCCAGGTATGGGTCGAACTGACCACACTGCTGATTCCCGGACGCAACGACAGCGACGCGGAGATCAAGGCGATGTCGCGCTGGGTGCACGACGAAATGGGCCCCGAAGTACCGCTGCATTTCACCGCTTTTCATCCCGACTTCAAACTCGACGACCTGCCCCCAACCCCGCCGAAGACGCTGACGAGGGCGCGCCAACTGGCACTGGATGCCGGCCTGAAGCACGTCTACACCGGCAACGTGCATGACCTGGAAGGGGGGCGCACACGGTGTACGCAGTGCAACGAAGTCCTGATCGAGCGTGACTGGTACGACATCCTGGCGTACCGGCTCACCAGCAAGGGCGAGTGCCCGAGCTGTCATGCATCGCTTGCTGGCCGCTTCGGCGAATTTGCCGGCGCCTTTGGCCCGCGACGGATCAGCGTGCCGATTCATCGCGAGCCCGGCTGACACACGCCGGGCGTGGCGGTTGCGACGCCCCTCGACGCTGTGAGATGCTGTGCGAAACGCCCCGGCTTATTACTTCAGGTCGATACAAATTGAAGCTGCGAACCACCCCGATCAGCATACCTGCAGAAAGCATCTGGCTTGACGGCACGCTTTCGCACGCACCGGACGTCCGCGGCCTCGTGCTGATCCTGCAACCGGGTGCAAACCCGATCGTTCACAAGCGCCAGGCCCTGATCGCCGGCGTTGTTCAAGGCGCTGGTTTCGCCACGCTCTCGCTCGACCTGCTGACCCGCCACGAGGAGCAGCACGACCCGGACGCCAGTTTCAACGTTACCCGGCTTGCAGAGCGTCTGCTCGCTGCAAACGACTGGATCGAACACCAGCCACCACTCGAAGCCCTTCCCATCGGCCTGCTTGCATTCGGTACGGCGAGTGCCGCAATCGTGCGTGCGGCTGCCAAGAAAGATGATCGGTTCGGCGCACTCGCCTGCCTTGCAGGGCGTCCAGACCTCGCCGGCGCGGGCCCATTGCGCAGTCTTCAGGCACCGACCCTGTTCGTGGTCGGACGAGAAGACCCCGGTACTGCGATACTGCGTCAGGCCTTCGACATGATCCCCGCCGACCGCGAGTGGCGGGCTGCGGACGGCGGCGAAATTGAACACCTCGCACCCGAGGATCTGAGGCAACGCGCCAGCCTCGTCGCGGAATGGCTGCGCAAGAAGATGCCGCCAAGGCGGGATCAGGTTCCAGACGAGTTCGAGTTCGATCTGCCCGAAGACCACGCGCTGCCACCTGAAGCAAGCTGAAGAGCACGCCGCCGCGGGGCACACGCGAGGCGACTTGGCCTGAAACCGGTCACGGACGCTGTCACATGACGGAGTTTGCGGCTTTTCGCGAGGTGAAACGCCGTCTAGAATCGAAGAGGTCATTCGAGCAGCGCATACGCAAATGATGACATCCGGTGTCACTTCATCGCTCACCGCCTATACACCTTCGGCTCAGGGAAACGCCGCGAATCGTCGCGTCCCCGATGAAACCGCATTAAGCGAATCGGAACAGCAGGCACTGGCTCAGCTCGAGGCGCGAGACAAGCAGGTCCGCGCGCACGAGCAGGCGCACGTCTCGGCCGGCGGCGAGCTGATTACCTCCGGCGCCAGTTTCACTTACCAGGTCGGCCCCGATAACAAGCGCTACGCAGTTGCGGGCGAGGTTGGCATCGACACTTCGCCCGGCAGCACGCCCGAAGAAACGCTCGAACGCGCGACAAGAATCCGCGCCGCAGCACTGGCACCCGCCGACCCTTCCGCGCAGGACCGCCAGGTCGCAGCGCAGGCGGACCGCATGGCAATCGAAGCACGCCGGGAGATCAACGCCCAGGCCAAAGCGGAACCGGCACTCGCCGATCGGCGCGAGACGGCGTTAAACCAGCTTGTTTCGCAGGTCAGCGCGACGCCCACGGCACGCCCCACCATCGACACTTACGCCTGAGATCACCGTCTGACGGCCCCATCGACCGTCATGCGTGACTGGTTCGCCTATAATTGGGCGCTTTCCTGCTGCAAGAACGCCTCCGCGAAGCCCCATGCCCCGCTCAATCGACAAGCTGCTGCCCACCGTCTCCGCCCTTGCATTACCCAAGGCCGGCAAACGGATCGACCTGCCCCAACTGAGCGGGTCGGCTGACGCACTCGTGATTGCGCAGCTGGCAGGGCGCGGCCGGATGCTGGCGGTGGTGACCGCGAATCCGCTCGATGCGCAGCGCCTCCAGGACGAAATCGCATGGCTTGCGCCAGGCCTGCGCCTGCATCTGCTGCCGGACTGGGAGACCCTGCCCTACGACAGTTTTTCGCCCCACCAGGACCTGATCTCCGAACGGCTGTCCACCCTGTACGCGATCACCCGCAGTGAGGCCGACGTCGTCCTGGTCCCGGCCAGCACAGCCCTCTATCGCATGGCGCCGCCAGCCTTTCTTGCGGCCTATACCTTTTTTCTCAAGCAGGGCGAGCAGCTGGACGTCGAGCAGCTGCGCATGCAGATGGCTGTCGCCGGCTATGCGCACGTGACACAGGTCGTGAGCCCGGGCGAATTCTCGGTACGCGGCGGACTGGTGGACCTGTACCCGATGGGTTCGCCCCTGCCTTACCGGATCGATCTCTTCGACGACGAAGTCGAGAGTATCAAGACCTTCGACCCCGACACGCAGCGCACCGTGTACCCGGTCAAGGAGATCCGCCTCTTGCCCGCGCGGGAATTTCCGCTCGACGACAAGGGTCGCAGCCGCTTCCGTGGCCAGTTCCGCGAAACCTTCGAGGGCGACCCGACCCGGGCAACGATCTACAAGGATGTCTCCAACGGCATCGCGCCGGCAGGCATCGAGTATTACCTTCCGCTGTTCTTCGACGAAGTTGCCACGCTGTTCGACTACCTGCCCGCGGATACGCCGGTGCTCTTGCATCGCGACGTGCCCGGCGCGATTGCCGAGTTCTGGCGCGACACGCGCTCACGCTACGATCTGCTCAAGGGAGATCGTACACGGCCGGTGATGCCACCGGAGAAACTCTTCCTCAGTGACGAAGCCTTCTTCGTCGCACTGAAGGATCACCCCCGGCTGGTCCTTGGCAGCAGCAGTGAGAGCCCCGGCACGCCGGCCGCCCTGCCCCTTCCCGACATCGCGGTGGAGCGCAAGGCCAGCGATCCGCTGCACAAGCTCAAGGCCTTCTGCGCTGCATTCGACGGTCGGGTACTGCTGCTCGCGGACTCGCCCGGACGGCGCGAAACCATGGCCGAATACCTGGCCGAATATGGCGTCAGGCCCGAAACCAGCGCCGATTTCGACGGCTTCGCTGTGTCCGGAGAGGCGATCGCGCTCGGCACGGCACCACTGGGTGCGGGTTTCATCCTGCCCGAAGCCAGGCTCGCCATCATTACCGAAACCGAGCTGTACGCCGCGACTGCACGCACCCGTGCCCGCCGCGACAACCGCAAGGCCGCAACAATGGAGGGCTGGCTGCGCGATCTGTCGGAACTCAAGATCGGCGATCCCGTAGTGCACGTTTCGCACGGTATTGGCCGCTATC
This sequence comes from Parazoarcus communis, assembly GCF_003111645.1. NCBI lineage: Bacteria > Pseudomonadati > Pseudomonadota > Betaproteobacteria > Rhodocyclales > Zoogloeaceae > Parazoarcus > Parazoarcus communis. The sequence goes on from NZ_CP022187.1 coordinate 993,522, forward strand.
TTGGCCTGATCCACATGAACCTCGGTGAAGGGGATACCGAGTTTCTGCATCTCGAATACAACGGTGGCGACAAACTCTACGTTCCGGTATCGCAACTGCACGTCATCACGCGTTATGCAGGCGCTGACCCGGAGAATCTCGACCTCCACCGGCTCGGTTCGGGACAATGGGAGAAGGCCAAGAAGAAGGCAGCGATGCAGGTGCGCGACACCGCTGCCGAACTGCTCTCGCTCTACGCCCAGCGAGCTGCCCGCCCGGGGCACCGCTTTGACTTCAAGCAACATGATCTGGAAGCCTTCGCCGAGGCCTTCGGGTTTGAAACCACCCCCGACCAGCAGGCGGCCATCGACGCCGTGGTAACCGACATGAAGTCGGGCCGCCCGATGGATCGCCTCGTCTGTGGCGACGTCGGCTTCGGCAAGACCGAAGTCGCGCTGCGTGCCGCCTTTATCGCGGTCGCGGACGGGAAGCAGGTGGTCGTCCTGTGCCCAACCACGCTCCTGGCCGAACAGCACTACCAGACCTTCGCAGACCGCTTCGCCGACTGGCCGATCAAGATCGCAGAACTGTCGCGCTTCAAGTCGGTCAAGGAACAGACGGAAGCACTGCTTCAGCTTGGCGAAGGCAAGGTCGACATCATCATCGGTACGCACCGCCTGTTGCAGAAGGACGTGGTGTTCAAACGCCTCGGCCTGGTGATCATCGACGAAGAGCACCGTTTTGGTGTGCGTCAGAAGGAGGCCCTCAAGCAGTTGCGCAGCGAGGTCGACATCCTCACCCTTACCGCCACCCCGATTCCGCGTACGCTGGGCCTTGCGATGGAGGGATTGCGTGAGTTCTCGGTGATCGCCACCGCGCCGCAAAAACGTCTGGCGATCAAGACCTTCGTACAGCGCTGGAGCAAGGGCATCGTGCGCGAGGCGGTGTTGCGCGAGTTCAAGCGCGGCGGTCAGGTCTACTTCCTGCACAATGAAGTCGACACCATCGAGAACATGCGCAACGACCTCGCCGACCTGCTGCCCGAGGCCCGCATCGTGGTCGGGCACGGACAGTTGCCGGAGCGCGAACTCGAGCGCGTGATGCGCGACTTCACCCAGCAGCGAGCCAACCTGTTGCTGTGCACCACCATCATCGAAACCGGCATCAACATCCCGACCGCCAACACCATCATCATGAATCGGGCCGACCGCTTCGGTCTGGCCCAGCTCCACCAGCTGCGTGGCCGCGTCGGACGCAGCCACCATCAGGCCTACGCCTACCTGCTGACCGACGCCAACGCCAAGCCGTCGGCTCAGGCACAGAAACGTCTGGAAGCCATCGCGATGATGGACGAGCTGGGCTCGGGTTTCTATCTGGCGATGCATGACCTCGAGATCCGCGGCGCAGGTGAGGTGCTGGGCGAACATCAGTCCGGGGAGATCCAGCAGATCGGCTTCAGTCTCTACACCGAGATGCTCAAGCATGCAGTCCGGGATCTTCAGGCGGGCAAGGAGCCCGATCTCAGCCAGCCGCTGGAAGTGGTCTCCGAGATCAACCTGCACACCCCCGCCCTGCTCCCCACCGAATATTGCCCTGACGTTCAGGAGCGCCTGACGCTATACAAGCGCCTGGCCAACTGCGAGGCTGAAGAAGAACTGCGCGATCTGCAGGAAGAACTCATTGACCGCTTCGGCGAACTCCCACCACAGGCCCTCGCGCTTCTCGAAACCCACCGCATGCGCCTTCTGCTCAAGCCCTGGGACGTACAGAAGCTCGACGCATCCGATGCGCAGATCAGCATCCAGTTCGGCAAGGCTGCGCCCATCGATCCGGTCAAGGTCATCTTCCTGATCCAGAAGGACCGCAGCACCAAGATGGCCGGGCCGGACAAACTTATCCGCCGCGCCAGCCTCCCCGACCTCAAACAGAGAGTGAAAGCCGTACGTGATCTGCTGGACGCGGTGAAGGCTTGAGCCAGGGCCAGTTAGCATCGTTCCGGCCTTCCTTCGCGCTCATCCGGACGCTGATCTTCTGTCTTGCCCTTCTGCCAGCACTTGCGCTGGCACAGGCCGGCGAGCCCGTTGCCCTTGCCGTTCTTGTCGATCCGGATGGAACGGAGACGATCGAGCGCATCAGCACGCCAGCGCGTGCGCACGAGTTTGTCGAGGTCACGAACGGGTTTTCCGCTGGCTACACGCGCAAGGTGCATTGGTTCCGCTTCACGCTCGGCGCTTCAACACATGACAACGCACCGATCTTGCTGGTCGCTCACCCCCCGTATCTAGACGACCTGCGACTGTTTGTCCCCGACTCGACCCGTCCGAATGGATTCGAGGTACGACGTGCGGGTGACCACCTTCCATTTTCCGCACGGGAGATTCCATACCGGGGATTCGTGTTCGCGCTCCGACCGGATCTCGAACAGAGTCAGACCTACTACATGCGTCTCGAGACCAGCAGCACGTCGGTGCTGAGCCTGACGAGATGGACGCCCAAGGATTTCCAGGACTCGGCAACCCTTGAATACGGCTTGTTCGGACTGTTCTACGGCGTGATCGTCATGATCATTCTGGTCAATCTCTGGCCCAGTCTGTGGCGAACCGAGGCCGTGTTCCGCTATTACCTGATCTACCTCGGGACGACGGTGCTGAACGTCCTGAGCGCAAACGGCTTCGTCGGGCAATACCTGCTCCCCAAGATGCCCCTGCTTGCAGACAGCTGGACTTCAGTCAGTACCATGCTGGTGCTTGCGAGCGCAGCGCGCTTCTACCAACTGGTGCTTGAAGTCACGGACAAGAATCCGGCTCTCCACATCTTCTATCGGTTCATGTCGTGGTTTCCCTTGCTCGGCATTCCGGTGGCCCTCATGGGCTACTACACGGAAGCGGTTCGCATTGGCATGACGCTCGTCGTCGCGCTCACGCTCATCAGCCTCTATCGAAGCCTCTCCCTTGTTCGCTCCCGCCGCGCTGGCGCGACCTTCGTCGCGCTGGCCTGTGCATCGGGGCTGTTCGGCAGCCTGGCCGGCGTTCTCACGCTGCTTGGTATCCTTCCGGGCAACTTCTGGCTGCTCCATGGCTTCCAGGCAGGAACGCTGGGTACGGTGCTGGCCTTCCATCTTGCGTTGAGCGCGCGCTTCCGGACTCAGGAGCAAGAACACCGGAACGCACTCGAACGCGCGGCAAGAGCCGAAATCAGCGCCGAACAGGCGCACAGCGCAAGAACCCAGCAACAGCAGTTCATGGCCATGCTATCGCATGAACTGCGCACACCGCTGGCGATGATCCAGGGCGCCGCGCATGGACTCAAGCTCCTCGATGCCAACGCAAAGCCGGAGGCGACCAAGCGTCACGGCCGGATTCAGCGCGGCATCGACAGGATCACCGACATGCTCAACCAGTTGCTTACCAGTGACCGCGTCGACGATGAGGGCCTGGTCGCGCAGATCGAGGAGACGGACCTGACTGAGGCCTGTCGGCAGGTAGTCAACGGTCTCGAATCGCGGCAGCGTGTGCAGTTCAACGCCGGCTTTGGCATCCGGGCACGAGTGGACATCGCGCTTTTCCAGATCGTGGTCGGTAATCTGCTTGATAACGCACTCAAGTACTCGCCAGCGGGGAGTCCGGTCGCCTTGTCCGTCGTCGAATCCGAAAACGCCGTGCATGTTCGCGTCGACGACCACGGAAAGGGCGTTCCGGAAGAATTGGTGAAGAACCTGTTTCTCCGATATATTCGAGGCTCCTCCCTGGGAGATATTCCGGGCACAGGCCTCGGGCTCTACATCGTGCGCAAGATCGCACGTCTCCACGGCGGCGAGGTTTGCCTTGAACGCAATGCACACGGTGGCTGCTGTTTTAGGGTGACATTTCCGCGCCAACCGGTTGCCGACTCTCCAAACTCATGAATATCGTCATCGTCGAAGACAACAACGACCTGCTGGACGATCTCTTGTTCGGGCTTGAGCATGCCGGTTTCAACGCACGCGGGGTGAGCAGTGCAACGGCGCTGGACGACTTGGTCGGTGGCGGCGCGTTTACTCCAGATTTATTGATTCTGGATATCGGCCTGCCAGGTGAGGACGGTCATTCCATTGCCTGCCGAATGCGCGCAGACCAGACGGCACTCGGAATCATCATGCTCACCGCTCGCAGCGATACGCGTGAAAAGCTGAAAGCACTCGATGGCGGTGCCGATCACTATCTGGTCAAACCGGTGAGCATCGATGAACTGGTTGCAGTCATACGGGCGCTCGGACGTCGCATTCCCGCTGCAGACGAGCCAAGCGAGCAGTGGCAGCTGAAGTGTCGCCAATACGGCGTCATCGCACCGTCTGGCGAACAAATGGAACTGACGGCCCTCGAAATGACGCTGATGCGTGCATTGGCCGAGCAGCAGGGTGGGCCTGTAAGCCGCCGTTCGATTGTTTCCGCAATGGGGCACGAATGGCTGGACTACGACCAGCGCCGACTCGACACGCTGATCAGTCGCCTGCGCCGCCGTTGGCGGGAGAAATCGGGTTTTCGGCTGCCACTCGAAACCGAACGGGGAGAAGGCTATCGGTTCAGCGCGCCTGTCGTGTTGATCGCCTGAAAAGCACTCGGTCGCGGGCCGGAAGTGCGACAGTCTCATTAGCACTGACTAATTCAATAGTCGTAATGCCCAGCAACCCGTCGTTTTTTTGCAAACGACCGTGAGTTTTTACCGTTTTCTGGCGTCTTGCCCGGCAATTGTCAGGAAATGTAAGTTTCAGCAATCCGATAGCACCTAGCATCCGGGGCAGCTAGAAGCCACCGGACTGCCAATGACTCGCCTCGCCGCCGTAACCGCACTGACGAAATGGGTAACGCCCCAACTCCTCCATGGTTTCAACCGCAGCCTGCCCGTGCTGGTTGCGCTCGCTCTGACCCTCACTCTGATCCCTCAGGCACGTGCTCAAGCCCCGGCCCAGGCCGATCGGGACGCAGCGGCCCGTCAGGCTGAGATCCTCCAGCGTCAGGACGAACTCAGACGACGTCAGGAGCTTGAGCGCCAGATTCCGCCTGATCGCAGTGGTGGCGGCATCGATACGCGCGGGCTGATGCCGCCGGTGGACGCCTCGGGCGCAGGCCTTACTTGCAGGGAGATCGACAAGATCTCCATCTCGGGCGCACCCAATCTGAGCACCTCGACGAGGGAAAGGATCGAGTCAGCGTTCTCCGGTCGTTGTCTCGGCGTTTCTGAGATCGAGCAAATCCTTGCGCTCATCACTCAGGACTACATATTCCGTGGCTTTGTCACCACACGCGCCTACCTGCCGCAGCAGGACCTAAGCACAGGTCAGCTCGAGATCCTCGTCATCGAAGGCGTCATCGAGAAAATTCTGCTGGAGGATGGTGCAGAGGGCAGCGTCAGGGCATCCAACGCCTTCCCGGTCTCGGCTGGGGAGTTGCTGAACCTGCGGGACATCGAGCAGGGCATGGAGCAGATCAACCGCCTTGCATCCAACAACGCCGTGATGGACATCCGTCCGGGAGACGCCCCTGGCGGCAGCGTCGTCGCTGTCCGCAATGAACCGACCACGCCGTTTCACGCCTCGCTGTCGTACGACAACCAGGGCTCGAAGTCCACGGGTGACGAACAATACGGCGTCAGCCTTAGCGCCGACCGCCTGTTCGGACTGAACGAGTTTCTGCTGTACTCCCACCGTCAGTCCGCGCCTCACGATGAAGATCGCAAGCTGTCGGAGAGCAACAGCCTGACCTTCGTTCTGCCGCTTGGATACTCGACCTTCACCTTCACCAAGAGCGAATCGCGCTACGTCAGCATGGTCAATGCCCCGAGCGGGCTCGACCTGCAAACGAGTGGTACCAGCGAGAGCGATATCTGGCGTCTGGATCGGACAGTGTTTCGTGATCAGACGAGCCGAGTCGGCCTCGCAGGCACCCTCACCATGAAGTCGTCGAAGAACTACCTCGAGGGACTTCTGCTCGGTGTCAGCAGCAGGCGTCTTTCAATCTTCGATCTCGATACCACGCTCACGACCGGCTTTCTGGGTGGTTCGCTGACGCTCGAGCTCGGTTACGCCAGAGGCCTCGATTTTGCTGGCGCGCTCAAGGATGGTCCGAATCTTCCGCGCGAAGCACCGCGTGCGCAGTTCGAGAAGTACAAGTACGGCTACTACTTCAGCCGCCCTTTCCAGGTCGCAGGCCTTGATCTCGCAGTTACCAGCCAGCTGACCGGACAGATCGCAAAAGACACCCTGTACGGCTCGGAGCAGTTGTTGATCGGTGGCATCTATACCGTACGTGGCTTCGTTAACAACACGCTTTCGGGTGATCACGGCTACTACGTGCGTAATGAACTCTCACTGCGCCGCACTTTCAGCATGAACGGCACGGCAATGCCGATGCGCTTCTACATGGCGCTCGACCAAGGCGAAGTCAGCAACCGGGTAGCCGGAGTTCCGCAGGGCCTTCTGCAAGGCGGCGCCGTCGGGGTGACGCTGTCCATCAAGGGCGGGAGCCTCGATGTCTTTACAGCCTACCCGATCGACATGCCTGACTTCCTGACGGCCGAAGAGCCCCAGACCTGGGTTCGCCTCAGCTACTCGCTATAAGAGAAACACTGCCATGAACGGACACGCCACCATGAACCGCGCCTTTCGCCTGATCTGGAGCGCCGCCAGAGGCGCATATGTCGTTGCCCCCGAAAGCGCCAAGGGACACGCGAAGAGCAGTTGCACCCCCTCCAGCCGTGCAATGCTGGTCGCGGCCATCGGCTCCGGCCTGTTTGGCGTGTCGTCCTGTGCCTTCGCACAGGTCAATGCAGCCACCACCGTGGTGCCGACCGGTGGAAACACGAACGCCTATATCGCGCCCAACGGCGTCCCGGTCGTCAATATCAACACCGCGAACGCCGCCGGACTGTCCCACAACAAGTACACCCGTTACGACGTCGAGTCAGTTGGCCTTGTGCTCAACAACGGCAATACGTCCGAGATCGCGCGCCAGTCACAACTCGCGGGCCAGGTCATGGCCAACGTAAACCTCGCGGCCGAAGCCCGAGTCATCCTCAACGAAGTCGTGTCGACCCGGCGCAGCACGCTCGCCGGCTTCACCGAAGTGCTCGGCGGGAAGGCCGACGTGATCGTCGCCAACCCCAACGGTATTACCTGTTCGGGTTGCGGCTTCATCAATACCGACCGCGCCACGCTCACCACCGGCATGCCAGGCTTCAATGCGGACGGCAGTCTTTCCCATTTCACCGTCACCCGCGGCGATATCCTGATCAACGGCACCGGACTCAATGCGAGCGCACAGCAAACGCTGGACCTCGTAACCCGTTCGATCAGGATCGACAGCCAGATAAACACCGCTGCCGACGGCTCGATCGGGGTCACGACGGGCGCCAACAAGTGGAGCTACGCAAGCCGTTCAGTAACGGGAACAGCAACCGCAGAAGGCGCCACACCCGAATACGCGATCGACTCCAGCGCCCTGGGCGGCATGTACGCGGGCCGCATCCGGCTGATCGCGACCGAGGCTGGCGTAGGTGTGCGCATGCTCGGCGAAGCCGCAGCCACGGTCGACGATTTCACCCTGACCAGTGCCGGAAAGATCGAAATTCAGTCGACGATCAGCGCGGCCCGCGACAACAGCATTGCGTCCACCGCAGCGAGCGGAGCCGACGATGTGCTGCTCAACGGCAGCGGCGCGAAGCTCTCAGCGGGCAACGACCTCGCCATCACCGCAACGGCCGGACAGGTCCGCCTGGCAGAAGGCGAGCTGTTCGCATCCAGCGACCTGAGTGTCGATGCTGCAACGATGAGCGATGCATCCACGGGCAAGGTGCGCTTTGCCGGCAAGGACTCGAGCGTCAACCTCAGTGGTGCAGCGAGCGCAAACGGATCGGTCTGGGGCGCGGGTGGCGATCTCGAGATCACCGCCGCAGACATTCAGACCAGCAACGGCGCCCGGCTCTACAGCGGCGCAAATAGTGCAGCGACAAGCCGCAGTCTGAGCATCCGGGCCACGAGCGGCGATATCGACCTCGACGATACCGCAGTCCTGAGCACCGATGATGTGACATTGACCGCGAGCAACGGTGAGGTTGCACTTTCAGCCAGTACTGACGTTCAGGTTGCCGACGACCTCTCGGTCACTGCGATCATGGTCGTCAATAGTGGCGATGTCGCGGCGGGTGGTGATATCGAGGTGATTGCCCAAAGCGGTGGTTTCATCAACAGCGGTCGCGTTGAGTCTGGCGGCGAACTTGGCGTGGGCGACGCTACGCGCGCCACCGACCTGTTCAACCAGTCAGGCGGCGAACTGCTTGGCAAGACGCTTTCGGTGAACGCGGACACCGTTGAAAACAGCGGTACGGTACAGGCGGTCGATCGCACCACGGTCGATGCCACACGATTCATCAATAGCGCCGGTTCGAGCTTCATCGCATCAACGACCTCGGCCGTTTCCGGCGTCGGTGACTTCAACATCAGTAGCACTTTCGACAACAGGGGACTGGTCCAGTCCGCCGGCGCACTCGACATTCAGGCGGGCTACACGCTCACCAACAGTGGGCAGATACTGGCGCTCCGGACCGGCAATGGAGGCAGTAACGGGGACCTCGACCTCAATGCGTGGACCATCGACAACAGCGGCACCATCGACGGGGGCGGCCTGCTGAACGCAACGGCAACGGCCACTACCGGAACGAGCTTTACCAACAGTGGCGCATTGCAGGCGGGCGGTGCGATGCGCCTCGATGTCGGTAACGCGTTTCAGCAACTTGCGGCAGGCAAGATCATCGCTGACAGCACGCTCAATATCGGCTCAGCCAAAACCAGCTTCCTGCTCACCAACGCCGGGCGTCTCCAGTCCGCTGCACTGCTGACAATCGGCGGCGTCGGCCATCTGGTCAACCTGAACAACCTTGCCGGTGGCAACGTCCTGAGCCAGGCTTCACTTGCTCTCACCGCGGGCACCATCAGCAACGCAGGTACGATCCAGGCCGCCACCGGCAGCACGGTGAATGCGACGAGCTTCACCAACAGTGGCAGCGCGTCGCGCCTCATTGTTTCAACGGCAGCCAATGCAGACGGCAGCCTTGCGGTCAGCGGCGCAATCGACAACCAGGGCACGATCCAGTCCGCAGGCGGCCTGAACGTGGTGGCCACGGCAGCGATCGCCAACAGCGGCACAGTCAAGACGACTGGACTGAACGACACCCTTGCGCTGCAGGGCAACACCCTGAGCAACACCGGCTTCATCGACAGCGCAGATCTCGCCACGCTCACCGCAACCCGGACGGTAGGAGATGTGCTGACCAACAGTGGTCAGGTTCGCAGTACCGACACCCTGACGATCGTCAGTGGGGATGGCGTGTCGAACGTGGCGGGTGGCACCATGATCGGCGACGGCGCGGTCGACCTGACCGCCCTTGTCCTTACCAATGCAGGTCGCATTCAGTCCGGCACAGCCATGACGCTGGGTCGTGGCAGCCGTGTCGAAACGCTCGACAATTCGGCCTCAGGCATCCTTTTCGCCGGCTCGACGATGAACATCCTCGCAGGATGGATCTCAAACCAGGGCAAGATCTATGGGAGCAGTGGCACGACGCTCACCGCATCGTCCCTGACCAACGGCAGTGCCAGCAACAGCAGCGCCCTGCTGTTCGGTGCGATGAACTCCGGTGCCAGCCAGATGACTGTCAGTGGCAGCGTCAGCAACTATGGCGCCATTCACTCAAACGACGATCTTGCAATCACGGCGGCAGGCGTGACGAACCGCAGCACCGGCGGGATGTCGTCTCTCTCTACCTTGAGCGTGCTTGCTACGGGCGGCAGCGATATCGACAACTACGGCGCCTTTTACGCGGGTAATCAGCTCACCTTGCGGGCGACGAGCGGAGATCTGAACAACTACGCAAGCACCGGCACGTTCGACTCCGGTGGGGACATGACGCTCATCGCGGGCGGCACCTTCACCAACAACAGCATGATCAACGCCAGCCGCGATATCGCAATCTCGGCAACGACCTTCCGTAACGAGATCCCGGGGGGAGTGCCTTCTCGCCAATGGTCATCAACGAGTTGGGGCAGTACTCAAGACGATGGCTACTGGTGTAACGGTGCGTGCCCACCACCGGGTGACGAGCGGTGGTACTACAAACGCACAGGCACGCGGTACCAGTACTTTACGTCCGCCATCCCGAATACGAAGCCGCAGATCATCGCGGGTCGGAACATGAGCATCTCCGGGTTCAGCGCTGCGTTCAACTCAGGGGCGGTCCTCGCGGCCAGCGCGGGCACGATGACCATCAGCGGGTCGGGCAGCTTCACCAACGACGATCTCTCGCTGCAAAGCCAGCAGATTACGGAGTATTGGCACACCTACAAGGACTGGGCCCTCACGGGCAGTGACTGGTATTACAACCAGGGCTACAGCAGTACGACTGCGACCGCGACCTCCTATTCGTACGGCGCCGGGATCTTTGCGGGCTCGCTCATTGCGACAGGGTTCTCCCTTCACAACCAGAGCTCACCCTGGAATGCCAGCCCTTCGAGCATCGGGGCCGGTACCACTACACAAAGTGGTGCCACGGGCGTCGGCGCGGTCTCGGGAACCTCGGCGACCGGCAGCTCTGCTGTCGTGGCGGGCTCTACCGTGCCCCTTGGCGGCGTCAGCATCGTCCTGCCAACCAACCCCAATGGCTACTTTGTCGTCTCGAAGAATCCGGGCTCGGCTTACCTGATTGAAACCAATCCCCTGTTCGCCGTTGGCTCCAACTTCGTTGGTTCCGACTACCTGCAGAACCGCTATGGCTACAATCCCGACAACGTCCTGAAGCGCCTTGGTGATTCAAACTACGAAGCCTATCTGATTCGTCAGCAACTGATTGCTGAGACCGGCAGCAACGTACTCAAGGGCTACGGCGACGAAGCGGGTCAAATGCAGCGATTGATGGACCAGGCCCTTGATCAGGGCAAGAGTCTGGGCCTGGTGTACGGAAAGCCGCTGACTGCCGCGCAGATTGCCGGGCTTTCCCAGGATATCGTCTGGATGGTGGAAGTCGAGGTTGCCGGCCAGAAAGTGCTCGCACCTCAGGTCTATCTCGCCCAGAGCACGCGTGACATGATCACGGGTGGAGCGGTCATTGCGGCCGACGAGGCCACCCTTAACCTCACAACCCTGACCAACACCGGCGGCACGATATCGGGCGAGAAGAGCCTGAGCATCACCACCAAGGGCGACATTTCCAACGTGAGCGGGACGATCAGTGGCGGCGATGTCAGCCTCAGGTCGACCGAGGGCAACATCACTAACGAAACCCTTACGTCGGGAAGCGGAAACGAAGAGAACTACATAACGACCATCGGCAAGACTGGCGGAATTCAGGCCACGGGTTCGCTGGACCTTGACGCTGCCAAAGACATCAAGGTCACTGGCGCTAACGTGACTGCCGGTGGTGACGCTTCGCTGACGGCCGGTGGTGATATCACCTTCGACACCATCGTCGACAAGACCACCACGACGACGCGCGAATCCTTGTACCTTGGTCCTGCACACAACTCGTCCACGACCACCACCACCACCGCCGAAACCAACATCGGCTCGAACCTTCAGACTGGCGGCAACCTCAAGCTCAACAGTGGCGGTGACACTACGATTGCGGGTTCCAACGCCAATGTCGGCGGCGACCTTGATGTCGACACCGGCGGTGATTTCAATGTCATCTCCCGTCAGGACAAGCTCACCACCAAGAGCGTGACCGAGACATCCGGCGTCGGCGTCGGTGGAGGCGTCTGGGGCACGGAAAAGACCACGACGGACAGCTTCAAAGGCACCAACGCGGGTTCGACGCTGAATGTCGGCGGCAATGCCGACATTGATGCGAAGAACGAGATGACCATTCAGGGATCGGACGTCGCGATCGGCGGTGATGCGAACATCACCGCGACCAAGGGCATCAATATTCTCGACGGACTGGACGAGGAACGCACGACGACGGTTACCGAAACCACGACTTTCCTCAAGACTGGCAGTTCGGGTGAGAGCGATTCGGGCAGCAAGTCGGCATCTGCATCGGAAAGCGCGTCCGGACGCGCCAGCGCCGACGCGAGCGCCAATGCCAACGCGGAAGCGTCCGGCTCAGCCGATCTCAAGTTTGCGGAAACCACGGTCAGCACGACAAATGCGGGCTCCAACACCAGCGTTGCTTCCAGCCTGACGGTCGGTGGAAACCTCAATGCAAGCACCGAGGGCACACTCAGGGTGCAGGGGTCGAACGTCGAGTCGGGCGGCGACATGAACCTCGAAGCCGAGAACGTCGAAGTTCTCGCCGGGCGTAACGAGACCTGGAGTAACACGGAGACGACCCGAACGTCGGTGGGCATCTACAACGACGGCGAGTCTTCGGCAGGTGCCAATGCGGAAGCACAGGCAAGAGCCGGCACAACCGGAACCAACGCCAGTGCGGGTGCTGACGCTTCGGCCGAGGCCAGCGGGACGACGACGATTGGCGCGCGCACCGAGAACGAGAAGACAACCGAATATACGCTGAGGAACACGAGCTCGACACTCAAGTCAGGCGGCAACATGAACATCACCGCTGGTCAGGATGCGACCTTCGTCGGTGCCGAAGTCGAGTCCGGCGGTGACATGAATATCGAGGCGACGAACATCGTCAATCGGGCAGCACAGGATATCGAGGAGCGCACTTCCTCGAAGACGACGCAGACTGCGGGCGTGTATGTCGGCGCGGATGCGAAGGCCGAGGCGAAGGCAGGCACCGAGGCCAACCCGACACGGCTGAGCAACAGCGCGGCAGGCACGGCAGAGGCCGGCGCCGGCGCGGAAGCAAACGCGAGCACCGGCCTGCGTTACAACAGGGAAGAGGAATCCAGTGCTGAGGGTTCTGTCACCCAGGTCACGTCGAGCTTCAAGTCCGGCGGCAACATCACCCGGACCGCGAAGGACACCATCGTCGATCAGGGGACGCAGATCGAAGCGGCCGGAAACATTGATCAATCCGCCCGCGAGATTCGCGAGATCGCGGCCGAGGACAGCAGTTACTCGCGTTCGAGCAGTTCCAGCCATGACGCCCGGATCGGCGTCGGTGCGGGGGCTTCGGCCGAGGCCGGGGCCAGTGCAAACTCCAAGGGTGAATCCGAAACAGAATCTGGCGCAGGCGCTGGCGCAGGTTTCCGCGCCAGCTATACCGGATCTTCTGAAGGCGAGAGTGAGGCCAGCACCACGGCAGTCACCACGCGCTACAAATCCGGCGGCAGCATTACGTCCAAGTCGGAAGAGAAGACGACCCTGATCGGCACCCAGTTCGAATCCGGAGGCGACATCAACCTCGAGGCGGGTTCTCTCGACTACCAGGCGGCGAAGGACACCACGACCAGCAGCAGCAACTCGCAGGACATCTCCGCCGAACTCAAGGTTGATGTCGTCGGTAAGGCGGGCGGCAGCCTCGATGCCGAATACGGGATGGAGAAGGAAGGCGAGAAGACAAGCACGGCACGTGCAGGTGGCATGACCGCGGGCGGCAGCATCAACATCAAGACCAAGGGCGACGCGAGCTTCGAGGGAACTCAGCTTGAAGCCGGAAATGCCGTCGGCGTGGATGCAGGGGGCAATGTCGACTTCAAGGCCGCACGCGACACGACCGAGTCGTCGAGCCAGGCCGCAAACGCCAGTCTTTCCCTGAGTTCCGAAAAGGGTGGCGACAAGGCAATGGGTCTGGGCGGTGGCTATGAACAGGAGAACGGCAACAGCAGCACAGCGCAAGTCGGGTCGATCAAGGCTGGCAGCGGTGGCATCAGCATCTCGGCAGGCAAGGACGCCAACTTCGAAGGTACGGCGCTCAGGTCCGATGGCGATACGGGTATCGCTGCGGGCGGCGACGTCAACCTGCGGGCCGCCAAGAACACCGAAACAACGACGTCCTTTGGCGTTCAGGCTGAAATCGGGTCGACCTCGGGTAGCGAAGGCAAGGAGAAAACCGGCGCCATTGGCGGCAACGTCGGCTACGCAGACAAGGTCGAGTCGTCCGGCACGTCGATCGGCTCGGGCGGTACGGTGACGATCAAGGGCAACAACGTCATCAACCAGGAGGCCGACATCAAGGCAGAGGGCGGCACGCAGATCATCGGCAACGAAATAAAGCAGCAGGCCGAGAATCACGATATCGCCGTCGGTATCGAGGCAGGTTACGAGACGTCGAGCGAGTCAAAGACACCGGAAAAGAAGACCGGGTCGAAGACGACAGACGACATCCCTGACAGCAGAACCCGGACAGCCGCCGATGACACGCCGCGAAGCAAGACGACTGACGACCTTCCCGCGACGTCGACCGACACCGGAAAGTCGGCTGAGGACAAGGCAGCCGAACGGCGGGCGACGATCGACCAGCTCAAGGCCGACAAACTGAAGCTGGACAAGGCCATGGAGCCCAAAGCGGCGCCAGCGGAAACACCTGCGAAGTAAGCATGAGGTGCGACGGATGTGACACTGCGTCCGTCGCACCACAGCCGCTGCCCCGCTGCCCGAATCGCAAAGCGGGTTAGACTTGCGTGAGCTCAACTGCGCCATGATCTCATGCTCATAAACTGCACTGCCTACCAGCACGGCCGCAAGCTGGCCGATCTCCCGATCAGCGAAATCTCCTCCTATCTTCACAAGCAGGACTGCTTCGTCTGGGTGGCGCTCAAGGATGCAACACCTGACGAGATGGCGCAGATGAAGGCAGCTTTCGGGCTGCATGAACTCGCAGTGGAAGACGCCAATCACGGTCACCAGCGCCCCAAGGTCGAGGAGTACGACGACGAGGTGTTCGCAGTCATGCACCTGGTCGAAGAGCAGGAAGGAAAGCTCGCCGTCGGTGAAGTGCATACCTTCGTCGGGCGAAACTACATCCTTTCGGTCCGCAACCGCAGCCAGCAGAACTTCCTCGGCGTCCGCGCGCGCTGCGAACGCGAACCGAAGATGCTGGTCAAGGGGCCTGGCTATGTGCTGTACGCGCTGATGGATGCGGTGGTCGACCGCTACTTTCCGCTCATCGAAAAGCTCGAAACCGATCTCGAAGCGATGGAGGAGCGGATCTTCACCAAGGGCGCTGCGCCCACCAACATCCGGCGTCTGTACCGGCTCAAGCGCAAGGTCACCCTGCTCAAGCACGCCGTCACGCCCTTGATGGAAGCGGCCGGAAAGCTGCACAGCGGCCGAGTCCCCGAGGTGTGCAGCAACAGCCGCCACTACTTCCGCGACGTGTACGACCACCTTACCCGCCTCAACGCATCGCTCGACAGCATTCGCGACACCATTGGCACGGCCATCCAGGTGAACCTGTCGATGGTCACCATCGATCAGACCGAGGTCAGCAAGCGTCTTGCGGCCTGGGCCGGTATCTTCGCCGTGGCAACCGCACTCGCCGGCATCTGGGGGATGAACTTCAGCCACATGCCCGAACTTCAGTGGGAATACGGCTACCCCGCCGCACTCATCGCGATCGTGCTGGCGTCGGCTGTTCTGTACTGGCAATTCAAGCGGGCAAAGTGGTTGTAGGGTCCTTGAAGCCCGGTCTCACGAGCCAAGTCCGGGCGCGATGGGCCCGGGACGGTTAGAATGCGGGGCCCTGCCCCCGAAACCGAAGTCATGTCAGCTGCCCCCGAAATTCGCCCCGATCAATCCGTCGAGTTGCTCAAGGCGCTGCACATCCTCACTCGCGACGGCAAGCTCAATCAGGACAGCCGGCGCAAGCTGAAGCAGGTCTACCACCTCTACAACTTCATCGAGCCCCTGCTTGAAGAAGCCTTTGCCACCTCAGCCGAGCCCGTACTGGTCGACCACGGCGCAGGCAAGTCGTATCTGGGCTTCATCCTTTACGACCTGTTTCTCAAGTCCCGCGACAAGGGCAAGGTCATCGGCATCGAAACCCGAGCGGATCTGGTAAAGAGCTCGCGGGCGCTTGCCGACAAGCTGGGCTTCAGGCGCATGCGTTTCTACGATCTCTCGGTGGAGGCCTCGATCACGTCCGACGCCCTGCCCGACCGCGTCGATATCGTCACCGCACTGCACGCCTGCAATACCGCAACAGACGATGCGATCCGCTTCGCCCTCGCCAAGCAGGCCCAGTTCATCGTGCTGGTGCCGTGCTGCCAGGCCGAAGTGGCCGCCATCCTGCGCCAGCACAAGGCCGAATCGCTATCGCAGACGCCGCTCGCGGAAATCTGGCGCCATCCGATTCATACCCGTGAGTTCGGCAGCCAGATCACCAACGTGCTGCGCTGCCTGCTGCTCGAAGCGTATGGTTATTCGCTCACCGTGACAGAGCTTGTTGGCTGGGAACATTCGATGAAGAACGAGCTGATCGTTGCGCGCCGCACCGGCGCCCCGCGTGGCAATGCACGCGAGCGTCTCGCCCAGATCCTCGACCAGCTCAACCTCGGCGCGCTGACCGAGCGTTTCAACTACTGACCGCGACACGCACGACGAGCGCCCTGCGTCCACCCTCGCCACACGGCCTTGCAGCCTGTCCGTGTGCCTGGCAAGCGTGCCGTCATGTTCGAAAGTTCCAGTCCAGGTCCGGCCTGAGCCCGCCTTCGGGTTACAATTCCGCTCTTTCTTGGAGCCTTGCGGAGCGCTCAATGCCTGTCGCCCAGACCGAAAACCTCAATATCCTGGCTGTCGATGACATGCCGTCGCCCGAGCAGATCAAAGCGCTCGTGCCGCTCACCGACAAGGCCGCCGCCTCGGTGCTGGCCGGTCGCAGGGCGCTGATGGACATCCTTGACCGCAAGGACAAGCGCCTTTTCGTCGTTGTGGGTCCGTGCTCGATCCACGACCCGGTTGCCGGCCTCGACTATGCTCGCCGCCTGCGCGCGCTGGCGGACGAAGTCGCGGAAACGATGGTTCTGGTGATGCGGGTGTACTTCGAGAAGCCCCGCACCTCGACCGGATGGAAGGGTTACATCAACGACCCTTACATGAACGACTCCTTCCGTATCGACGAGGGCATGGAAAAGGCACGTCGCTTCCTTCTGGACGTCGCCGAGACCGGCCTGCCGATCGCCACCGAGGCGCTCGACCCGATTGCGCCGCAGTTCTACGGCGACCTGATCTCGTGGACCGCCATCGGCGCCCGGACATCCGAATCGCAGACGCACCGCGAGATGGCCTCGGGCCTGTCGACACCGGTCGGATTCAAGAATGCAACCGACGGCGACATGGATGTGGCAGTCAACGCCATCATCTCGGCGGCCAGTCCGCACAGTTTCCTCGGCGTCAGCGGACAGGGCCAGTCGGCCATTCTGCGCACCCGTGGCAACAAGTACGGCCATGCCGTCCTGCGCGGCGGTGGCGGACGCCCGAACTACGATACGGTATCGATCTCGCTGGCCGAGCAGGCGCTGGTCAAGGCCAAGCTGCCGGTCAACATCGTGGTCGACTGCTCGCACGCCAACTCCTGGAAGAAGCCCGAACTGCAGCCCCTGGTAATGAAGGATGTCGTCCATCAGGTGCGCGAAGGCAACCGCTCCGTTGTTGGCCTGATGATCGAAAGTAACCTCGAAGCCGGTAACCAGCCCATTCCTGCGGATCTGTCGCTGCTCAAGTACGGCTGCTCGGTCACCGACGCCTGCGTCGGCTGGGACACCACCGTAGACATGATCAAACGTGCAGATGCGGAACTGCGCGAGGCACTGGCTCTCCGGGAGCGCACTGAATGAGCCTTGTCGTACAAGGGCTCGACGTTGACAACCTGGCCCTCAAATCGCTCGCCAAGCTGACCGGCGCGCGGGCGATCGAGCAGATCACGCCGCAGGCGTTTCGCCTGTGCGGTGCGCAGTCCGACCCCGGCGTGCCCACGCATTGTGCGCACGCCGCGCTGGACTGGGCCTGGGTTGCTGAAGATCGCCGGCTGGGCGATTTCGGCCTGTTCGTGACCGACATGGACTCGACGCTGATCAACATCGAGTGCATTGATGAGATCGCCGACATGCAGGGCCTGAAGGCTCAGGTTGCCGAGATCACCGAAGCCGCCATGCGCGGCGAGCTGGATTTTCGCGAATCGCTGACCCGCCGCGTGGCGCTGCTGCGTGGCCTGCCGGAAGATGCGCTGACGAAAGTCTACGAGCAACGGCTTCAGCTCAATCCAGGCGCCGAGCGCCTGATGCGCGGGCTCAAGCAGGCCGGCATCCGCACCATGCTGGTGTCGGGCGGCTTCACCTACTTCACCGAGCGCCTCAAGCAACGCTTGGGCTTTGACTACGCCTGGGCAAACGAACTCGAAGTTGAAGGTGGTTACCTGACCGGCCGGGTGACCGGCGACATCGTCGATGGCAATGCCAAGGCCGAGCATCTCGAGCGCACGCGCGACGCACTTGGGCTGAACGCCGAACAGGTGATTTGCGCGGGCGACGGCGCCAATGACATTCCGATGTTCCAGGCCGCAGGGTTTGGCGTCGCCTATCGTGCCAAACCGGTGTTGCGTGCCGAGGCGAACTGCTGCTTCGACCACGTCGGCCTTGACGGCATCCTGGCCTTGTTCCCTGCCTGACGCTCCTCCGCTCTGGCAGCCTGCTGACACGCCCCGCCAAGGCCGAAAGCAGGTTTCCAGACTGTGATCCGCGTCAGCCTTCTGCCGCCACGTGGCTGAGGATCGGGTTCAGCATTGCGCCTCCAAGGCGGCGGCTGCGAGCGCCGTTCCAGCCGGTCTGTCCATCAGGCATGTTGGCGTTGTCCTTGAACGGCATCTCCAGCGTCAGGGACACGCAGCCAAAACGGTGCGCCACCCACTTGCTGGCGAGTGTCAGCATTTCCTCGCCGAAGCGTCCATTCACGTAACCGTGCTCGGTTTGAAAGTCCGGGCTGACAGCCAGCAGGCCCTCAATGAACCGCGCCTGTTGCGCGGCCATTTCGGTGGTGAATCCGGGCACCTCGTCAGCGGTGGCGAGGAACACATAGGGCAGTGACTCGTCGCCGTGGATGTCGAGAAAGAGTTCGCAGCCGGTCTCTTCCATCGCCTGCCGTACCAGATGGACTTCGGGGCTCATGAGCGGGTCGGGCGTGCGCCATTCGCGGTTCAGGTTACGACCGGCGGCATTGGTGCGCAGGTTTCCGCGCACCGCACCGTCCGGGTTCATGTTTGGCACGATGTAGAGGACTGCATGCTCGCGAATCTTGCGTGCGACCGGTTCGGCGCTGTCGAGCAGGCGCTTCAGCAGGCCCTCGATGAACCACTCGGCCATCGACTCCCCCGGATGCTGGCGCGCAATGATCCACACCGGCTTGCGCCCCGCCACCGGACGTCCGACCACCACCACATCGAGGTCGCGCCCTTCCACGCTCGTGCCAAGGTTCTGCACGGTTGCATAAGGCGACATTTCCGCCCAGCTGATCAGTTCCAGATGGCGTTCATGTGAATACGGCTCGAAATAGGCGTAGTAAATGATGTCGCGCTCGGGCGTGTGCTCGACCACGAGCTCGCCGTTCTCGTAACAGGTGCCGGACACCCGGAACCAGTTCTTGCGGTCGTAGTACGCAACACAGCGATAGTCCGGCCACCCTTCCGGATAGGCCGCATCCGCCGCGTTCTCGAACACCATCCGCACGGGCTTCCCACCCGCATCGTGCAGACGGAAGTGGAACCACTGGCGGAAATCCGCTGCGTTATCCGCACGCAGCCGCAGCCGGATGTTCTGCGGATCCTCGATGCTGACGACTTCGATTGAGCCCGAATCGAAGCTGGAACTGATCTTCATGCTTTCTCCATCCTGTGGCGCGGCCGGATGCATGCCGTCGCGCGGTTCAATCCAGACCGCCGTGCTTCTCTCAGTCCACGCGTCGCCGGAACACCCAGGTGTCTGCGTCCGAGGCCTCGGCGGCAAAAGCGTAGCCCTCAGCGTCGAACTTGCGCAGGGCGTCGACGTCCTCGGCACGATGGGTGATCGCATATCGGCTCATGAGGCCGCGCGCGCGCTTGGCATAGAAGCTGATGATCTTGTAGCGCCCCGCCTTCCAGTCTTCAAACACCGGAGTGACCACCCGGCCTTGCAGCTGCTTGCGGCGTACCGACTTGAAGTACTCCTCGGACGCGAGATTCACCAGCACCCGTTCGCGTCCGGCCTCTTCTTCACGCGCCAGCAGGGCGTTCAGCTCGTCGGTGATGCGGTTGCCCCAGAAGGCGTAGAGATCCTTGCCGTGCGCGTTTGCCAGCTTCGTGCCCATCTCGAGGCGATAGGGCTGCATCAGATCCATCGGCCGCAGCACGCCATACAGCCCGGACAGGATCCGCAGATGCGCCTGCGCCCAATCCAGGTCTGCGGGTGACAGCGAGGCCGCATCGAGCCCCTCATACACATCACCATTGAAGGCCAGCACCGCCTGCTTGGCGTTGTCGGGCGAAAACGGACGCGTCCAGCTCGTGTAGCGGGCAACGTTGAGACTGGCGAGCTGATCGGAAAGCTTCATCAGCTGGGCAACCTCGGCCGGTGTGCGCTGACGCAGGATGTCGATCAGTTCAGATGCCTGATCGAGGAAGTCGGGCTGACTGTGAGTGGCAACAACCGGGGGGGTCTCGTAGTCGAGCGCCTTGGCGGGAGAGATGACGAAGATCATGGTACAGCTCAAATGAATCGAGACCCCGATCTTAGCAAATCCGTCCGGTTTGACACGCACTGCCTGATTACGCAGTATTGACCGGTTTCGCTTTTCACCGAGTCTCGATGTCCGTTCATTCTCCTCTCCTTACCCGCTCACTCGCTGCCGTATGGCATCCTTGCACGCAGATGAAGCAGCACGAGACGCTGCCGCTGATCCCGATCGTGCGCGGAGAAGGTCCCTGGCTGATTGATGCCGACGGCCGGCGGCTGCTCGACGGCATCAGCTCGTGGTGGGTAAACCTCTTCGGACATTGCAATCCTCGCATCAACGAGCCGCTGCGTGCGCAGCTGGAAACACTCGAGCACGTGATGCTTGCCGGCTTCACTCATCCACCGGTCGTAGAGCTCTCAGAGCGGCTGGCTGCACTCACCGGACACCGCCTTGGTCACGCCTTCTACGCGTCCGACGGTGCTTCGGCGACCGAGATCGCGCTGAAGATGAGCATGCATAGCTGGCGCAACCGCGGTCGCCCGGGCAAGACCCGCTTCGTCAGCCTGGCGGGCAGCTACCATGGGGAGACCGTAGGTGCGCTTGCAGTGACCGATGTGGCAATCTTTCGCGATGCCTACGCCCCGCTGGTGAGAATGGCGAGCACGGTACCGTGCCCCGACGCGCGCCTCGCGTCATCGGGTGAAGATCCCGTCGACCTTGCTCGCCGCGCAGCGTCAGCACTGGAAGCCTGTCTCGCCGAAAGTCACGACGAGATTGCAGCCCTGATCGTCGAGCCCCTCGTGCAGGGGGCGGCAGGCATGGTGATGTATGACCCGGAATACCTGCGCCTCGCACGCGCACTGTGCAATCGCTACGACGTACATCTGATCGCTGACGAGATCGCCGTCGGCTGCGGGCGTACCGGCAGCTTCTTCGCCTGGGAACAGGTTGCAGACTCGACGCATGAAACCGGCGGCGACTGGCCGGATTTCATCTGCCTGTCCAAAGGCATTTCCGGCGGATATCTGCCCTTGTCCCTGGTGCTCAGCACCGATGCCGTCTATGACAGCTTTTACGCCGACAGCAGCGCGCGCGCGTTCCTGCACTCGCACTCTTACACCGGCAACCCGCTGGCCTGCCGTGCCGCCCTCGCCACGCTCGACCTCTTCGAGCAGGACGATGTAATCGTTGCAAACAGGACTCGTTCGGCGCTGCTCGGGAAGCTGGCCCACGAGCGCTTCGGCTCACGGCCGGAGGTCGAACACCTGCGACAACGCGGCATGATCCTGGCGTTTGATGTGAAAACCGCGATGAAAGACTTTTCGACGCGCTTCTTCCGCGCAGCGCTCGATCACGGTGTGCTGCTGCGCCCCATCGGCAACACGGTGTATTTCATGCCGCCCTACGTTGTCGAAGAGACCGAACTGCGGCACCTTATCAACGGTGCAGCCGCTGCGCTCGATGCAGCTCTCGTCTGAACACATGACTCAGCTCGATCTCCTGCGCGACGATCTGCGTGATCTGGAGCAGGCACACCTGATGCGACAGCGACGCAACAACGCGCTGCCGTGCGCGCCACTTGCGGTGGTCGATGGACGTGAGATGCTCGCCTTCTGCAGCAATGACTACCTCGGTCTGGCCGGCGATCCTGCACTTGCAGATGCGCTTGCCGAGGGTGCGCAACGCTGGGGCGCAGGGTCGGGTGCCTCACACCTCGTCAGCGGCCACTACGATGTTCAGCACACGCTCGAACAAGGCCTCGCCAGCTTCATCGGCTGTGAGCGGGCGCTTTACTTCTCGACCGGCTACATGGCCAACAGTGGGGTGATACCGGCACTGGTGGGACGTGGTGGTGCAGTATTCGCTGACCGTCTCAACCATGCCTCTCTGGTCGATGGCATGTTGCTGTCGCGGGCGGAGACGCACCGCTACCCGCACCTCGACCTCGCCGCACTCGAACGCATGCTGCAGGCGAGCACGGCCCGCCGCAAGCTGATTGCGACCGACAGCGTGTTCAGCATGGACGGTGATGTTGCGCCGCTGCCCGACCTCCTCCGGCTCGCGGACACCTACGATGCCTGGCTGATGGTGGATGACGCGCATGGTTTCGGCGTACTGGGTCCGAACGGACGTGGTGCGGTGGCAGAGGCTGGCATAGCATCCTGGCGCCTGATCCTGATTGGCACCCTGGGCAAGGCAGCGGGTGTCTCGGGCGCCTTCGTTGCCGGGCAGACCGAGCTTGTCGAATGGCTGATGCAGAAGGCTCGGACTTACATCTTCACTACGGGTGCGCCACCGGCGCTGGCGCATGCACTTCTTTGCAGTCTGGAACTCATCTTGAATGGCGATGAACGCAGGACACATCTTGAGCATTTGATCGCATTGTTTCGCGGTCGATTGCAGCTGAAACGCTGGCAGCTGATGCCGTCGAGAACGCCAATCCAGCCCATTCGGGTCGGCGACAACGCAGAAGCACTCGCGCTGGCCCGGGCGCTGTGGGACGAAGGACTCTGGGTGCCGGCGATCAGACCTCCCACCGTGCCCGTAGGCAGCGCGCGCCTGCGAATCTCGCTCTCTGCTGCCCATACCGAATCCGATGTTGAACGACTGGCATCAACGCTCAACCGTCTGGAACACAGCCTATGAATGCATCCCCCTTGGTGTTCCTCCACGGATGGGCGATGACCCCCGCCGTGTGGCAGCCGTTGATCGCCAGGCTGAACAGCGGCAATGCGGTGTTTGCCCCTGAACTCCCCGGACATGGCGGCGCACCCGCCGCAGCGTCCGCGATCCTCCAGGCCTGGACCGATGCGATACAGGCCGCGCTGCCCGACGACGCGGTCGTCACTGGCTGGTCGCTTGGTGCCATGCTCGCTCTCGATCTCGCTGCCCGCTATCCGCACAAGGTATCGCGGCTGGCCCTGATCGGCGCATCCCCAAAGTTCGTCAGCAGTGCCGACTGGCCATGCGGTTTGCCTCCAGACACCGTGTCGTCCTTTTTGTCCGGTTATGTCGCCGAGCCGCAGCCTACACTGAGGCGCTTTCTTGCCTTGCAGACGCTTGGCGACAGTGCTCGCCGCGGTCTCATGCCGATGCTGGAGCAATCTCAACAGGCACATCCTGAAGGTCGCGCCCAGCGTGCGCTTGCAGTCGGCCTCTCCATTCTGGCAGAAGCCGACTTGCGCCCGTCGGTCGCACAGGTCAAACAGCCGGTGCAACTCATCCACGGTGACGGCGATGCCCTGATGCCAGTCGCCGCAGCCCAGTGGCTTGCCCAGGCCCTCCCCAACGCAGGTGTCGAGATTGTGAGCGGCAGCGGCCACGCGCCGCTCCTTTCCCGCCCTGATCGCTGTGCCGAGCTGATCCGCGCGCTCGCCCATGACTGAGCAGCGCAAGCGCAAACGCGCGGTGCGATCCGCCTTTGATCGCGCAGCCTCCACCTACGATGCCGCCGCCGCGGTACAGCGCGAAGCGTGCGCCCGGCTCCGAACTTTTGCCGATGCTCATTTGCTCGCGCATGAGGCGTCGCGGGTTGTGGATGCCGGTTGCGGCACCGGACACGCGCTCGCTGCATTGATGGAGCGCTTCCCGCAAGCCCAGCATATCGCGCTCGATTTTTCGCCGGCTATGCTTCTGCGCGCCTGTCAGAACGGTGCGAAGGCCCTCCCGCTCTGCGCAGACATTGAGCACCTGCCACTGCGAAATGCCAGCATCGACGTCATCTGGTCGAGCCTCGCCGTACAGTGGTGCAGCAGCGGGCACGTGGCAGCTGAGATCGCCCGTGTGCTCACGCCCGGCGGCATGGCATGGATCGCCACGCTCGGCCCTCGCACCCTGCACGAACTGAGCGACGCCTTTGCCCAAATCGACGATGTCGCACATGTGATTCGTTTTCAAGACGCCACACACTGGCGCAGCGCTGCCGAGCAGGCAGGGCTGGAAACGCTGGCAGTTGAACAAAGTGACATTGCCGGGCTCGCGGCTGATCTGCGCAGTTTGCTGCGTGACATCAAGGCGATCGGCGCACACACACTGGACGATCGCCGCCGGCAGCCCCTTGGCAAGTCCGCATGGTGGACGCTTCAGTGCGCGTATGAGAAATGGCGCCGGGCAGACGACCAGCTCCCCGCCACCTATGACCTGATCCTGATCGCACTGAGGAAACCTGCATGAATGAATCCCGCGCCTGGTTCGTAGCTGGCACAGATACCGGCATCGGCAAGACCTTTGCCACCGCCGCGCTGATTCACGCGGCCCGCAAGCAGGGCCATCGGACGCTCGGCATGAAGCCGATCGCAGCGGGCGCCGAGCTGGTTGGCAGTGAGCGGATTAACGAAGACGCGGCCCTCCTGCGTGCGGCGGGCAGCTTCGATCCGGGTCTCGGGCTGATCAATCCATACTGCCTGATGGCGCCAATTGCACCGCATATCGCAGCCGCAGAAGAAGGCGTTTCAATCGAGCCCGGTCGCGTCATCGACTGTTTCAATACTCTCAGCGCTGCTGCGGACCGGATCTTCGTCGAGGGCGTGGGCGGATTTCGCGTACCGCTCGGGCCCGCATATGACACCGCAGATCTCGCCAGTGATCTCGGACTTCCCGTCATTCTCGTTGTTGGTCTGCGCCTGGGGTGCATCAGCCATTCGCTGCTGACGATCGATGCAATCCTGGGCCGCGGCCTCAGCCTGGCAGGCTGGGTGGCGAACTGTATTGATCCCACCATGCTGCGCAGGGAGGGGAATATCGACAGCCTGCGAACACGGATTGATGCACCCCTGCTCGCCCGACTGCCCTTCGTCGAGGGCGGCGATGCGTCGTCGGTCTCACACCTGTGTACGTTACCGGGTTGATTCTTTGGCGATCAGTTGTCGCTTGCGCGTGCAAACTCGCGCTGACGCATCTGCTCAAACAGACAGACCGCCGCCGCCGCTCCAACATTGAGCGATTCCACCCCCTCGGCCATCGGAATGGTCACGATCTGGTCGGCCCGTCGCTGCAGCGCTGGCGAGACGCCCTGCCCTTCAGCACCAAAGAGCCAGGCAATTGACCCAGCGAGATCGAGTGCGTAGAGCGGGCGGGCGCCGGCGCTGAGGCCGGTGGCCAATACCCTGCCGGGAAAGCTGGCAAGCGAGGTCAGTGCATCCACCTGCTCGTTCAGCTCAAGTTTGAAATGTGCGCCCATGCCGGCGCGGAGTACGCGCGGTGACCACGCCTGTGCGCAACCGGGCGTCAGCCAGGCTGTCCGGATGCCGGCCGCAGCGGCCGTGCGCAGAATCGTGCCAAGATTTCCGGGGTCCTGCACGGCGTCGAGCACGATTACCGAGGTCGTGCCTGTCGGCGCTGCAGTCTGAGCCGGCACATCAATGAGCGCGAGAACGCCCGACGGGCTGTCAACCGGGCTGACGTGGGCAAATACGGGGTCTGTGAGTTGGGTCAGCGATGTAGCGGACGGCAGCTCATCGACGAGCGTCGCGATCTCGGCAGTGGCAAGACCAGTCTCGGAGACGAACACCGACTTCAGCGGCATGCCTGCTTGCAGCGCAGCCTCGATCAGATGCGCGCCGTCGAGCACGGTTTCGCCATGCTTGCGCCGGTCCCGTGCGCTACCTGCCAGCGCATGAAGATGCTTGACGCGGGGGTTATCGCGAGAGCTCAGCCGTTCCACGCCCGGATTCCGCTCAGAAAGCCAGGCCGAGCGTGGCGATTGCGGTGGTCAGCAGCCCAAGTCCGAGGTTAAAGCCCACACGCTGGCGGATCGTATTCATCGCCACCGCCGCGCGCGCCCAATCCTCATTGGCGACCGCCTGCTGCATCGAACGCCAGGGCCCGAACCAGATCGACGCAAACACCCCGATCATCACCATGCCGGTCAGCAGCATCACGTGCCACGCAAGTGGCGCCCGCGCAAAACCGGTTTCGATCAGCATGCCAAAGCCAGACACCACGATCAGTGCAATCGAGATCCAGACCATTGGAAAAAAAGCGCGCAGCACCGCTGCCCACAATCCGAGACGGCGGTCCGGAGGCAGCTGCATCGCCGCAGGCCGGAGACAGAACCACGCAAACGCCATGCCCCCAACCCATACCACTACGCCGCAGACATGCAGGAAAAGCATCAGGTGGTGCAGCGTCATGTGGCTTCGTCCTCAGTCCAAAGCGGGGGATTCTCAAGAATTGCACGGACAGGGCCGAAACTGCGCCGGTAGAAATCCTGCACACCATACCTGCGTATGGCAGCGAGATGCGAGGCCGTCGGGTAACCCTTGTGCCCTGCAAGGCCGTAGTGTGGAAACGCCAGGTCAAGCGCACGCATCTGTTCGTCGCGCACGGTCTTGGCCAGAATCGACGCGGCCGAAATGGCTGGCTCGAGACTGTCGCCCTTCACGATCGCGCGTGCGGGAATTTCGAGCGCCGGGCAACGGTTGCCATCGATCAGCGCCTCGTCGGGTCTGACCGCAAGCGCCTCGACCGCCCGCTTCATCGCCAGCATCGTTGCATGCAGGATGTTGAGCCGGTCGATCTCCTCGACCGACGCCTCTGCAACAGCCCACGCAAGCGCACGCTCACGGATCAGCGGAGCAAGTCGTTCACGCGCACGTTCGCTCAGCTTCTTTGAGTCTGCGAGCCCCTCAATCGGACGCGCCGGATCAAGGATGACCGCTGCAGCCACGACCGCGCCGCACAAGGGACCGCGCCCGGCTTCGTCCACACCGCAAATCAGTCCAATGCGACGTGGCTCAGACATGACCGACCTGGGGCTTGTGCTGAAGATAGGGCAGAATCGCTGCAGCAGCCTTGTCAGCCGTATCCTGGCGCAGTGTCAGATGAAGTTCGGTGAATCGCTCTGCGAGCGCCTCGCAACCCGCGGGGTCGAGCAGCCAGCGGTCGAGCGCATCCGCGAGCCTGACCGGTGTCGCATCGTCCTGGAGCAGTTCGGCCACCAGAGACTCATTGCACAGGATATTGGGCAATCCAACCCAGGGCAGATACGCCATGCGCTTCATCAACCGGTACTGCCAGCCGCCCATCCGGTAACTGATCACCATCGGGCGTTTGAGCAAGGCGGCCTCAAGCGAGGCCGTGCCGCTGGCAACCAGTACCACGTCCGCTGCCGTCATGGCGTCGACTGAATGCCCGAAGAGCATGCGGATTGGCAACTCGCGCGCATTGTTGAGGCGCAGCGCCTCCTCGAACAGGGTTCGCGTTTCACGGGTCGCAAGCGGCACAAGGAACACCGCGTCCGGATGACGTTGCGAGAGAATGGCTGCCGCACCGATGAAGGTATCCGCGAGATTGCGCACCTCGGACTGCCGGCTGCCAGGCAATACCGCAATGACCTTGGCGTCGGGTGAAACATTCAGGCGCTCCCGGGCCGCTGCGCGGTCAGGCTTGAGCGGAAACACGTCCGCCAACGGATGCCCGACATAGGTCGCAGGAACGCCCGCCTTGTCGTAGATCGGCGCTTCAAAAGGAAACAGGCACAGCATCCGGCTCACCGAACGCGCGATCATCTTGATCCTGCCACCGCGCCAGGCCCAGATCGAAGGACTGACGAAATGAATCGACGGAATCCCGGAATCCTTCACCCGCCCTTCCAGCCAGAGATTGAAATCAGGGGCATCCACGCCGATGAAGGCATCGGGACGATCACGGCGGATCTCGGCGAGCAGTTTCTTGCGAATGCCCGAGAGCTCACGATAACGCTTCAGCGCATCAACATAACCGTGCACCGCAAGGCGCTCGGACTGCCAGCGCGCCTCGAAGCCCTCCGCCTGCATCTTGGGACCACCGATGCCGTAGAACACCGCATCCGGAACGTGCTGCTTTACGGCGCGGATCAGGTGACTGGCGAGGAGATCGCCGGAGGCTTCTCCGGCCACCATGGCGATTCTGGGCGCCATGTGATCAACGCACCAGACCGCGGCCAGACTGGCTGATGAAATCGGAGAAAGCCTGGACCTCGGCGTGTTCGCCGGCGAGTCCCGCAATCTGCTCCCGTGCTTCCTCGAGTCTCAAGCCCGAACGGTACAGGAGGCGGTACGCACGCTTGATCGCAGCAATCCCGTCCGCGGAAAAGCCGCGGCGCTTCAGACCTTCACTGTTGATCCCATGCGGCGCAGCCGGATTGCCCGAGACCGTGACGCACGGGGGCAGATCCTGCAGCAGTACTGTACCGACACCGCAGAAACTGTGGGCGCCAACCCTCACGAACTGGTGCACCCCGGTGAAACCGCCGAGAATGGCCCAGTCTCCGACATGCACATGGCCCGCAAGCGTCGCATTGTTGGCAAAGATCGTGTGGTTGCCGACCTGACAATCGTGCGCAACATGCACATACGCCATGATCCAGTTGTCGTTACCCATACGGGTGACGTACGCATCCTGACTGGTGCCCACGTTGAACGAACAGAACTCGCGAATCGTGTTGCGATCACCAATCTCGAGCCGAGTCGGCTCCTCGACGTATTTCTTGTCCTGCGGCTGAGCGCCGATCGAGCAGAACTGGAAAATCTCGTTGTCACAACCGATCGTCGTATGCCCTTCGACCACGACGTGAGGTCCGATCCACGTGCCGGCACCGATCTCGACGTGCTGGCCGATAATCGAATATGCGCCGATCGATACGTTCTCGCCGATCCGCGCGTCCGGATGGACGATGGCAGTCGGATGAATCATGACAGGGTCTTGAGCGCACACATCAGTTCAGCCTCGGTTGCGACCTGATCACCGACCCTGGCCACACCCTTGTACTTGTAGATGTTGCGTTTGCTCTGAGTAATCTCGACATCGAAAATAAGCTGGTCGCCCGGAACAACGGGCCGCTTGAAGCGGACGTTGTCGATACCCGCAAAATACACCACCGAGTTTTCGTCAGGCTTCACGCCCATGCTCTTGAACGACAGCAGCGCGGCGGCCTGCGCCATCGCCTCGACGATGAGCACACCCGGCATGACCGGATGATGCGGGAAGTGGCCCGGAAAGAACGGTTCGTTCATGGTCACATTCTTCAGCGCCAGAATACGTTTGTTCTCTTCAAGTTCGAGCACCCTGTCGACCAGCAGAAACGGGTAACGATGGGGGAGGTATTGAAGAATTTCGTTGATATCCATGGTATTCAGCTCTGTTCCCGTTCTTCCAGGCGTTGTTCGAGGGCGCGTATTCTATCCACGAGCGTGTCGAGGTGGCGAAGATGCGCGAAATTTTTGACCCAGTCGGCGTGTCCCTGAACCGGCAGATTGGCCGTATAGACGCCAGGCTGACGGATTGACTTGGTCACCAGCGTGCCTGCCGAGATCACGACATCATCGGCAATCGTCAGGTGGCCGATGATGCCGGCCTGCCCGCCGATCATGCACCGTGCACCGATCCGCGTGCTGCCCGCAATGCCGACACAGCCGGCAATCGCAGTGAAGTCGCCGATACGGACGTTGTGCCCAATCTGGATCTGGTTGTCGATCTTTACCCCGTTACCGATCACCGTATCGTCCAGCGCACCCCGGTCGATCGTGGTGTTTGCGCCGATTTCGACATCATTGCCGATGACGACACGGCCAACCTGCGGAATCTTCACCCACGCACCGTCACGCTGGCGTGCGAAGCCGAAGCCATCCGAACCGATCACGGCACCCGCATGAATAATGCAATCCTGGCCAAGCACACAGCCGGCATAGACTGTGGCACGCGGTGCAATCCGGGTGTTCGCGCCGACGTGTGCACCACGGCCGACATAAGCACCAGCACCGATGTGCACGCCCTCACCCAGCACAACACCCTCTTCAACAACCGCGCCTGCATCGATCGCCACCGAGGACGGCACCGAGCAGGATACGGCAGCCAGAAGATGAACACCGCCCAGCACTGATGCGGGCGGGTTGAAGTGTCTTGCAACGTGCGCGAAGTAGAGATAGGGATCGTCTGCGACGATGCGCGGCCGGTCAGTCAGCGCATCCCGTGCGCTCTTGCCAACAATGACTGCCGCCGCACCACTGCTCTTGACCTGACTCAGGTACTTCGGATTGGCCAGGAAGGAGAGGTCGCCCTTTCCTGCCTGGTCGAGTGTCGCAACCCTGTCGACACAGACGCTGCCATCGCCAACCAACTCACCACCAAGTTTTTGGACCAGTTCGTCGAGGCGAATCATTGCCGATCGACGCCCTTACTTGGCTTCGGACAGGGCCTTGACCACTTTGTCCGTAATGTCGATGCGCGGGCTGGCGTAGACCGCCTCCTGCAGGATGATGTCGTATTTCTCGGCTTCGGCAATCTGCTTGACCGTGCGGTTAGCCTTGTCCAGCACCGAAGCGAGTTCCTCGTTGCGGCGCTGGTTGAGATCCTCACGGAACTCGCGCTGCTTGCGCTGGAAGTCACGGTTCAGATCGTTGAATGCACGTTCCTTGTTACGACGGTCGGACTCGGCCATCGTCACGCCGTTGCGTTCGAGATCTTCCTGCATCGCCTGCAGGTCCTTGGCCATGCGCTGCATTTCCTGGTCGCGCTTCTCGAATTCCTTCTCAAGGCGCTGCTGCGCACGCACAGCCGGTCCGGCCTCGCGCATGACGCGATCGGAATTGACGAACCCGATCTTTGTTTCAGCCGACGCAGCCTGGCTCAGCCCCATCAGGGCCACTGCGATCACGGAGAGAGTACTGACTTTCACATGTGTCTCCACAAATTATCCGGGGGCGGCACGATCAGAAAACGCTGCCAAGCTGGAACTGGAAGCGCTGGATATCGTCGTCCGCTTCTTTCTTGAGCGGGAAGCCAAGGCTGAACTTCAAGGGTCCGATCGGCGAAGTCCAGGCAAAGGCGAGACCGGTACTGTACCGCAGGTCGCCGAAGTTGATCTTCTCGTCGTCGCCCGTAACCGCATCCTTGCCCCACACATAACCAGCGTCCAGGAAGGCCGAGATACGGAAGGAACGATCCTTGCCCGAGCCCGGCATCGGGAAGAAGAACTCGGCATTGGCCACGGCCTTGCGCGTACCACCGATCGAATCGCCATCCGAATCCTTGGGTCCGAGCGAGCTCTGGTCAAAGCCGCGAACGGAACCGATACCGCCAACGTAGAAGTTCTTGTAGAACGGCACCGGCTTGCCGCCGAATCCGGCTGCCCAGCCGATATCTCCGTTGAGCATCAGCGCGTAGTCCTTGCCGATCGGGAACCAGTGCTGGTACTGGTAGTTCAGCTTGGTATAACGCAGATCGCCCGGCGGCAGGGCCATCTCACCATAGACGCGCTGATACACACCCTTGCGCGGGTACAGGAAGCTGTCGCGGCTGTCCCGCGACCATCCCGCCGTCAGCAGCAGGCTCGACACCGTGACGTCACCAATCCCGCTCGAATCGCTACAACCAAAATCGATACAGAACTCTTTGTACTGATCAGTACTGTCGTCATAGGTCGTGATACGCGTGCGGTCAATCCCAAGACCGAAGCTGATGCTGTCGTCTTCCGCAATCGGGTATCCCAGCCGCAATCCGGCACCGGTCGAAACGGTCTTGTACGGCGACACCGTCGAGTAATCCGTCGTGTCGTAGGTACGGTGATAGATGTCCCAGCCCAGACTCACACCGTCGACGGTGTAGTACGGGTTGGTGAAGGACAGCGACAGTGTGCGGCTGGATTTGCTCGTATTGAGTCCGAGCGTCATCGCATTACCGCTGCCGAAGAGGTTCTGCTGTGAAATCGATGCCGACAGCACGATGCTTTCCGAACTGGAGAAGCCCGCGCCCAGCATCAGATTACCCGTGGGCCGTTCCTTGACGCCGAAATTCACGTCCACCTGGTCGGTGGTACCGGGAACCGCAGGGGTCTCGACCGTCACTTCGTCAAAGAAGGCCAGCTTGTCGACACGTTCGCGCGAGCGATTGATTGCTGCGGCATCGTACCAGGCACCTTCCATCTGGCGCATCTCACGACGCACCACCTCGTCGCGGGTCTTGGTGTTACCGCCAACGTTGATCCGGCGCACATATACGCGACGACCCGGATCGACGAAAATGGTGAACGCCACTTCGCGTTTCGCCTTGTCGACTTCGGGCGCGGCATTGACGTTTGCAAACGCATAGCCTTCGTTGCCGAGCCGGTCGGTGACCGCCTTGGTGGTCTCGGTCAGCTTCTCGCGCGAGAAGATCTCGCCCGGACGAACCGTGCTCAGCGCAAGATACTCGGACTCGGGAAGAATGAGTTCGCCGGTGAAACGCAGCCCGCTGACCGTGTATTGCTCACCCTCGGTGATATTCACCGTGATGTAGATCTCTTTCTTGTCCGGCGTGATCGACACCTGGGTCGAATCGATATTGAAATCGAGATAACCCTGGTTGAGATAGTAGGAACGCAGATTCTCAAGGTCGGCAGACAGCTTCTGGCGCGAGTACTGATCGTTCTTGGTGTACCAGGTCAGCCAGCCCGGCGTCGTCAGCTGGAACAGATCGACGAGGTCTTCGGTATCGAAGGCCTTCGCACCAACCACTGTGATGCTGGCGATCTTGGCGACTTCACCCTCTTCCACGCTGAAGTTGATCCCAACGCGGTTGCGCTCCAGCGGCGTCACCGTGGTGGTGACCGCTGCAGCGTACTTGCCGCGACTCAGGTACTGGCGCTTGAGCTCCTGCTCGGCGCGATCAAGCAAGGCACGGTCGAAGATGCGTGACTCAGCGAGCCCGACTTCGCGCAGGCCGGCCTTGAGCTGGTCCTTGTCAAATTCCTTGACCCCGACAAAATCGATCTGGGCAATGGCAGGGCGCTCATCGAGCAGGACTACCAGCACGTCGTTTTCGGTTTCAATGCGCACATCGCTGAAAAATCCGGTGGCGAACAGTGCCCGGATCGCGTCGGCGGCCTGCCCTTCATCGAACGTGTCACCGACACGGACCGGGAGGTAGTTGAAGACCGTACCAGCTTCCGTACGTTGGATACCCTCTACCCGGATGTCCTTGACCACGAAGGGGTCAAAGGCGAACGCGGGAAAAGAGGCAAAAAGGGCCATGATCAGCCCTGAAAGGCGCTTGCGATTCATTCGGTTATTCAGCCGGAGATAAGACGATTGATGTCGTTGTAGAAGGCAAATGCCATGAGCATGACAAGGAGCGCAAGGCCGATCTGCTGGCCGATCTCCATGACACGTTCCGAGACGGGACCGCCCTTGATGATTTCGATCACATAATACAGTAAATGCCCGCCATCCAGCACCGGGATGGGTAGCAGGTTGAGCACTCCCAGGCTGATGCTGATGAGCGCCAGGAACTTGATGTAGTGGCCCAGTCCAAGCTGCGCCGACTGCCCCGCATAGTCCGCAATCGTGACCGGCCCGGACAGGTTCTTCCACGAGATCTCACCGGTGAACATCCGCCCGATCATCTGCAGGCTGAGTACGCTGGTATCCCAGGTCTGCCGCACGGCCTTCTCAAGGCCGTCGACGATGCCGTACCGAACCTCGGCGAACATCGTCAGCCCGCCAAGCACCGGTTCTGCGACCGCAATACCGATGCGTCCGATGCTTTCGCCATTCTCAGAGGCCGCGTCAGGCACGATGGCAAAACTGCGCTCCACGCCGTCACGTTTCACCCCGAACACCCGCTCGCGCCCGGCAGACTCGCGCACCTGCGCCACCATTTCCCCCCACGACCCGATTGGTTCGCCGTCGATCGCGATGATCTCGTCTCCCGCCACCAGGCCGGCGCGAGCGGCGGGTCCGTCGTCGACCAGCCTGCCAACGACAGCGGGAATCTCCGGTCGCCAAGGGCGCAGGCCGATCCGTGCGATGAGGTCCGTGCTGCTGTCATCAATATCCAGACCGGTGAGATCCAGCGTGCGCATGGTCTCGACTTCCTCAAGCGTTCGAATGCGCAGGCTCACCGTGCTACTGTCGAGAGCATGGCGCAGGAGGACCCAGCGCAGATCCTGCCAGCTCTGCACGGGCTCGTCGTCGATCGCGACAACGAGATCCCCGTCGCGTATGCCTGCCAGTTGCGCCGGATTCGAGCTCGCAGCATCACTGAGCTCCACGGTCGAGATCCGGGGACGAAGTTCATCAGTGCCGACGACGAAAATGCCCCAGTAAAGCACGATGGCCAGCAGGAAGTTCGCAAGCGGACCAGCCGCGACGATCGCAAACCGGTGCCAGACACTCTTGCGATTGAAGGCCCGGTGAAGTTCGTCCGTGGCAACCGAGCCCTCTCGTTCGTCGAGCATCTTGACGTAGCCGCCAAGCGGAAACGCGCCAAGTGCCCACTCCGTCCCGTCAGCACCAGCGCGCTTGACCACCAGCGGCTTGCCGAACCCGATCGAGAAGCGAAGCACTTTCACACCACACCACCGTGCGACAAGGTAGTGGCCAAGTTCGTGGACCAGGATAAGCAGCCCGAGTGCGAGGGCAAACGGAATCAGGTAGTGAAACAGAGTCATCGGGTCATGGAACGCTTGGTAATTTGGTCTCGGGCGATCTCTCGCGCATGGGCATCTGCAGCCAGAACTGCCTCCAGCGAATCGACCGCCATTACCCCGACACGTTCCAGCGTCGCAGAAATAACATCGCCAATACGCCGATATCCGAGGTTTCCGTCAAGGAACGCGGCCACGGCCTCTTCGTTTGCAGCGCTGAGCACGGCAGGTGCGGCGCCACCTGCACGCAAGGCCTGGTATGCCAAGGCCAGGCAGGGAAAACGCTCGAGATCCGGACGCTCGAACGTCAGACGCGAGATCTCGACCAGATCGAGAGCCCCCACGCCGGAATCTATCCGTTCAGGCCACGCCAGTGCATGGGCAATCGGCGTGCGCATGTCGGGATTGCCAAGCTGGGCAATCACCGAGCCGTCGATGTAATCCACCATCGAGTGGATGACGCTCTGCGGATGAATCACGACCTCGATCTGGTCCGCCGGCGCGCCAAACAGCCAGTGCGCCTCGATGACTTCGAGCCCCTTGTTCATCATCGTGGCCGAGTCCACGGAAATCTTGCGCCCCATCACCCAGTTCGGGTGTGCGCACGCCTGATCAGGCGTGACATGCTCAAGATCTTCGACCGCCGAATCACGGAAGGGCCCACCGGAGGCCGTCAGCAGAATGCGCCGGACACCGCTCGCACCCGGATTGCGCTGATAGCTGACGGGCAGGGACTGGAAAACCGCATTGTGTTCGCTATCGATCGGGAGCAGGCAGGCCCCTGATGCCGCAACCGCATCCATGAACAGCTGCCCGGAGAGAACCAGTGCTTCCTTGTTCGCGAGCAACACCTTCTTGCCTGCGCGTGCCGCTGCAAGCGTCGGCTCAAGACCGGCAGCGCCGACAATTGCAGCCATGACCGCGTCGACCTCGGCAGCGGCCGCAACCTCTGCAAGCGCAGCGGCGCCGGACAGCACCTCGGTCGCGCAACCGGCTGCGCGTAACCGTGCGCGCAGTTGCAGCGCTGCGTCAGCATCGACCATCACCGCATAGCGCGGGCCAAAGCGGCTGCACTGCTCAACCATCTTGTCCACCTGGCGATTGGCCGTGAGCGCAAAGACCGCATAGCGTTCGGGGTGACGGCCGATGACATCCAGCGTACTGACGCCGATCGAGCCAGTGGCGCCAAGAATGGTGACGTGCTGCAGACGTGAGTCAGGCATGAAGGGTCAAATTGTCAGCGTGCGAGCCAAAGGGCCAGCAGGCCTGCCATTGGCAGGGTTGAAGTGAGACTGTCGATGCGATCGAGAATGCCGCCATGACCGGGAAGGATGGCACCGCTGTCCTTGATCCCGGCCTGACGCTTGAGCAGCGACTCGAACAGGTCACCGATGATGCTGACCGCGGTAAATGCGAGCAGTAAGGGGAAGGCTGCCGTGTAGAGCCATCCCGGCGTATCGAGAGCGGCAAACAAAAAGAGCAGCACGTAGCCGAAAACACTTACGCCTGCGGCCGCGCCGAACGCACCTTCCCAGGTCTTCCCAGGACTGATCCCGGGCGCCAGCTTGCGCCGCCCGAATGCACGACCGCTGAAATAGGCGGCAATATCGGCAACCCAGACCATCGCCATGATCGCCAGCAGCAACCATGGACCGAGCTGTCGGAGGTGCGCCAGCGCCAGCGCCGGCGGCACCATCACCACCAGCCCGACCGCGATGGCCATGCCAGCGCTCGACAGGCGCCATTTCAGCTGCAACCAGAAGGGGATGGCAAGCAGCCAGAAAAGCGCACTGGCGAGATAAAGCGGCGCCAGCAGGCCGATAACAGGCGCCGACGGTCCACCAAGTCCGGACAATGCCCCGAGCACTCCGCACAGCACGCCGGTCAGAACCGCAAAGATCGTGCGACCGGGCGTGGCGAAGCGTGCGAGTCCGCCCCACTCCCACGCGGCCCCGCCACAAACCAGCGCGCAAAACGCGAGCCAGAGCGGGGCGGGCAACGTGAACACGGCAGCAAGCAGACCGAACAGGAGAATGAACGCAGTGATGATCCGCGTTTTAAGCATGACGCCCCGCACTTGCAGCGTCCTTCACCTGATCGCTGGTGCGACCAAACCGGCGTTCACGCCCCTGGTAGGACTCGATGGCACGGCCAAGCGCCTTGGCATTGAAATCGGGCCAAAGCGTATCGGTGAAGTGCAGTTCGGTATAAGCCAGTTGCCAGAGCAGGAAATTGCTGATGCGTTGCTCGCCACCGGTACGGATGAAAAGATCCGGTTCGGGCGCGAAACTCATCGAAAGTTCGGCTTCAAGCGCCTCTTCCGTGACGGGTACCTCTTCGCCCGGATGCTTGGCCAGTACTTTTGAAACCGCCTGAAGAATGTCCCAGCGACCGCCGTAATTTGCGGCGATCGTGAGGTTGAAGCGGGTATTGCCTGCAGTCAGGGCTTCGGCTGCATGGATCACATCCACCAGTTTCCTGTCGAAACGGGAGACATCTCCGATGACACGGAAGCGAATACCGTTCTCGTGCAAGCGATCCACCTCTTTCTGCAGCGACTTGATGAACAGCTGCATCAGAAATGAGACTTCATCGGCGGGACGGCGCCAGTTCTCGGAACTGAAGGCGAACAGGGTCAGGTACTCGACCCCCCGATCC
Organism: Parazoarcus communis; assembly: GCF_003111645.1. Lineage (NCBI taxonomy): Bacteria > Pseudomonadati > Pseudomonadota > Betaproteobacteria > Rhodocyclales > Zoogloeaceae > Parazoarcus > Parazoarcus communis. Next base: position 1,031,115 of record NZ_CP022187.1, read on the forward strand.
ATGCAGGACCGGATGGTAGCGCGGACCGTATCGACGCCCCGGCTGTGGCCGGCGACGCGCGGCATGAATCGCTTCTTCGCCCAACGCCCGTTGCCGTCCATGATGATCGCAATGTGCCGGGGCACGCCGCTGGCTGCCGGAACGGCACGGGTGGAACTGGTAAAGCCAGAATCTGCCATCAATGGACTCCACGCATGGCCCTTGGCGGGCCATTCGGTTGTGGCAGATCAGATCTGCATCAGCTCCTGCTCTTTTTGCGCGAGCAGTTTGTCGATCTCGCCAACGTGGCGATCCGTCAGCTTCTGGATTTCGTCCTCGCCGCGACGCTCGTCGTCTTCAGAGATCAATTTCTCCTTGACGGCATCCTTGAGCTGCTGATTTGCGTCACGACGCAGGTTGCGCACCGCAATCTTGGCACTCTCGCCTTCGGTACGCACGACCTTTGTAAGGTCACGGCGACGTTCTTCGGTCAGCGCGGGCATCGGAACGCGGATGATCTCACCCATGTTCGCAGGGTTGAGACCCAGGTCGGAATCACGAATCGCCTTCTCGACCTTGGCCAGCATCGGCTTTTCCCAGGCCTGAACGCCGATGGTACGGGCGTCGATGAGAGTAACGTTTGCGACCTGATTGACCGGCACCATGCTGCCGTAGTACTCGACCATCACATGATCGAGCAGGCCCGTGTGTGCGCGACCGGTGCGCACCTTGGCCAGGTCGAGCTTGAGAGCCTCGACCGACTTGTTCATTTTCTGTTCGGTCGTCTTCTTGATTTCGGAAATCATGGTTGTCCTTTCGTGAATCAGGAATGAACCAGTGTGCCCTCGTCCTCACCCATGACCACACGCTTGAGTGCGCCCGGCTTGAAGATCGAAAACACGTTGATCGGCAACTTCTGGTCTCGGCAAAGTGCAAATGCGGTCGAATCCAGCACTGCGAGATTGCGGCCGATTGCCTCGTCGAAACTGATGCGGTGAAAACGCTGGGCAGCGGGATCCTTCTTCGGATCAGCCGTATACACACCGTCCACCTTGGTGGCTTTCAGCACGATCTGGGCGCCGATCTCGGCACCGCGAAGCGCAGCAGCCGTATCGGTCGTGAAGAAGGGGTTGCCCGTACCTGCGGCAAAGATGACAACCCGCCCCTCTTCAAGGTGACGGATCGCGCGGCCGCGAATATAGGGCTCGACCACCTGGTCGATGCGAAGCGCAGACTGAACACGCGCCTCGAGCCCCATCCGGCGCATGGCATCGGCAAGCGCCATGGCATTCATGACCGTAGCCAGCATGCCCATGTAGTCAGCCGTGGCGCGGTCCATACCGGACGCTGCGCCTTTCATGCCGCGGAAAATGTTGCCGCCGCCGATCACCACCCCAACCTGCACACCAAGACGCGACACCTCGGTGATCTCGGCGACAATGCGGCTGACCACATCCTCGTTGATCCCGTAGGCGTCATCACCCATCAAGGCTTCGCCCGAAAGCTTGAGCAGAATGCGGGAGTAAGCAGCAGCGGTCATTTTCAAAGCTCCTTACTTCTGCGCAGCAGCGGCAGCCTGGGCAGCCACTTCAGCAGCGAAGTCGTTCACTTTCTTCTCAATGCCTTCACCGACCACATACAGCGTGAAGCTGGCGATCGAAGCCGAACGCGACTTGAGCAGCGCCTCGACGGTCTGCTTGTCATCCTTGACGAAAGGCTGACCCAGCAGGGTGACTTCCTTCAGGTACTTCTGCACGGTACCGTCGGCAATCTTTTCGAGCATGGCTTCCGGCTTGCCGGCTTCGCGCGCCTTCTCGATCGCGATGCGACGCTCTGCTTCGATCAGGTCGGCAGGCACGCCAGTGGAGTCGAGCGACTTCGGCTTGGACGCGGCGATGTGCATCGCGAGATCCTTGCCCATCTGCTCGTCGCCACCAACCAGGTCGATAAGCACACCGATACGAGCACCGGCGTGGATGTAGCTGGCGACAGAGCCCTTCGCTTCGATGCGGACAAAGCGACGCACGGTGATGTTCTCACCGATCTTGCCCACCAGTGCCGAACGGAACTGCTCGACGGTCTGGCCGTTGAGTTCGAGCGCAGCAAGCGCGTCGACATCAGCCGGGTTCTTCTCGGCGATCAGTGTCGCGAGCGACGCAGCCAGCGCGATGAAGTCATCGTTCTTGGCGACGAAGTCGGTTTCGCAGTTGAGCTCGACCATTGCTGCGAGCTTGCCATCGGCGGAAAGATGCGTGCCGACGATGCCTTCAGCGGTAACACGGGCTGCTGCCTTGGAAGCCTTGTTGCCGAGCTTGATGCGCAGAATTTCCTCAGCCTTGGCCATGTCGCCAGTTGCCTCGGTCAGTGCCTTCTTGCATTCCATCATCGGCGCGTCAGTCTTCTCGCGCAGTTCCTTGACCATGCTTGCGGTGATTTCCGCCATGCTAACTCCTGAATGTTCGTTTACAGCACACGGCGGGCACCGGCCCGCCGCGGAAAACTATCGTTTCAACCCCGAGGCAGGATCAGGCCTGTTCCTGGGAGTTCTCTTCTTCGACTTCAACAAATTCGTCGCCGCCGGCAGACACGATTTCCTGCAGCACCTGGCTGCGACCCTGCAGCACAGCATCGGCCACGCCGCGGGCGTAAAGGCGGATGGCGCGCGAGGAGTCATCGTTGCCGGGGATCACGTAATCCACGCCTTCGGGCGAGTGGTTGGTATCAACCACGGCCACGACCGGAATGCCAAGCTTCTTGGCTTCAGTAATGGCGATCTTGTGGTAACCAACGTCGATCACGAACAGTGCATCGGGCAGGCCGCCCATGTCCTTGATGCCGCCGATACTTTTCTGCAGCTTGTCCATTTCGCGCTGGGCGGTCAGGGCTTCGCGCTTGCTCAGACGCTCCATGGAGCCGTCTTCGACCATCGCTTCCATTTCCTTCAGGCGCTTGATCGACTGCTTGACCGTCTTGAAGTTGGTCAGCATGCCGCCGAGCCAGCGCTCATCAACGAAAGGCATACCTGCACGACGTGCTTCCTCGGCGAGAATCTCGCGAGCCTGACGCTTGGTGCTGACAAACAGGATGGTGCCGCGGTTTGCCGACAGCTTGCGGGCAAAGTCCATGGCTTCGTTGTACTTGACCATCGTCTTTTCGAGGTTGACGATGTGGATCTTGTTGCGGTGGCCGAAGATGTACGGGGCCATACGCGGATTCCAGAAACGGGTCTGGTGACCAAAGTGAACGCCCGCTTCGAGCATCTGACGCATTGTTACTGACATGTGAAACTCCAGATCTAGGGTTAGCCTCCGCCGAACCGGATGCGAAGCGCTGCCGGACACCCGTCCTGACAAGCTTTTCGCACCTGCGCCGCAACAGACGTATTACCTGCATGCGGACCCCGATCGATTCGGCGTGTGGATTTTGCCTGCGCAAGCAGACAAGCCCGTGATGATAGCACTGAGACATGACAGCGCTCAAGCCAAGATGCAATGTCGAGTTTGCCCGCAGAGGACGCATGCGCTAGCCTAGAGACCTTTTACAGCCCCTCTTCCCCACCATGAGCATCACGATAAAGACCGCAGAGCAAATAGAACAGATGCGCGTCGCCTGCCGCCTGGCCGCAGAGGTCCTTGATTACATCGAGCCCTTTGTCCAGCCTGGCGTCACCACGGGCGAACTCGATCGCCTGTGCCACGACTACATGGTCAACGTTCAGAACACCGTCCCGGCGCCGCTCAATTATGCACCGCCGGGTTACACGCCCTACCCGAAGTCGATCTGCACCTCGATCAACCATCAGGTCTGCCATGGCGTACCGGGCGACAAGGCGCTCAAGAAGGGCGACATCGTCAACCTGGATATCACCGTGATTACGCCCGAGGGCTTTCACGGCGACACCAGCCGCATGTTCATCGTTGGCAAGGATGGCTCGATTCTCGCCAAGCGCCTGTGCCAGGTGACCTTCGAATGCCTCTGGCTCGGCATCGCAGCAGTTCGCCCGGGCGCGCGACTGGGCGACATCGGCCACGTCATTCAGCGTCACGCTGAAGGCAACGGTTTTTCCGTCGTGCGCGAATTCTGCGGGCACGGAATCGGACTCAAGTTCCACGAAGAACCTCAGGTGCTGCACTACGGCAAGCCGGGGACTGGCGTCGAGCTCGAAGCCGGGATGATCTTCACCATCGAACCGATGATCAACGCAGGCAAGGCCGCGATTTCCGAGCTGCCCGACGGCTGGACCATCGTCACCAAGGATCGCAGTCTGTCCGCGCAGTGGGAGCACACCATCGTGGTGACCGAAACCGGCGTCGAAGTGCTCACGCTGTCCGCCAACTGCCCGCCGCCGCCCGCACTCGTTGCAGACCGATTCGCCTGAGGGCGCACAGCAGGAAAGACAACTTTGACCTCAAGTGATCCACTGCAGCAGGCCATCAACGACGAACGCCAGCACCTGATCGACGGACACGCAAGCCTGCGAGCCGCCTATGAAGCGCACCCCCTCACGGCCCAGCTGCTCCATGGCCGGTCGAAGCTCGTAGACAGCACGATCGGTCGGCTATGGAAGGCCAGCGGCATTCCGGCCAGCATTGCGCTGGTCGCAGTGGGCGGTTATGGACGGGGCGAGCTCTTCCCCTGCTCCGACGTCGACCTGCTGATTCTCCTGCCCGAACCCCCTGACGAAGCACTGCAGTCCCAGCTCTCAATGCTGGTCGGGGCGCTGTGGGACGTTGGCCTGGATATCGGGCACAGCGTGCGCACCATCGAAGAGTGTCTCGACGCGTCGCTTGGCGACATCACGGTGCAGACCACGCTGCTCGAGGCACGCCTGCTCACGGGCAACGCCGAGCTGTTCAAGGACTTTACCGAACGCTACCGCGACCAGCTCGACGTTCGCGCATTCTTCAAGGCCAAGCAGCTCGAACAGGAGCAGCGCTACGCCCGCTATCACGACACCCCCTACGAACTTGAGCCCAACTGCAAGGAGAGCCCCGGCGGCTTGCGCGACCTGCAGATGCTGGGCTGGATCTCGCGCGCGGCGGGACTGGGCCGAAACTGGCGCGAACTTGCCCGCCGTCGCCTGATCACCGGCGAGGAGGCGAGCGACCTGCGCAACGTCGAACGCTTCCTTCAGCACGTCCGGATCCGCCTGCACTATCTCGCGGGCCGCGCCGAGGACAGACTGCTGTTCGATCATCAGGAAAGACTGGCCCACATCATGGGCATCGAGGCCACCGCCGCAAAGCGCGCCTCCGAAATCCTCATGCAGCGCTACTACCTTACGGCGAAGACGGTCACCCAGATCAACGGCATCCTGCTGCAGAACTACGGCACGGAGATCTTCCCGGACCGCAACTCACCTGCGATCGTCATCAACAGCCGCTTTCAGGCGGTTCGCGAGCTGCTGGACATCCGCAATGACAACGTTTTCGAGCGCACGCCGTCCGCCCTGCTCGAGTGCTTCCTGCTGCTCGAGCAGCGCTCCGAACTGAAGGGGATGACCGCGCGAACGCTGCGCGCCGTATGGCTCAATCGCAAGCGCGTCAACGCGGCGTTTCGAGCCGACCCAAGGAATCGCGCCCTCTTCATGGAGATCGTGACTCAGAAGCGCGGCGTCGTTCACGCTTTCAGGCAGATGAATCAGTACGGCATCATGTCGCGCTACCTGCCGCCCTGGCGCAAAATTCTGTGCCAGATGCAGCACGACCTGTTTCATGCCTACACGGTCGATCAGCACATCCTCATGGTCCTGCGCAACGTCCGCCGCTTCAGCATGGGCGAGCATGCGCATGAATACCCGCTGATGACCCGCCTCATCCTCGGCTTCGATCGCTACTGGCTGCTCTACATCGCCGCTCTCTTCCACGATATTGCAAAGGGTCGTGGCGGCGATCACTCCAAGCTCGGCATGACCGACGCGCGCGATTTCTGCCGCGATCACGGCATCGACAAGGATGACGCCGAACTGGTCGTCTGGCTGGTTCAGCACCATCTCACCATGTCGCATGTCGCGCAAAAGGAAGACACCTCCGACCCGGATGTGATTCACGCCTTCGCTACCACCGTGGGTGACGAGCGTCGCCTGACCGCGCTCTATCTTCTGACGCACGCAGACATTCGCGGCACCAGCCCCAAGGTGTGGAACGGATGGAAAGGCAAGCTTCTGGAGGATCTCTTCTTCGCCACCCAGCGCCTGCTGCGAGGCGCCACGCCGCAACAGGCGCTTGGGCTTGACGACCGCCAGGAGAACGCAAGCCACCTGTTGCGCTACCACGGCCTGCGCCAGGGCGTGGAAGATGCGCTCTGGGCACAGCTGGACGCGGTGTACTTCATGCGCCATTCGCCCGAGGAGATTGCCTGGCACACCAGGGTGCTCTACTTCCGCCCGAACGCTGAGGAGCCCGTCGTCAAGGCACGCGTCTCCGACGAGGAGGATGGTGTCCAGGTCATGGTCTTCGCCCGCGACCAGAAGGATCTCTTCGTTCGCCTTACCGGCTTTTTCGGCCGGCTCGGCTTCACCATTCTCGATGCCAAGGTGCATACGACCCGTCACGGCTATGCGCTGGACAGCTTCATGCTGCAGGACAGCGGGCGCAGTGCGAGCTATCGCGACATCGTCGCCCTCATCGAGCACGAACTCAGCATCCTGCTGGTGAATCAGGACGAGCCGCAGCGGCCCGCAAGCGGACGGGTCTCGCGCCAGGTCAGACACTTTCCGGTCACACCCAAGGTCAGCCTTCGCGCCGACGAAGCCGGGCGTCACCACATCCTGTCGCTCACCGCATCGGACCGTCCCGGTCTGCTGTACGACGTCGCGGAGATTCTGGCAAAGCATGGCGTCAGCGTCGAAACCGCCAAGATTGCAACACTTGGCGAACGCGTCGAAGACACCTTCCTGCTTACCGGAGGGGGACTGTCTCAGGACGCGCGGGTCCTGCGTATCGAGCAGGAACTCATCGACAGGCTGCAGGTGTAAACGCAGTCGGGGCGGCTCTCACGAGCCACCCCGACTGTTTGCAGACATCGATGCGCCAGGCGACCGTTCAGTGCCCTTTGCTGCCGTGCAGGCGATCCATCAGCGCATACAGCACACCTGAAAACAGGAAGGTGATGTGGATGCCGACCATCCATCCAAGCTCGCGATCAGTCAGGTTCTGGACGTTCATGAAGGCCTTGAGCAACTCGATTCCGGAAATGGCAACGATCGAGCCGATGAGCTTGATCTTGAGATCCGAGAAGCCGATGTGCCCCATCCAGTCCGGACGGTCCCGATGGCTGTGCAGGTCGTCCATCTTGGAGACGAAGTTCTCGTAACCGCTGAACATGATGATGATCAGCAGGTTCATGATCAGTGCGATGTCCACCAGCGACAGCACCCCGATGATCAAATCGCCACCCGTGGCGGTCATGATGCTGCCGAAGATCCCAAACACTTCCTTGGTGAACTTGATCAGCAGGACGACCATGGCCAGCACCAGTCCGAAGTAGACCGGTGCCATCAGCCAGCGACTGGAAAACAGCAGGTGCTCGAAAGCGTTTTCGATTCGTTTCATGGGTTTCCGCAACGCGAATTGAACAGCGATGGATTGTAGCAGCGCAGCATTACACCACGCTCAGTCCTTGCAGATATGCTCCAGCAGATTGTGCACCCGCATCATCGCAGCCTGCAGAACGACTTCGATATCGTCGAAATGAATGCCCTGCTCGCTCGACGAACGCCCTGCCGCGCAGTTCACCACGACGTTGATCGCCGCATACGGCACGTCGAGCTCACGCGCAAGCACTGCCTCCGGCATGCCGGTCATGCCAACCAGGTCGGCGCCGTCACGCTCAAGCCGGTTGATCTCGGCCGCAGTCTCGAGCCGGGGTCCCTGGGTGGTCGCATAGACGCCGCCATCAAACACGGTCTCGCCCGCTGACGCCGCCGCTGCAAGCAGTCGCTGGCGCAGCGCCTCGTCGTAGGGACGCGTGAAATCGATGTGGCGAACCGGCTTGTCGACGCTGTCGAAATAGGTGCTCTTGCGCCCCCAGGTGTAGTCGATGATCTGATCCGGGATCACCAGCGCACCGGGTACATAGTCGTCACGAATGCCGCCCACCGAAGCCACCGACACGATGGCACTGGCCTTTGCTTCCTTGAGCGCCCAGATGTTCGCTCGATAGTTCACCTGATGCGGCGGAATCGTGTGGCCATAGCCGTGCCGCGCAAGAAACACGACAGGCGTGTTGCACAGGGCGCCAAACGTCAGCGCCCCCGAGGGCTCGCCATAAGGGGTGCGAACGACTTCGCGACGGACGATCTCGAGACTGGAAAGCTGCGTCAGACCGGTGCCGCCTATGATTGCGAGCATTAGAACTCTCCGCTGAAAAACGGCGCGAATTCTATCACGCGCCCACTTTGCCGCCGCGCACGCGACCGCAAGCGAAATGACGCGGAAGATTCATGCTGCGCCGCGATAGCACGTGTTAGAATGATCGACTTTTCAAAGACTTCCCTTTCCCATGTCCCGTTCCATCCGCAACATCGCAATTATTGCCCACGTCGACCACGGCAAGACGACCCTGGTTGACCAGCTCCTGCGCCAGTCCGGCACCTTCCGTGAGAACCAGCAGATGGGCGAGCGGATCATGGACTCGGGCGATATCGAGAAGGAACGTGGCATCACGATTCTGTCGAAGAACTGTGCCATTCAGTACGGCGACACCCACATCAACATCGTTGATACCCCGGGGCACGCCGACTTCGGCGGTGAAGTCGAGCGCGTGCTGTCGATGGTCGACAGCGTGCTGCTGCTGGTCGATGCGGTCGAAGGCCCGATGCCGCAGACCCGCTTCGTGACCCGCAAGGCACTTGCCCTCGGCCTCAAGCCGATCGTCGTGGTGAACAAGATCGACCGTCCGGGCGCACGTACCGACTGGGTGATCAACCACACCTTCGACCTCTTTGACAAACTCGGCGCAACCGACGAGCAGCTCGACTTCCCGGTCGTGTACGCCTCTGGCCTGAACGGCTTTGCCGTGCTCAACGAAGACGACGAGCGCACCGACATGCGCCCGCTGTTCGAGGCGATCCTCAAGCACGTGCCGCAGCCCGAAGTGGATGCGGACGGCCCGCTGCAGATGCAGGTGTGCTCGCTGGACTACTCGACCTACATGGGCCAGATGGGTATCGGCCGCATCAAGCGCGGTCGTGTCCGCCCCAACCAGGAAGTCGTCGTAATGTATGGCGACGAGAACCGTGGCAAGGGCAAGATCAGCCAGATCCTGACCTTCAAGGGACTCGAACGCTCGCCGGCCGAATCCGCCGAAGCCGGCGACATCGTGATCGTGGCCGGACTGTCGCAGGTCAACATCGGCGTCACCATCTGTGACCCCGAAAACCTTGAGGGCATGACCCCGATCGCGGTGGACGAGCCGACCCTGACCATGAACTTCATGGTCAACTCCTCGCCGCTCGCCGGCCGTGAAGGCAAGTTCGTTACCAGCCGCCAGATTCGCGAGCGCCTGGAAAAGGAACTGCTCAAGAACGTCGCACTGCGGGTTAACTTCACCAGCGACTCCGACGTGTTCGAAGTCTCCGGCCGTGGCGAATTGCACCTGACCATCCTGCTCGAAAACATGCGTCGCGAAGGTTACGAACTGGCCGTGGGTCGCCCGCGTGTCGTGTTCAAGGAGATCGACGGCGTCAAGTGCGAGCCATACGAGATGCTGACCGTCGACGTGGAAGAGGATCACCAGGGCGGCGTGATGGAAGAGCTCGGCCGCCGCCGTGGCGAACTGCAGGACATGCAGCCGGACGGCAAGGGTCGCGTCCGTCTCGAGTACCGCATCCCCGCGCGTGGCCTCATCGGCTTCCAGGGCGAGTTCCTCACCATGACGCGTGGTACCGGCCTGGCCAGCCACGTGTTTGATGACTACGGTCCGATGGCCAGCGCCATGGCCGAGCGTCGCAACGGCGTGCTGATCTCGCAGAACGACGGCGACGCAGTTGCCTACGCGCTGTGGAACCTCCAGGATCGCGGCCGCATGTTCGTGAGCCCGGGTGAAGCACTGTACGAAGGCATGATCATCGGCATCCACACCCGCGACAATGACCTCGTGGTCAACCCGATCAAGGGCAAGCAGCTGACCAACGTGCGTTCGTCCGGTACCGACGAAGCCGTTCGCCTGATTCCGCCGATCGGTCTGTCGCTGGAGTCGGCAATCGAGTTCATCGCCGACGACGAAATCGTCGAGATCACCCCGAAGAACATCCGCCTGCGCAAGCGTCACCTCAAGGAAAACGACCGCAAGCGTGCAGCCAAGAGCGACGCGGCTTAAGCCCGTTCAGCCAGTCCGATTCTGACAGCAAAACGCCCCGCCTGATCACTCAGGCGGGGCGTTTTTCCTTTCCGGCTGCGCCTTGGGTGAAAGGCATCCGGCACAGCGGGACATTCAGCATCCGCTGCAGGGGCGCGCGCTGCCTTCGACGTTTCCGTGGGGGAATCGTGAAGGCAGACGACAGTCCGGCGCTTACTTGTCCTTCTTCTTGGTGACGGCGGCGCCAAAGCGCTCGTTGAGGTAACTCGAAAGTTCTTCGCCGATCTCGTGATGGCGCAGACCAAGCTCGATGGTTGCCTTCAGATAGCCCATCTTGGAGCCACAATCGTATCTCACACCCTGGAACTGGTATGACAGGACCGCCTCTTCCTTGAGCAGGGACGCGATCGCATCGGTCAGCTGATACTCGCCACCGGCGCCCGGCTTGAGCGCACGAATGTGATCGAAGATACGCGGCGTCAGGATGTACCGTCCAACCACGGCCTGCGTGGTCGGCGCATCTGCGGGCTTCGGCTTCTCGATGATGCCGGTGACACGCTGTACGTCGCCATTCTGGTTCTCGGTGCTGACGATACCGTACTGGCGGGTCTCCTCGCGCGGTACGTTCATGGTTCCGAGCACTGAGCAACGATGGTAGTTGTAGACACCAACCATCTGCTGCATCACCGACGAGGAGCCCGGGTTGTCGAGCAGGTCATCGGCGAGGATGACCGCAAAAGCCTCATCGCTCACAACATGGCTTGCGCACAGCACCGCATGCCCAAGGCCGAGCGCTTCGGACTGGCGGATGTAGATGCAGTTGACGCCTTTCGGCACGGTCTTCTTGACGATCTCGAGCAGCTCGTTCTTGCCGCGTGCCTCGAGCTCGGTTTCCAGCTCGTACGCCTTGTCGAAGTGATCCTCGATCGAGCGCTTGGTGCGCCCCGTGATGAAGATCATGTCGGTAATACCCGCCGCCACCGCCTCTTCGACCGCGTACTGGATCAGGGGCTTGTCGACGATCGGCAGCATTTCCTTCGGACTCGCCTTGGTGGCGGGCAAGAAACGCGTGCCCATGCCGGCTACGGGAAATACGGCCTTGGTGACTTTCTTCATGTATTCGACTCCTCGGTGTTCCTGTTCTGTAACGTTGAGAATGCTTGATCGTGTAAGTGGAAGACCCTAACCCGCGCTGGCCAGCAATGAGAGCAGGCCGGCCTCATCGACAATGTCGATACCCAGCGCCTCCGCCTTCGTCAGCTTCGAGCCTGCATCCGCGCCCGCAACCAGATAATCGGTCTTCTTTGAGACGGAACCCGTCACCTTGCCGCCCTTGGCCTCGATCAGCGCCTTGGCCTCATCACGGCTCATCGTCGGCAAGCTGCCTGTCAGCACAAAGACCTTTCCCGCCAGTGCGCCAGAAGGGACAGGTGCGGGCTCACCCTCAGCCCACTCGACACCTGCAGCGCGCAACTGCTCGATGATTTCGCGGTTATGCGCCTCGGCAAAGAATTCGACGATGCATTTCGCAACAATCGGGCCGACGTCGGGCACCTGCTGCAGGCACGTCTCGTCAGCCGCCATCACCGCATCCAGATTGCCGAAATGCAGTGCAAGATCGCGCGCCGTGGCCTCGCCGACGTTGCGGATGCCAAGCGCGAAGATGAATCTTCCCAGTGTCGTGTGACGGCTCCTCTCGATCGCCGCCAGAAGGTTCTGCGCAGACTTCTCGCCCATGCGTTCGAGATTGGCCAGCGCAAGAATGCCGAGGCGATAGATGTCGACCGGGGTCTTGATGATCGCGGCATCGACAAGCTGTTCGACCAGCTTGTCGCCCAGCCCCTCGATATCCATTGCACGGCGACCGGCAAAATGCAGCAGCGCCTGCTTGCGCTGTGCCGGGCAGTAGAGCCCGCCAGTACACCGTGCAACGGCCTCGTCCTCTCCCCTGACCACATGCGACCCGCACACCGGACAGCACGGCAGGCCGTCACGCTGGGGCAGACTCTCAAGCAGCTTGAAGCGCGGCAGATCCTGCTCACGACGCTCGGTCACCGGTGCAACGATCTCGGGGATGACATCGCCCGCACGGCGCACTATGACCCAGTCGCCGAGGCGAATATCCTTACGATCGATCTCGTCCTGATTGTGCAGGGTGGCATTGGTCACCGTCACCCCGCCGACGAACACGGGTTCGAGCCGGGCGACGGGCGTCACCGCCCCTGTGCGCCCCACCTGCACCTCGATACCGCGCAAACGCGTCACGGCTTCCTGCGCCGGGTACTTGTGTGCAACAGCCCAGCGCGGCTCACGCGTCACGAAGCCAAGCTGGCGCTGCAGGGCAAGCGCATTGACCTTGTAGACGACGCCGTCGATATCGAAGGCAAGACTGTCACGCAACGCGCCGACCCGGGTGTGAAACCCTGCCAGGCCAGCGCCACCTGCAACCACATCACGATGCTTGCACACCGGAAAACCGAACGCCTCCAGTGCATCGAGAATGCCGGCGTGCGTGGCCGGCGTGTTCCACCCCACGGTTTCACCGAGCCCGTAGGCGAAAAACGACAGGGGACGACGTGCTGCAATACCCGGATCGAGCTGGCGGATGCTGCCAGCTGCGGCATTGCGGGGATTGACGAAGACCTTTTCGCCCGCTGCGGATTGACGCGCATTGAGCGCTTCGAAGTCGTCGCGGCGCATGTAGACCTCGCCGCGCACTTCGAGCACCGGTGGCACATCACCGCGCAAACGCAGCGGAATCGCCCTCACCGTGCGCACGTTGCTGGTGACATCCTCGCCATTCTCGCCGTCACCGCGGGTTGCAGCCTGCACCAGCACACCGTCCTCGTAGCGCAGGCTCATGGCAAGGCCGTCAAACTTGAGCTCGGTCGCGTACTCAACGTCCGGATCGCTTTCGTCGAGACCGAGTTCGCGGCGCACCCTCGCATCGAAGGCATGCGCCCCGCTCTCTTCGGTGTCCGTCTCGGTGCGGATCGACAGCATCGGGATGCGGTGCCTGACGGCGGGAAACTGGGCCAGTGGCTTGCCACCAACCCGCCGTGTCGGCGAGTCCGGGCTTGCAAGCTCAGGAAACGTCTTTTCGATGCCTTCCAGCTCCTGGAACAGGCGGTCGTACTCGGCATCGGAAATGGTCGGCGCGTCGAGCACATAGTAGGCGTGCTCGTGCCGGGCCAGTTCGGCGCGCAGCCAGGCTGCACGCTCGATCGTCTTGCTGTCAGCCGGCATCATGCAGAAAACAGTCGCCTGGCCAGTGACCCGCCGGCCGGAATACGCTGCTCGGCCATGTGTTCCTGAAACTGCTGGATCTGCGCGCGGATCAGGGCCGCGGCCTCCGGTCCGAAGGGCGCACGATTGTCGTCGACCACGACGCCGCCAAGCGTGTTGCCGAGATGGCCTGCACACTGCATCATGCGTTCGAACACCACACCACCATCGGCCACCCTCGGCACATCGATCACCAGCGTGACACCGTTGGTCTGAAGGCTGCGCATGCCGTCCGATGTAAACAGGGTGGGCTCGAGGTTGCACAGGGTATACAGGGTGTTCCCTTCCTCATCGCAGGCATGGAAACAGCCGTCACCACGCAACACCAGGCCCTCAGCTTCGGCCAGTCCGCGAATCTTGGTACCGTGGAAGGGCTGGCCATTGGCGGAGACGACGTTGATTCCGATCTGCACATCGACATCTGCGCAGAAGCGGTCGAGTTCGGTCGCGTTGCCCAGCACTTCACTGCGTGCAGGCAGCCCGGCCGGCACCGCCAGGAACTGCTCTGCAACCCGTTGCACACCACCCGAGAAGCGGATGTAGTCCCCTTCGCCAATCGAACCCTGCCGGTCGACCAGTTGCAGCGCTACGCAGAACCAGTGGTAACTGCCAGCACTGTGCGGGGTCAGTCGATGCCACAGGTTCTCGCTGTCATCGAAACCAAACCAGCGCACGGCCTTGCTCAGGCCATCCAGCGCTTCCTGTTGTGCAGCCCACAGGCGGGACGCATCGAGCGGCTCGATGGCTTCGACACGGATGATGCAGTCGGCGCGCACATCCAGCGCCTCCGGATAATCCGGCAACACCCGTTTGGGGGCGGGATCGCGGTAAGGACGGGACGGCGCGGCACTCGCCGGCGCGACATCGTCTGCGACAGGTTCGCGGCGTGCCGATGCACCCTCTGCACGTGGCCCTTCGCCCGGCTCCAGCAACACGTCGCGATGATCTGAACGGAACGCCTCCTCGGCCTGCTTGCGGTGCTTTCGCTCCTGCCACTTGTTGTAGGCGACGATGGCGATGAAGCCTGCGACACCCGCACCGATCAACCCAATCTGAAGTTCGCTGTCCATAATTATTCCTGTTGTTACGCTGCGGCCGGCTCAGCCATCCGCAACGCCTCTTCGATATCCACTTCCACCACGCGCGACACGCCCTGCTCCTGCATGGTCACCCCGACCAGTTGCTGCGCGATCTCCATCGTGATCTTGCTGTGACTGATGAAGATGAACTGCGTCTGCGATGACATGCGCTTCACCATCTGTCCATAGCGCTCGGTATTCGTATCGTCCAGTGGCGCATCAACCTCGTCAAGCATGCAGAAGGGCGCGGGATTGAGCTGGAACATCGCAAACACCAGCGCAATCGCCGTCAGCGCCTTTTCTCCGCCCGAAAGCAGATGAATGGAGGCATTCTTCTTGCCCGGCGGCTGGGCCACTATCTGGATGCCTGCATCGAGAATCTCGTCACCCGTCAGCACCAGCTCTGCGCGCCCGCCCCCGAACAGCTGCGGGAACAGGGTGGAGAACTGCATATTGACGGTATTGTAGGTCTCCTGCAGCTGCTCACGCGTGTCGCGGTCGATGCGGCGAATGGCATCCTCCAGCGTAGCGATGGCCTGGAGGAGGTCTTCGGTTTGCGCATCCAGGTATCCCTTGCGCTCGGATGCCGCCCGCAGTTCGTCGAGTGCGGCAAGGTTTACCGCCCCAAGTTCCGCAATTTCACGTCCCAGCCGTGCCACTTCGCGCTGCAGGGTCGTTTCCTTCAGGTCTGACGCCAGCAGCGGCGCCAGCGCGGCTTCGTCCGCCCCCGCTTCGACCAGGCGCTCATCGAACTGCGCTGATGCCAGTTCTGCCGCCTGTACCGCCAGCCTGAGCTCGGAAACCCGGTTGCGCACCGGCGCGGCTTCCTGCTCGGTGCGCATGCGCAATTCCTCGACCTGGCGCAGCTTCATCGTCATCTGCTCCAGCGCGTCACGGCACGAAGCCAGCGCGGCCTCCCTGGTCGTGCGCAGCGCAAGCGCAGACTGCAGTGCATCGGCGCTGCGCACATCGTCGATTGCCTCGAGCTCCTGCCCCCTCGCCTTGCTTTCCCGCGCAATGCGCTCGAGCTGTTCGCTGGCAAGCTGCTCATTGCGGGCGATGTCTTCGAGCTTGCCGGCACACTCGCGTTCCGAAAACCGTGCCTCCTGCAGATCCCGGGCGCAGGCCTGCTCCAGCGCACGCAGTTCGCGCAGGCTCTGCTCGCGCTCCTGCAGTACTTCGCTCGCGGCATCGAGCCGATTGCGCTGCAGCTCGGCAAGCTCGGTCGCGCGGGCGTGTTCGAGCTCGGCCCGGGCGTGGTGCTCGCGCTCGGTGGCTTCCAGACGCACCAGATCGTCCAGGTCGCGCTCGAGCTGGCTGCGTCTTTCTTCGGCCCGGCTCAGCGCCTGACTGAGCTTGAGCACGTCCACCTGCTCGGCATGCAGTTGTGCCTGTGCGCCCTGAAGCTCGCGGCGCAGGCCGTTGATGCGTTCCTGCAGGTCGGCCGTTGCTGCCTCGGCCGCCAGCAGTGCGTCGTGCGCACCACGGGCTTCGTCTTCCAGCATTTGCTGTTGTTCTGCAAGCTGGTCGATCTCACGCTGACGCTCCATGACGCCATGCGTGCGGCTGTCGGGCACGAAATGAATCAAGGCATGACGGCTCAGCACCTGACCGCGCGCGCCTACCAGACAGACATCCGCATCGAGTTGCCCGCGCCG
Source organism: Parazoarcus communis (assembly GCF_003111645.1). Classification (NCBI taxonomy): domain Bacteria; kingdom Pseudomonadati; phylum Pseudomonadota; class Betaproteobacteria; order Rhodocyclales; family Zoogloeaceae; genus Parazoarcus; species Parazoarcus communis. The sequence continues at coordinate 1,047,415 of NZ_CP022187.1, forward strand.
CGGCAGCCAGTCCTCGATGTGCTCGACCGCGTAACAGCCGCGCAGCCAGTCTTCCAGCAGCGGACGCAGATTTTCATCCAGCAACTGAACGCGCTCGATCAGCGGCGTGGTGCCCGCGGGCGGGGATGAGACCGCTCCGGACATCGGCACACCACCCAGCGCCAGGGCAAGCGACTCGGGCGGCAACTCGTCGAGCATTCCGCGTGCAACCTCGTCGGCGCTTCCCTCGTCGAGCGTAAGGGCGGACAGGCGTTCGCGGAGAATGGCCTCGACCGCGGCCTCCCAGCCTTCGGTCACGCGCAGGCTGCGCCACAGCGGCGGCAGTTCAACGAAACCGTGGCGCTTGAGCCAGTCGCCCAGCTTGCCCTGCGACTGCACCCGGGATTGAAGCTGCACCAGCGCGTCGCGCCGGGCGCGCAATTCGGTCAGCCGGCGTTGAACCATCCGTTCGTGATCCAGCGCCTGCTTCAGCCCGGCCTGCGCATCCGGCAAACGCCCCTGCAGATCGAGGAGCGCCCCCTGCTGTTCCTCGAGTGCGTCCTGCTGCGCCTCTACGCGTGCTTCGCGCTCTGCCAGCTCACGTGCATCCGGCCCCTGAATCGCGCCACGCTCGCTCTCGAGGCGGGCCCGACGCTGCTGCAGGGCGTCCAGCGCACGTGTCGCGCTTGCGCGGTTCGCTTCTTCCACCCGCAACTGCTGCTCGGTCTGGGCGAGTTCGCGACGTGCGGCCGCCACGGTGCCATCAGCCGCCTGTCGGGCAGCGTCCGCATCGGGCAGCCTGTCGGCAATCTCGACATGCCGGCCTTCGGCCTGCTCAGCGCGCATCGAGGCGTTCTCGGCGAGCGCTTCCCAGCGTTCGCGCTCACCACCCATGGTTTCGCGGCGAGCGATCCAGTGCGCATGATCGAGTTCGAGCTGTGCAAGACTGGCCTCAAGACGCTTGCGCGCCTCGGCAAGGTGCTGCAGTTCGGTTTCGAGCCGGGTCACCTCGGCGCTGACAGCGAAGAGATCGCTCTGCGCAAGGTGCACCGCTTCGGAGGCGGAAAAATGTGCTTCGCGACTGGCCTCGATGGCGCTGTCGAGCTCCTGCAGGCGGGCGCTGTCGGTGTCGATCCGCAGGCTGTTCCGGTTCAGCTCCTCCACCAGGCGCTGGTGCTCCGATCGCGCCTCGTTGCGCTTGAGCAGCCACAACAGCTGCTGCTTCTCGATGTGCGAGTTGTTGAGCGCGTTGTATCGCGCGGCAACCTCCGCCTGTGCCTCGAGGTGCCCGATGCGCTCACCGAGCTCGGTGCGGATGTCATCCAGACGGGCGAGGTTGTCGCGCGCATCCGACAGGCGGCCTTCGGTTTCCTTGCGCCGCTCGCGATACTTGGTGACCCCTGCGGCTTCTTCGAGAAAGCCACGGATATCCTCGGGGCGCGCCTCGATGATGCGCGAGATCATGCCCTGCTCGATGATTGCGTATGCCCTCGGCCCCAGCCCGGTGCCGAGAAACACATCAATCACGTCCTTGCGCCGGACATGAACGTTGTTGATGTAGTAGCTCGAATCGCCACTGCGGTCGAGCACTCGCTTGACCGAGATCTCCGCATAGCGCGACCACTGCCCCGACGCCCGGCCCTCGCTGTTGTCGAAGACCATCTCCACGCTTGCGCGCGACACCGCCTTGCGAGTGGTCGAGCCGTTGAAGATGACGTCCTGCATCGACTCGCCGCGCAGCGCGGACGCCCGAGTTTCGCCCAGCACCCAGCGCACCGCATCGATGATGTTCGACTTGCCGCACCCGTTGGGACCGACAACCCCTACCAGGTTGCCCGGCATGATCACGGTCGTCGGATCGACGAAGGTCTTGAAGCCGGCAAGTTTGAGCTTTGAAAGACGCACGATGGGGCGCAGGCAGAGTGGGAAACAGGGTGACAAGACCCGGATTCGGTAATGCCGGGAAGGCGGCGCATGATAACATCTTCGGCCTTTACGACCCGCTCGGTCCGGCCTCAGAACCGGATGAAAAGTGTTCCAAAGTGAATCCGAACCTCACCCGTCTGCACTCCTACCCCTTCGAAAAACTGCGCAACCTGTTCGAGGGTATTACGCCACCCGCCGACCTCAAGCCAATCAGGCTTTCGATTGGTGAGCCCCAGCATGCGACGCCGGGCTTCATCCGTCAGGCATTGGCGGACAACCTCGACGGACTCGCGACTTATCCGACCACTCAGGGGTCGGATGCGTTGCGCGGTGCCATCGCCGGCTGGCTGCAGCGACGTTACGGCTTGCCCACCATCGACGCGGCAAGCCAGGTACTGCCGGTTAATGGGTCGCGTGAGGCGCTGTTCGCCTTCGGTCAGTGCGTCATTGACGGCAGGCGCCCGAACGCCAAGGTGCTGTGTCCGAACCCTTTCTATCAGATCTACGAAGGCGCGGCCTTTCTCGCCGGCGCTGAACCGGTATTTCTGAACAACGTGCCTGACAACGGATTTGCGTCCGACTTCGACAGCATCCCCGACGAGGTCTGGCGCGACGTGCAACTCGTTTTCGTGTGTTCGCCGGGCAATCCGACCGGGCGCGTTCTGAGCCAGGAAGAATGGCAGCGCCTGTTCGACCTCTCCGACCAGCACGATTTCGTGATTGCGGCGGACGAGTGTTATTCGGAGATCTATTTCGACGACGACGCTCGCCCCATCGGGGCACTCGAGGCGGCTCACCGTCTGGGCCGCACCGATTTCCGCAACGTTGTGATGTTCTCCAGCCTGTCCAAGCGCTCCAACGTACCCGGCCTGCGTTCGGGATTCGTCGCTGGCGACGCGCGCATTCTCAAGGACTTCCTGCGCTACCGCACATACCACGGCTGCGCGATGAGCAATACTGTGCAGGCAACCTCGATTGCGGCCTGGAATGACGAAGCCCATGTTGCGGAAAACCGCCGCCTGTATCGTGAAAAGTTCGCCCTCATCACGCCCATGCTGTCAGCCTGTCTCGAAGTCGAACTGCCGGACGCCGGATTCTACCTGTGGGCGCGCACCCCGCTGCCCGACACCGAATTCGCCCGCCGCCTGCAGGCTGAATATAATGTGACGGTGCTGCCCGGCAGCTACCTCGCCCGCGAGTCCGGCGGAATCAACCCCGGCGCCGGCTTCGTGCGCATTGCGCTCGTGGCCGACACCGCCGAATGTGTGGAAGCGGCGGAACGTATCGTCGCCTTCTGTCAAAAACTGTAAGAGAGTCCCCTCAAATGCAAGAACTGCAAACCATCATCGACACCGCCTTCGAGAACCGCGCCAGCCTGTCGCCCTCCTCCGCTCCGGCCGAGATCCGCAATGCCGTGGAAAGCGTGATTGCAGGCCTCGACGCCGGCACACTGCGCGTTGCCGAAAAGAAGGATGGCCAGTGGGTGGTTAACCAGTGGATCAAGAAGGCGGTTCTGATCTCCTTCCGTCTGCGCGACAACGAAGTCATGCCGGCCGGCAGCCTCAACTTTTTCGACAAGGTCCCCACCAAGTTCGGCGATTACACCCCCGAACAGTTCCGTGAAGGCGGCTTCCGCGTGGTGCCGCCTGCCGTCGCACGCAAGGGCAGCTTCATCGGCAAGAACGTGGTGCTGATGCCCTCCTACGTGAACATCGGCGCCTACGTCGATGAAGGCACCATGGTCGATACCTGGGCGACCGTTGGTTCCTGCGCCCAGATCGGCAAGAACGTGCACCTGTCTGGCGGCGTTGGCATCGGTGGCGTGCTCGAGCCGATTCAGGCCGGTCCCGTGATCATCGAGGACAATGTCTTCGTCGGCGCCCGCTCGGAAGTCGTCGAAGGCGTGATCATCGAAGAGAACGCCGTTCTGTCGATGGGCGTGTACATTGGCCAGAGCACCAAGATCTACGATCGCGAAACCGGCGAAGTGCATTACGGCCGTGTCCCGGCCGGTGCTGTTGTCGTGCCCGGCAGCCTGCCGTCGGCCTGCGGCAAGTACAGCCTGTACTGCGCGGTCATCGTGAAAAAAGTGGACGCACAGACCCGCGCCAAGACCGCCATCAACGATCTGCTGCGCGCCTGATCCGACGTTTCTGCCTTCAACGGGGCTTCGGCCCCGGATTTGATTGACCTGCCCGGGAGTCCGATGCAATGATTTTCGACAAGCTTTTCCAGCTCATGGCCGAAAAACAGGCCTCGGACATCTTCATCACCGCAGGCGCGCCGATCCACATCAAGATTCAGGGTCATACCGTACCGATCAATCAGCAGGTCATGGATCCCGCCATGACCCAGAAGATGATCTACGAGATGATGACACCGGAGCAGATCGAGCACTTCGAGCGCGACAAGGAGCTGAACCTCTCCTTCGGTCGTCGCGATGTCGGCAACTTCCGGGTCAACGTGTTTCTTCAGCGCAATTCGGTTGCCGTGGTCGTGCGATTCATCCAGGGCGATATCCCCACCATCGAGAGCCTCGGCCTGCCTGGCTCGCTCAATGATGTCGTGATGGAAAAGCGCGGCCTGGTACTGGTTGTCGGCGCCACGGGTTCCGGCAAATCGACCACGCTTGCGTCGATGATCGATCACCGCAACCGCAATCGCACCGGGCATATCCTGACGGTGGAAGACCCGATCGAGTATCTGTTCAAGCACCGCAAGTCGGTCGTCAACCAGCGCGAAGTCGGCATCGACACCCATAGCTGGCACGAAGCCCTGCGCAACGCCATGCGTCAGGCGCCCGACTGCATCCTGATCGGTGAAATTCGGGACAAGGAAACCATGCAGGCTGCGCTCGCCTATGCGCAGACCGGGCACCTGTGCCTCGCCACCCTGCATGCCAACAATGCGTATCACGCGCTGAACCGGATCTCCAACTTCTTCCCGATGGAGAACCGCTCCCTCCTTTATCTCGACCTTTCCGTTGCACTGCGCTGCATCATCTCGCAGCGCCTGGTCCGCAAACCCGACGGAAGGCGGATTCCGGCAGTTGAGACCCTGATGAACACCCGTCATGTGGCGGAACTGATCGAACGTGGCGAAATCAATGCGGTGAAGGAAGCCATGGAGCAAAGCCTTGCCCCCGGCTCACAGACCTTCGAGCAGGATCTGTTCCGTCTCTATCACGAAAAGATCATCACCCTCGACGAGGCCCTTGCCAACTCCGATTCGCCAACCAACCTGTCGTGGCTGATCAACAACGCCCAGTTCAACCCCAACGCCAAGACCGACAACGAAAAACCGGCCCCGCAGATCACGGACTTCGAGAGCACCCAGCCCGACGGCGCCTCCTTCCGTGAATTCACCCTGCACCTGGACGGCAACGGCTAGCACCGCACACAATAAAACATGAACATGCCCCTCCCCAACGAACCGACGCTGGCACTTGCCTGCGACCTGATTTCACGCGCCTCGGAAACCCCCGAGGATGCAGGCTGCCTGGACCTGATCCAGGCGCGTCTCGCCCCGCTGGGCTTTCGCTTTGAACGTATCGATGTCGGCGGCGTCTGCAACCTTTGGGCACGCCGCGGAGAACAGGCTCCGGTACTGTGCTTTGCCGGTCACACCGACGTTGTCCCGACCGGCCCGCTCGAGCGCTGGGACAGCCCCCCGTTCGAGCCCACCATTCGCGACGGCATGCTCTATGGCCGTGGCGCGGCCGACATGAAAACCTCGCTCGCCGCCTTCGTGACCTCGATCGAGCAGTTCATTGCCGATCACCCGAACCACAGTGGCAGCATTGCGCTGCTGCTTACGTCAGACGAGGAAGGCATTGCCTCCCACGGCACGGTCAAGGTCGTCGAAGCGCTCGCTGCGCGCGGCGAACGGCTCGACTACTGCATCGTTGGCGAACCCACCTCGGTGAACACCCTGGGTGACACCATCAAGAATGGCCGCCGCGGTTCGCTCTCCGGCACCCTTCGCGTCAAGGGCCAGCAGGGACACGTCGCCTACCCGCAGCTGGCACGCAATCCGATCCACATGCTCGCACCCGCGCTGGCCGAACTCACCACCATCCGCTGGGATGAAGGCAACGAGTTCTTTCCCGCAACCACCTGGCAGGTCTCCAATATCCACGCCGGAACCGGCGCCAACAATGTGATTCCCGGCGAATGCGAAGTGATGTTCAATTTCCGCTTCGCTTCGGTGTCGACCGCAGATGAACTGAAGGCGCGCACGCATGAAGTGCTCGACCGCCACGGACTCGAATACACGATCGACTGGCACCTCTCGGGCAAGCCCTTCATCACCGGTCGTGGCAAGCTGGTCGCCGCACTGTCGGGCGCGATCAGCGAAACGCTCGGCGTCGAAACCGAGCTATCCACCACCGGTGGCACTTCGGACGGTCGTTTCATTGCAGATGTCTGCAGCGAAGTCGTCGAGTTCGGCCCCGTCAACGCCACCATCCACAAACTGAACGAGTGTGTCGCAGTTGATGCGATCGCACCGCTTTCCACCGTTTACATGCGCACCCTGCGCACCCTACTGGCTGCCTGACCCTGACATGACCCAAGACACCGACGCTCACGAGCACGACGAACACGATCACGACCACGAGCACGAAAGTGGCCCGCTTGCCGAACTCGTTACCGTACGCGACTGGCTACGCTACGCCGTCACCCGTTTCAATCGCGGCCAGGTTTTTTGCGGACACGGCGTCACCAGCGTTTTCGACGAAGCCGCATGGCTGATCCTGTCCTCGCTCGCGCTCCCGATCGACCGCCTCGACCCCTTCCTCGACGCCTGCATTCCGTCCGATGAGCGCGTTGCACTGTTCGATAACATCGAGCGCCGCGTCGTCGAACGCGTACCCACGGCCTATCTGGTCAAGGAAGCCTGGCTCGGGGATTTCCGCTTCTACGTCGATGAACGTGTGATCGTGCCGCGCTCCTTCTTTGCCGAACTGCTCGACGAAGGGTTCTCGCCCTGGATCGAGGACCCCGACACGGTCACCAGCGCACTCGACCTGTGCACCGGTTCTGGCTGCCTTGCCATCCTGATGGCACACGTCTTCCCCAACGCCGACATCGCTGCGGTCGACCTTTCCGAAGACGCGCTGGCCGTCGCCCGCCGCAACGTAGACGACTACGGCCTTGGCGATCAGGTCGAACTGATCCACAGCGACGTGTTCAGCAATGTCGGCGACCGTCGTTTCGACCTGATCCTGAGCAACCCGCCCTACGTCACGGCCGATGCAATGGCAGCCCTGCCCGCCGAATACCGCCACGAGCCCGAAATGGCGCTGGCAGCCGGTAGCGACGGACTCGACATCGTGCGAACATTGATCGCGGAGGCGGCCAGTCATCTCCACCCCGAGGGGATACTCGCGGTGGAAGTCGGGCACAATCGTGAACTGGTGGAAAGTGCATTCCCGGAACTGCCGTTCAACTGGCTCAGCACACGCGGGGGCGAAGACATGGTATTCATTCTGCGACGAGAAGATCTGCCGGGCGCCCAGGACTGAGCGCGCCGGAATTCCGTGCCGGCCTGCATGGCAGACCGGCACGTTCGGGGAGAGAACAAGATGGCGATGGACCGCCCGATTCTGCTGATCGAGGACAACCCCGATGACGAGGCCCTGACGCTACGCGCGTTCACGAAGAACCGGATCACCAATCCCGTTGTCGTGGCCAGAGATGGCGTCGAGGCCATCGACTACCTCACCGGAACCGGCTCACATCAGGGGCGGGACATGACCGTCATGCCGGTGCTGATTCTGCTCGACCTCAAACTGCCCCGCATCGACGGCCTGGAAGTGCTGCGGCGCATTCGTGCCGAAGAGCACACCGCGATGCTCCCGGTGGTGGTGCTCACGACATCGCGCGAAATCCAGGACATCCAGCAGGCCTACCGGCTCGGCGCCAACAGCTATATTCGTAAGCCGGTGGACTACGAGCGCTTCATTCACGCCGTCAGCCAGATTGCCCTGTACTGGCTGACGCTCAATGAAACACCCGAAAGCGCGGCAAACAGCCCGTACTGATCAACTGCACAGGCCCGCTCACGCGCAGGCAACACCCTGTGCAGCCGCTCGCCTGATGCGCAAAAAAAGACCCGCTCAGCTTGACGCCTGCGGGTCTTCTTCCTTGCGACTCCGGGCTGTCGCCCAATGTCGCCGACTGAGCGCTTAGCTCAGCTCATCGATCCAGGCCTGCTGAATGCCTTCGAGAATGCGTTCGCCACAGTGCTTGGCGTCGTCATCAAACTCGGGCAAGGCGAGCACCCAGTTCATCAGGTCGACAAAATTCACCTTGGTCGGGTCGACATCCGGATGTGCATCGGCAAGCTGGATGCCGATCTCCTGAACTTCAGTCCATTTCATCAGTGCTTGCCCTCCCTGGCCATGTTGATGGTGTAACGGGGAATCTCGACCACCAGCGGAACGGCACGGACGACAGCCTGACAGGAGAGTCGGGACTGCGGCTCCAGGCCCCAGGCCTTGTCCAGCAGATCTTCCTCCTCTTCTTCCGCTTCTCCGAGCGAGGAAAAACCCTCACGCACGATCACGTGGCAGGTCGTGCAGGCACAGGACTTCTCGCATGCGTGCTCGATCTCGATGCCATTTTCAAGCAGGCCGTCACAGATGGTGGTGCCTTCGGCAACCTCCAGAACCGTCCCCTCCGGGCACAGTTCGACATGCGGCAGCACAATAATCTGGGTCATACAGGAATCTCATCTATCTTGTGACCGGCAAGCGCAGAACGGATGCTGCTGTCCATGCGCCGCGCGGCAAATTCGTCGGTAGCTTTGGCAAGCGCCTCGATCCCGGCCTTGATTGCGCGATGATCCTCGCCGTCGCGCAGACTGCGCAAACGGGCAAGCACTTCATCGATCTGCGCTCTTTCGCCGTCGTCGAGCAACTGTCCATCCTTGAGCAGCGCCTGCTCGGTCGCTTCAATGACACGGTCGGCCTCGACCTGCTGCTCGCGCAGCGCACGCGCAACGAGATCGTCCCCGGCGCGTTCGACACCGGCCTGCAACATCCCAGCGATCTCGTCGTCGGACAGGCCGTAGGACGGCTTCACCAGCACACTGGCCTCGACGCCCGAGGACATCTCACGTGCAGACACCGACAGCAATCCATCGGCATCCACCTGGAAAGCCACCCGGATGCGGGCTGCACCCGCCACCATCGGCGGAATCCCGCGCAGCTCGAAGCGCGCCAGCGACCGGCAATCCGACACCAGTTCGCGCTCGCCCTGAACCACGTGGAAAGCCATGGCGGTCTGACCATCCTTGAAGGTCGTGAACTCCTGAGCGCGTGCTATCGGCAGCGTCGCATTCCGGGGCACGACCTTCTCCACCAGGCCGCCCATGGTTTCCAGGCCGAGCGACAGCGGGATAACGTCGAGCAGGAGCCAGTCCTCGTCATCTTCCTTGCGGTTGCCGACCAGCGCATTCGCCTGCATGGCGGCACCAAGTGCCACGACCTTGTCGGGGTCGAGGTTGGTCAGCGGCTCTTGCCCGAAATATTCGGCAACTGCGCGCTGGATGTGAGGCATGCGCGTCGCACCGCCCACCATCACCACGCCCTTGATCTCTTCCGGGCTCAGGCCTGCATCGCGCAGCGCCTTGCGTACCGGACCGAGGGTTTTCTGCACCAGGTGACGGGTGAGTTGCGCGAACTGGTCACGACTGATGACCAGGTTGATCTCCTCGCCCGTGCTCAGCACAAGGTGGATTGGCGCCTCTTCACAGGCCGTCAGCAACTCCTTCGCCTCGCGCGCCTTGATCTGCAGACGACGCGAGTCAGTGGATGACAGCGGCGGCAACTTCGATTCTTCGAGAATCCAGCAGAACAGCCGATGATCGAAGTCGTCACCGCCGAGCGATGCGTCGCCGTTGGTCGACAGCACCTCGAACACGCCACGTGACAGCTTGAGAATGGACAGATCGAAAGTGCCGCCGCCAAGGTCGTACACCGCATACGTGCCTTCGGCCGCGTTATCGAGCCCATAGGCCACTGCAGCAGCGGTCGGTTCGTTAAGCAGTCGCAGTACATCCAGCCCGGCCAGGCGGGCCGCGTCCTTCGTGGCCTGACGCTGGGCATCGTCAAAATAGGCCGGAACCGTGATCACCGCGCCGCTCAACGCACCGCCAAGGCTCGCCTCCGCACGCAGACGCAGGGTGCGCAGGATCTCTGCAGAAATTTCGACCGGGCTCTTCACCCCCTGCACGGTGCGCAAACGCACCATGCCGGGGCTGTCCTCGAAGTCGTAAGGCATGGTTTCGACGTGAGCTACATCCTTGAGCCCGCGCCCCATGAAACGCTTGACCGACACGATCGTGTTGCGCGGGTCGCTTGCCTGCGCCTGAATCGCCGACTGACCGACATCGATGCTGCCATCGGCGCGATATCGCACGATGGAAGGCAGCATCGAACGGCCCGTTTCATCGGCAAGGCACACCGCGATGCTGTTGCGCACCGTGGCGACCAGCGAGTTTGTGGTGCCGAGGTCGATACCCACCGCGAGCCGGTGCTTGTGCGGCTCGGTGGACATTCCGGGTTCTGCGATCTGCAACAGTGCCATCAGGGAATTCCAGATTCAGGTTTCGAGTGCCTCGAGGGCGTCGTCAATCTCGTTTTGAAGTTTCTCGATGAACATCAGGCGACGCACCGTATCGGCCGCGGCCGCATAATCCTGTGCTTCGTCGAGTTCGCGGGCAAGGCTGCCCATCACTTCTCGCGAGTGCCCACGCAAGCGCTGGTGCAGTTGCTCGAGCTCATCGATCTCGCCCGCCTGGCGGGCCTCTTCGACCGCTTCACGCCACTCCATCTGTTCCATGAGGAACTCGGGGGACATCGCGGTGTTGGTCTCCAGGCCGGCGTCGATACCTGCCAGTTCAAGCAGGTACTGGGCACGCGGCAAGGGCTTCTTCAAGGTACGAAAACCTTCGTTTACTCGCGTCGCCCACTGCATGGAGCGGCGCTTCTCGAGGTCGGAAAGGTGTGCGTGACGATCCGGATGAACCTGGGACTGGAGCTCATGCCAGGCATGATCCAGCTTCGGCTCATCCAGTTCGAAACGGCGCGGCAGGCCGAATAGGGAGAAGAAATCCTGCGTCAGGTCGATGCTCATGCCGTCATGTGCTTCCGTTCAAACCGTCAGACGTTGAAGCTTTCGCCGCAACCACACGCGTCCTTGACGTTTGGGTTGTTGAACTTGAAGCCTTCGTTCAGCCCTTCACGTACGAAGTCGAGTTCGGTGCCTTCAAGATACACAAGGCTCTTCGGGTCCACGATGACCTTGACGCCATGGCTGTCGAACACGAGGTCTTCAGTCAGCGCCTCGTCAACGAACTCAAGCTTGTATGCCATGCCGGAACAGCCCGAGGTCTTCACCCCAAGTCTGATACCCAAGCCTTTGCCGCGCTTGGCGATGAAATTGGCAACGTGCTTGGCTGCGCTTTCGGAAAGAGTGACGCCCATCATGAACCTCCTGCTCAGGCTTCGTGCTTCTTCTTGTAGTCGGCAACGGCCGCCTTGATGGCGTCCTCGGCCAGGATCGAACAGTGGATCTTGACCGGCGGCAACGCCAGTTCCTCTGCGATCTGCGTGTTCTTGATCTCGAGGGCCTGATCGATCGTCTTGCCCTTCACCCACTCGGTGACGAGCGAGCTCGACGCGATAGCCGAGCCACAGCCGTAGGTCTTGAACTTGGCATCTTCGATCACGCCGTCCTTGCCAACCTTGATCTGCAACTTCATCACGTCGCCACAGGCGGGCGCGCCGACCATGCCGGTCGCAACGCTGTCGTCGTCCTTGGCAAACGATCCGACGTTACGCGGGTTTTCGTAGTGGTCCAGAACTTTTTCGCTGTATGCCATTTTCGTTCTCCTGATTCTGTATTTTAGTGCGCAGCCCACTGCACGGAATCGAGATCGACGCCGTCCTTGAACATTTCCCAAAGCGGGGAAAGCTCGCGCAGCTTGCCGATCTTCTTGTGCAGCAGGTCGATGGTGAAGTCGATTTCTTCTTCGGTGGTGAAACGGCCGATGGTGAAACGAATCGAGCTGTGAGCCAGTTCGTCGTTGCGCCCCAGCGCGCGCAGTACGTAGGACGGCTCAAGGCTGGCCGACGTACACGCCGACCCGGACGAGACCGCAATATCCTTGATCGCCATGATCAGGGACTCGCCTTCGACGTATGCGAAGGAAATGTTCAGGTTATGCGGAACGCGATGCTCGAGATCGCCATTCACATAGGTTGCCTCGATGTCCGTCAGCCCTTTGAGCAGGCGGTCGCGGAGTTCGCGAATGCGCGTATTTTCGGTGCTCATCTCCTCACGTGCAATACGGAAGGCCTCGCCCATGCCGACGATCTGATGCGTGGCCAAGGTGCCCGAGCGCAAACCACGCTCATGACCGCCGCCGTGCATCTGCGCCTCGAGACGGACACGCGGTTTGCGTCGGACGTACAGCGCGCCAATGCCTTTCGGGCCATAGGTCTTGTGCGCCGAGAAGCTCATCAGATCGACCTTGAGCGTGTTCAAGTCAATCTCGACCTTACCCGTCGCCTGCGCTGCATCAACATGAAAGATGATGCCCTTCTCACGGCAGATCTCGCCGATCTCGGCGATCGGCTGGATCACGCCGACTTCGTTGTTCACGAACATCACCGAAACCAGGATGGTGTCCGGACGCAGCGCAGCCTTGAACACCTCGAGATCGACCAGACCGTTTTCCTGCACGTCGAGATAGGTGGCCTCGAAACCTTCACGCTCAAGTTCGCGGAAGGTGTCCAGCACCGCCTTGTGTTCGGTCTTCAGGGTAATGATGTGCTTGCCCTTGCCCTTGTAGAAGTGCGCTGCACCCTTGATCGCAAGGTTGTTGGATTCGGTTGCACCCGAGGTCCAGACGATCTCTTTCGAATCGGCACCCACCAGTGCGGCGACCTGTTCGCGTGCGTCCTCGACCGCCTTCTCTGCCGACCACCCGTATGCATGCGAGCGGCTGGCGGGGTTACCGAACTGCTCGGTAAGCCAGGGAATCATGGCTGCGGCCACTCGGGGATCGACCGGCGTGGTCGCAGAGTAGTCGAGATAGATCGGGAACTTCAGCATTGCGTTTCTCCGCGGATTCGTTATGTCTTGTCAGGCTGCCATTGCAGCCAGGTTTCTCAATTCGTGCACGATACGTGCCAGCGCAGTGTCAAAATCGGCAAGCTGCTGAGCGGTGGTATCACGACCAAGGCTGACCCGGACCGCCGACCGGGCCAACTCAGGCGCCACGCCCATTGCCAGCAGCGCGTGCGATGGCTCCGGGTTGGCGCTGGAGCAGGCGGAACCGCTCGCACAGGCAAAACCTGCACGATCCAGTTTGCCCACCAGGGTTTCACCATCAAGCCCTTCAAAGCCGAAAAAGCTGGTGTTCGGCAAGCGCTCGCCCGCCTTCGAAAACAGTACTGCGCCGGTGGCGGCAAGCGACTGCTCAAGGCGCTCACGCAGGACAAGCAGGCGATCATGCTCTTCGCGCTGACGCTTTGCCGCAAGCTCGCAGGCAAGGCCGAAACCGACGATTGCAGCCACGTTCTCGGTACCCGAGCGCAGCCCGCGCTCCTGACCACCGCCGGCGATCAGGGGGGCGAGTTCAACCCGCTTGTCCACGATCAGGGCACCGGCACCTACCGGACCACCGATCTTGTGCGCCGACAGCGTCATTGCATTGGCGCCCAGCGCACGGAAATCAACTTCGATCTTGCCAAGGGCCTGCACCGCATCCGTGTGCATGTAAGCACCACCGGCGCGGGCCTCGGCTGCATGGGCGCGCACGTCCTGCAGCACACCGGTCTCGTTGTTCGCCAGCATGACGGAGACCAGAGAAGGCCTGGCTTCAAGCGTCGAGCGCCAGTCATCTGCGCGCAGACGCCCTTCGGCATCCACACCCACTTCTCGCATCACCCAGCCGCTGCGACGCAGCTGCCGTGCAGGCTCCCGCACACAGGGGTGCTCGACCGCACTGACCGCCACCAGGCCAGGTTTCATCATGGCGGCTGCACCCTTGATGAAGAGATTGTTGGCTTCCGACCCACCGCTGGTAAATACCACCTCGGTCGGATGCGCGTTCACCGCCGCCGCCACCTGAGCGCGCGCAGTGTCGATTGCGGCGCGCGCCTGACGACCGTACTCGTGACGGCTCGAAGCGTTGCCGAAGCGTTCGCCAAGCCAGGGCAGCATTGCCTCGCGCACCGCCGGATCGAGCGGTGCACTCGCATTCCAGTCGAGGTATACCGGGGCAAACATGCTAGTCACCTGTTCAGGCCGTCGCCACGTCTTGCAACGTGCTCGCTGCGCGACGACGCACTTCACGCAGCACGTTCACATCCGGATCGGGCTTCACTTCACGCGCAACCAGCGCGCCGAGCGTCACCGAATCCAGATAGGCGTACATGCGCTTGTTGAGATTGGTCCACAGGTCGTGCGTCAGGCATCGATGCTCGTCGTGGCAATTCTGCTTACCACCGCACATTGTCGCATCAAGCGGCTCGTCGACCGCAATGATGATGTCGGTTACCGTGATCGAGCGCATGTCGCGCGCGAGACGATATCCACCACCGGGACCACGCACACTCGTCACCAGCTTGTAGCGACGGAGCTTGCCGAACAACTGCTCCAGATAGGACAGAGAGATCTTCTGGCGCTCGGCGATGCCGGCGAGGGTAACCGGACCGTCCGCCTGTCGCGCAGCCAGATCGATCATCGCCGTAACGGCAAAGCGACCTTTAGTCGTGAGTCTCATGATGATTCCTCGAAGCAGAATTGAGGGCAAACGGGCGAATACCCGAACATTTCACTCAACTATACATATCCCGACAAAAACGGTCAACTAATCGGCTTTCAGCCCATTCAATCGACCATCTTGGACAATCGGGACGCATCGAAATCATCAGAAGACTCGACCGAGGGGTCCAGTTTCAAGCCCGCTGCTTCCATCCGTTTGCAGATCACCTGGAAGCGGCGGTCGGTCTCTACCGCGTGATCGAGCAGACCATGCAAGGCCTTCGCCACCGGGTCGTCCATGTCACGGGTCACACCGTAGGCAGAGAAGCCCATCTGCTCCGCTTTCTGTGCGCGCTCGGCGTCGCGCTCGGCGTCGAGCACACGCGCCGGGTTTCCAACCGCTGTTGCCCCCGCGGGTACCGGTTTGACGACGACGGCGTTGGAGCCGATCTTGGCGCCGTCACCAACCGTGAATCCGCCCAGCACTTTCGCCCCTGCCCCCACCACGACCCCTTTTCCGAGTGTCGGATGGCGCTTCGTGCCGCGATAGAGCGATGTTCCACCCAGCGTGACGGCCTGGTAAATGGTGCAGTCGTCACCGATCTCGGCCGTTTCTCCGATCACGACGCCCATGCCATGATCGATGAACACCCGACGCCCGACGACAGCGCCCGGATGAATCTCGATCCCGGTCAGAAAACGGCTGACGTGACTGACGAAGCGGCCGAGCCAGAACAGGCGTCTTTGCCAGGCGGCATGCGCAAGGCGGTGAAAGATCAGCGCGTGCACACCCGGATAGCAGGTCAACACCTCCAATGTAGAGCGGGCGGCAGGGTCGCGTTCGCGAACGCTGGCCAGGTCTTCACGCAGGTGTTCAAACATTTGACGCAGTCTCCGGGAAAGATGAAACAGGATTCGAATGCCCAAGCGTCTTGGGCAACAATAGTCGACTATTTTACTAGGCTTTGCGCTGAAAGCTAGAGAGCATTCCACGAAGAATGCCGACCTCTTCCTTTTCAAGCCTGATCCGGCCAAAAAGCCGGCGGAATCGCGGCATCAGCCTGCGCGGGTTCTGCGGCTCATGAAAACCGCTTTCGGTCACCGCCTGCTCGAGGTGCGCGAGAAACCCCTCGACCTCGGCGTGCGTCGCAGGCTGAGGCTGAGGATCTCCCGCGTAGACCTCGGGTGGTTCGAGTGCAGCCATGCGCAGTTCGTAGGTGAGCAACTGCACGGCAGCGCCCAGGTTGAGCGAGGAAAAGTCAGGATTGGTCGGAATCGTCACCGGCATTGCACACAGGCCGACCTCGTCGTTGGACAGGCCGCTGGTTTCATTGCCGAAGACCAGCGCAAGTTCGCCGCGATCCGCCCACTGCACCATTTCTGCCGCGGCTGCACGCGCCGTGACGCGCGGCAGACTCAATTCGCGACGACGGGCGGTGACCGCTGCAGCCAGCACCGTGCCTGCAAGCGCCTCTTCGAGCGTATCCACGACACGCGCCGATTCGAGCAGGTCCGTGGCCCCGGAAGCCCGTGCATCGGCCACCGGATCAGGGAAACAGGCAGGCGACACCAGCCACAATTGCGACAGGCCCATGGTTTTCATCGCGCGCGCGGCAGCCCCGATATTGCCAGGATGACTCGGCCGGGAAAGCACGACACGGATGCGATCAAGCGCAAAGCCGCCATTCATATTAAAATTCACCGTTTTTCGTATCTGATCGTGACGGGGCGCACTGCCCTGGACCGCTCCACCCGCCGAGACCGAGCCGCATGCATCCCATCCTGAATATCGCCGTAAAGGCCGCCCGCCGTGCCGCAACCGTCATTAACCGGGCTTCGACCCAGATCGATCTGCTTACGGTCGAGTCCAAATCGCCCAACGACTTCGTGACCGAGGTTGACCGCGCTGCCGAGAAAGCCATCATCGAAGTACTTCGTGAAGCCTACCCGGGGCACGGGATTCTAGCAGAGGAGTCCGGCGAGTCCGGCGCCGAAAGCGAATTCGTGTGGATCATCGATCCCCTCGATGGCACCACGAACTTCATCCACGGCTTCCCGCAGTACGCGATCTCCATCGCATTGACCAAAAACGGTGTGCCCGAGCACTGCGTCGTGTACAACCCGGTCAACAACGAACTGTTCACCGCAACGCGTGGCAGCGGAGCCTATCTCAACGACCGCCGCATTCGCGTGTCGCGTCGTGTGCGCCTTGCCGACGCCCTGGTTGGTACCGGCTTCCCCTACCGCGAATTCGGCAACATCGACGCCTACCTCGCCATGTTCCGCGAGTTGACGCAGAAGACTGCGGGCATCCGTCGGCCGGGTGCCGCCGCGCTTGATCTGGCATATGTTGCAGCCGGGCGCCTTGATGGCTTCTGGGAAATGGGCCTCGCACCGTGGGACATGGCAGCGGGCGTCCTGCTGGTTCAGGAGGCTGGCGGCCTGGTGTCCGACTTTGCGGGCGAAGGCAACTTCCTGACGACGGGCAACGTGGTTGCCGGCACCCCCAAGGTGTTCGCTCAGATGCTGCCCATCATCCAGTCCTACCGCAACGACAGCATCCAGAGCTGATCCGCTCTTGCCGGGACACTGCACACTCGTGCGGTGTCCCGTGACGGAAAACGCAGTACTTGCTCCCGCTATCAGACCACGCTGTAGCGGAACTGCCCCTGCTCGCCTGCCGAGACCCGGATTTCGCTGACGGCTTCGCCATCGGCCATGCGGGCAAGCACCTCGCCCGCGATCTCGGGGAGCAGGGATCCATTCAGGATGTGGTCGACGTTACGCGCACCGGAGTCCACTTCGGTGCAACGCGCCAGCACGGCCTCGGTCAAGGTGTCGTCATGGATGAAGCGCGCCTTGTGGTTTGCGGCCACGCGCTCACGAATACGCGCCAGCTTGAGCTGGATGATCTCGGCCAGCACCGTGTCGCTGATCGGATAGAAGGGCACCACCTTCATGCGCCCGAGAAATGCAGGCTTGAAGCGCTGTTGCAGCACCGGTGCCAGACGGGAGCCGAGCTCTTCTGCAGTGGGCACGGCTTCATTCGCGAGGTTCAGACACGACGCCATGATCTGCGCGGAGCCAACGTTGCTCGTGAGGATGATCAGCGTGTTGCGGAAATCGATCTCGCGCCCTTCAGCGTCTTCGAGCACCCCCTTGTCAAAGACCTGAAAGAACAGTTCGAGCACATCGGGATGGGCCTTTTCGACCTCGTCCAGCAGCAGCACACAATGCGGATTGCGCCGCACCGCCTCGGTCAGCACGCCGCCTTCCCCGTATCCGACGTAGCCGGGCGGAGCCCCCTTCAGGCCTGCTACCGAATGAGGCTCCTGATACTCGCTCATGTTGATCGTGACCAGTTTGCGCTCACCCCCATAGAGCAGGTCGGCCAGCGCAAGCGCAGTTTCCGTCTTGCCCACGCCTGAAGGGCCGACAAACAGGAAGACCGCCTTGGGCTTGGACGGATCCTCCAGATTGGCCCGCGCCGTTCTCACGCGCTGCGCGACCGCCTCAAGTGCATGATCCTGGCCCCTGACCCGTTCGGCCATCAGCGCCTTGAGCCCAAGAATGGTCCGGATCTCATCCTTGAGCATCCGCCCGAGCGGGATGCCCGTCCACCCCGACACCACATCGGCAACCAGTTGACGATCAACCTGCAAGGGAACCATCGATGCGTTCTGCTGCACCGAGGCCAGCGTCTTCAGCAGCCGGTCGAGGGTGCCGCCACGCCGCCGCCCCGAACCCCTTGCCGAAGCCCCGGTCGCGGGAAGTGCCTCGAGTGCAGTCTGCGCCTGGCGGATCTTCGCCACGAGGGTCTGTTCGTGTTCGAAGCGCCTGTGCAGGACCTCGAGCTCCTTCGACTGCCTTTCGATCGCCGTATCCAGTTCCGCAAGGCGCTCGCGGTGTGCGGCCAAACTCAGCGATTCCCGCTTCAGGGCAGACTGTTCCTCTCGCAGTCGGGCCAGGCCCTGCCTTGCGTCCTCCAGCTCAGCAGGGGTTGCGCATTGCCCGAGTGCGACGCGCGCGCAGGCGGTATCGAGCACACTGACGGCCTTGTCGGGCAGCTGTCGTGCGCCGATGTAGCGGCTGGACAAACGCACGGCCTCGACCACCGCCTCGTCCAGAACCCTGATCCCGAAGTGCGCCTCCAGCGCGGGCACCATGGCACGCAACATCGCACAGGCGAGCGTCTCGTCGGGCTCGTCGATCCGGACGACCTGAAAGCGGCGCGAAAGCGCAGCATCCTTGTCGATGTACTTCTTGTACTCCGACCAGGTCGTCGCCCCCACGGTGCGCAATTCCCCGCGCGCGAGCGCCGGTTTGAGCAGGTTCGCGGCATCGCCTTGCCCCGCAGGCCCACCCGCACCGATCAGTCCGTGCGCCTCATCGATGAACAGGATGACCGGACGCACACTGGCGCGGACTTCGTCGATGACGCCCTTGAGACGCTGCTCGAACTCACCCTTCACGCTCGCGCCTGCCTGCAGCAAGCCGATATCAAGTGCGAGCAGCTCCACATCCCTCAGCGCCGGAGGCACATCGCCACGGGCGAGCCGAATGGCGAGGCCCTCGACCACTGCGGTCTTTCCAACCCCGGCCTCACCCGCAAGCATGGGGTTGTTCTGCCGTCTCCTCATCAGGATGTCGATCATCCTGCGAATCTCGGCGTCACGCCCGATCACCGGATCCAGCTTCCCCTCGCGCGCCAGTCGGGTCAGGCTGACCGTAAAGCGGTCGAGCGCAGGGGTACGGCGCAACGCTGGGTCAGGCCCGGAGCGCGCAAAGCCATTGCTGCCTTCTGCATCAGCAGCGGAACACGGCGCCACCCCGCCCTCACTTGAGCCCGTCGTAAGCGAATCAAACTCGGCCCGCAAGACATCGATGCGAACCCGGCCCAGGGTGGCAGGATAACGCTGCGCAAACTGGCTCAACTCCGGGTCCCCTGCAAGCCCGAACAGGAGATGAGCGCTGCGAACGAAAGGTGATTGTGACTCGAGAGAGGCATGCAACCAGGCACGCTCCAGCAAACGCACAAGCCGTGCCGAGAACACCGGCGTTTGTCCGTTTCCAGTCTGATGCCCGGAGAGTGTCCGTTCGAGATCGTCTGCAAGCGCACCTGCACTCACGCCAAAGCTGCGGCACACCAGAACGAAGTCGGTCGTTTCCTGTTCGCACAATGCGAGCAGCACATGCTCGGGTTCGATGACATGGTGAGTGCGGGCGACGCAAAGACTGGCGGCCCGTTCGAGCGCAACACGGCAGTCGGAGTTGAGCTTGCCAATCAGGGATTTGAGCGAGATGTGCATGGTGAGGACAGAACTCAGGAAGGGTGAAGATCGAACGCGGCGTCGCTGCGGTCGGATGCCGCGGGACGGGAACACACAAAGCTGTCAAATCCGAGCCGATACACGGGGCGCCCGGACAGCCTGCAGGGCTTCACATCCTCGGCCTTGAGCACCGGTCGAACCTCGTATTCGAGCCGAAGCCCGGTAAGCAGCTGCAGCAATTTCTTCATCGCCGCTGCACGCTCACTCCCAGGAAGGAAGGCACGGTAGGTAGACAGTGGCAACGGCCCGAGGAAGATGCGGACACGCAGATCGCATTGCCAGACCCGCTCACCCAGCAAGACATCGTGACCGAGCATCGCGTTTGCCTGTCCAAGCCTGGCGCACTGTGGCGCCTCAAGCCGGTACCAGCGGCCAACGAACTGTTCCAGCCGAACCGCGACCCGGAAGTACGACGAAAGCACGCGCTGCAGCGCAGTTCCCGACACCGGGCGCTGCCGGATCAGGGCCGCGAAATGCGCCAGCGACTCATCGTCAATCGCGCCTGGCGCCTGATTCAGACGATCGCGCAGCCCATCCTGACCGAGGCCGCAGAACGCAAGCACCTGGGGCAGGAAATGCTTGCGTCTGTCATGCTCGTACATCAGCGCGAGCTTGTATTTTCTCCACGCCAGATAGAACTGAGCGACAACGCGGTTGGAGAAGAGATCGAAGAAGGCATGCGCGCCGCGGTCACCGGCCATGCGCAGGGACTCTATGACCTGTTCGGTGTAGTGCGCGGGCAGACTGCCGTGGATGCCGAGAAAGCCAATGAAGCTCGGCGTCAGCTCCACCGCCCGCACAGCCATGGGCATCTCACTGTCCTGCGCGTCGTCCCGTACGGGTTTAACCGCCTCGAGCTGGCTCGGCGCGAAACCGAGCGCGAGCGAATTGGAGAAGCGCAACACTGGCGGGAGCACACTCTCCCGCCGCAATCCCGAACCGAACTCACGCTCAAGCAGGCGGACCGACTGAAAGAACTCGAAGGACCACGGGGCTTCGAGCAGATGCCCGATCAGCCCAGGATCGACTCGCCGCTGCGTGGTTTGCACCGGATCAACTCCTCGGCTGTGCGGCTCGACACCAGCACCACCTGGACAAAACTGTTGAGATGAACGTAGAGGCCGAAAAAACGATCCATCACACGGGCAAAGACGTCCAGACCACTACCGACGAAGGCATCCTCGTCAATCGTGACCCT
The DNA here is from genome assembly GCF_003111645.1 of Parazoarcus communis. Taxonomy (NCBI): domain Bacteria; kingdom Pseudomonadati; phylum Pseudomonadota; class Betaproteobacteria; order Rhodocyclales; family Zoogloeaceae; genus Parazoarcus; species Parazoarcus communis. Next base: position 1,068,627 of record NZ_CP022187.1, read on the forward strand.
GACCTCAATGCCGCGCACGAAGCAGGCGAAGGGCTTGCCGTTGAGCCATGTGGTTTTCGTGACATGTTCGATGCCCTTGATCCCATCGATCTTCCGGCCATTGAGCGCGTTGCGTGGGAGGTCATACAGGCACAGCATTTCACGGAACGCCTGCAAACCACTCCCGGATATGGAGAGATGATTCAGGGAAAGGTGCGACACAAGACGCCACAGACCATCCCGCTGATGGTCGAAGCGACAGGGCGCGCTCGGCCGCCTCAGCAGACGAAGCGCACCGAGATGTGGATCCCCCTCTGGAATGAGCTCTGCGCCCGGTCCATTGACCGGCAGCAAGGTCGGCAAGTCACGATTGGTGCACGTGAGTGCTACGCTGAGCACATCGGATTGACGTGACGGCACCCCCGCTGCCGACTCGACGATTGCGATGCGGGTTTCATGGCCAGGACTCTTCTCCGCAAGCTGCGCATCACGCGAAGAAATCCAGTAGTTGCCATCCTCGGTTGCACGTTCGCCATGGCGCAGGGAGAAGAACGGACGAAACTCGGTCATCTGCTCACCCTGACCGCTCTGACTGACCCGATGAACCGAGTCGATGGACGCAACCTCGTAGGCATAGGCGCGACGCGCATCGGCAATCACCGGATAGCAGGTCTTCTGACCACTCAAGCGGATCGGCTCGCCACGCCTGTGAAAGAGGTTTACGACCGGCACACAGCCTGTGCGCAGGGTCCGTGTATCGATGCCCTGAAGCAGGCGCGCCGCATCGCTTTCTGCATGCAGGCCGGTAAGGGCGAAGTGAAGCGTGAGTTCGTCGTGCTCCGGCAGATCCGGTGGCAATCTGTCGAGGCACAGGTCAAAAAAGCTGAATTTCTCCGGGAAGGCAAAGTATTCGGTCAGGTAACGGTAACCGTCATGCACGTTGGACGGATAGTCGACCAGCGCCTCTTCCGCCCGAAAGCCAACGGCTTCAATCAGGCTTGCGGCCACGCGCTGCCAGCGGGATTCACACTCGACAAATGTAGCGGAAACAGAGAGGAACAATGCATCGCGCAGTGCAGCCGTCACCGATTGCGCAGCATCGATAAACAGGCGCACCGTTGATTGTCCTGACCACGCAGCCTCCCCAGAACCTTGAGTGCGTCGCAGGCCCAGACTCAGCATCGCGCTGGCGCCCGGAGGCAGGCTGACCCCGGCAGGCAAGCGTGGAAGCGGGCTGAAACACGCACGACTCAGGTGCATTGTGGATGTCGATACGTCCCAGGCTGTCCTGAAGGTACATTCGGCGCCATTCACGGCGCGTGACTTCAGCGTACTTCCTCGCGGAATCGTGATGCCTTCAGGCGGCACCGAAGACATGTCCGCGTTCTGGAGACAGGCGATCGAGCACGACGGAAACGGGCGCAGGTAATGCGGGTACAGCACGCTCAGCAGCGACTCGGCGAACTCCGGATAACTGTCCTCCAGGCGTTTGCTGACACGGGCACTGAGCAACGCGAAGGACTCGATCATGCGCTCGACATGGGGGTCATCCGAGCCCTCCCCCGACATCATCAGACGGGAGGCAATCCTGGGATAACGCTCGGCGAACTCCCGTCCGTGGGTGCGCAGGAATGCAAGTTCGCGCTCATAGTGCGGGAGCAGGTCCTTCATCTCAAACCCTCGCACGCGCCATGCTGTCGGGCCCGACCAGATACTGCTGTGTCGTGGGCTTGAGCATCAGGTCGAAACTCACCGCCTCGCAAAGCGGCCGGACCACCAGCAGCGCCCTGATCGTGAACAGCAGACGGTTCTCCGATCTGCGATCGCTGTCGAATGCCACATCGACATTTCTCAGACGAGGCTCATTCAGGACAATCGCTGCGCGCAATGCCTGCAGAATTGCAACACGGTCTGCGAGGCTGCTCAGACTCAGGCTTGAGAAATCGCTCAACCCATAGTGAACGACCGAGCGCCTCGCTTCTGGAAATGCGTGAAACGCTGCGTCTGGCATGCCAAGACGCGTATTCAGCAAGGATTCGAGATCCCGCGCGACAGACGCCTTGAGCTGATCCAGGGACAAGCCCTGATGCGGCGCCGGATCATTTTCACCACCAAACAGTTTCTCGTGCAGAGAGGGTTCAAAACCTGTCACGTCATCTCGCTCCGCCCGGGGTGACACCAACGATCGCCACCCCGCAAATCACATCTGCACTCAATTCAGGCTTGGCGTGTTCGTGGCAAGATTCCACGCGCCCTGAATATTGACCTTGCCCGTCTTGCTGCCGTCGATATTCAGCTCATCGTAGGTCCACTTGACCGCGGAGTACTTGAGCGAAAAGCTTTCCATCGGAATACCCTCGCTCGATACATTCGGCGACACTGACGCCACCAGCACGTTCTTGAGCTCGATCTTCAGGTACTGGTGGCGATTCTGCGTTGTGCCAGGGTTGCCGGTCGTATTCTTTCCGCCATGTGCACGATAGAAACAGATCACCACATCATTGATCACGAGGCCCGACGAGCAGGCCTGATAGAGCTTGGGACTGGCCCCGTCGATATCCTTGGTGAACACCATTTCATCGTGCTCGCAACGCTCGGCCGTGTGTCCGCCCGAACTCGACGCCGTCGCAGATTTCGGCTGTCGAATGGAGTGCGACCAGGTGTAAACCTCGATCTGATCCTTGTGCTTCGAATCCCGTGAATCCCCCTTGATGTCGCTACCCTTGAACTCAACGTAGATATCCTTCATTTCCCATCAACTCCCCGGTGATTGAACAGAAAACTCAACTCTTGCTTGTCTGCGGCAGTTCGGCTACGAGCCGCAGGGAAACCGACAGCTCGTCGAGCTGAAAATGGGGGCGGATGAACGACACCGCGCGATAGACGCCCGGCCGCCCCGGCACTTCGCTGACCTCGATGGACGCCTCACGAAGCGGAAACTGCGCCTTCGTTTCCTGCGATGCAGAATCATCTGCAGTGACGTACTGGTCGATCCATCGCTGCAAATAGCGCTCGACGTTTGTCGCCGACGCGAAGCTCCCGATCTTTTCGCGCATCATGGCCTTCATGTAGTGCGCGATCCTGCACACCGCAAAGATGTACTGCAGCTGCGCGGATAGCGAGGCGTTCGCGTTTGCGGAATCGGTGTCGTACCGCCGCGCCTTCTGCGCCGACTGCGCACCAAAGAAGGCCGCGTAGTCGGTGTTCTTGCAATGAACAAGGGGCATGAAGCCGAGATCACTCAGTTCCTTTTCGCGGCGGTCTGTAATGGATATTTCGGTCGGACACTTGAGTGTGACCTCACCCTCATCGGTCCTGAACACGTGAGCAGGAAGATCCTCGACCAGACCACCGCCTTCCACACCCCGAATCGCTGCACACCAACCGTGGCGCTCGAATGCGCTGGTCAGCCGGGCTGCGAAAGCGAAGGCCGCGTTGCACCACAGGTAGCGGGAGTGATCCGCGCCGTCGACATCCTCGATGAAGTTGAACCCCTCAGTGACGAGTCCATCCACAGGGTTGTAAGGCAGGCGCCCGAGAAACCTTGGCAGGGTGAGTCCGACGTAGCGTGAATCCTCGGACATGCGGAAGGACTTCCACTTCACGTACTCGACCGTATCAAACACCTTGGCAAGATCGTGCGGCTTCCCCATCTCGGTGAATGACTCAAGGCCAAAGAGTTCAGGCGAAGCAGCAGCGATGAACGGCGCATGTGCAGCCGCCGCGACATGGCTCAGCTGTTCAAGCAGATACAGTTCTTCCGGTTGCCGGGTGAGCTGAAAATTGCCGATCAATGCACTGAAAGGCGCACCACCGAAGGTGCCGAACTCCTCCTCGTACACTTTCTTGAAGACCACGCTCTGATCGAAATCGATCGCCGCCTTGAAGTCCTTGACCAGCTCCCTTGCGGTCACATTCATCAGCTTGATCTTGATCTTCGTCCCTGTTTCGGTTTGCCTTACGAGGTAGTTCAAGCCTGTCCACGACGCTTCGAGTTCCTGCAGCGCCGGCGCGTGCATGATTTCACTCAGCTGGGCTGAGATCAGGCGATCGAGCTCCGCTATCCGGACATCGATCGAGGCGGCGAGGTTCTCCGAAACAACAAGCTCGCCCTGAAGGACCTGTTCAGCGAGTTCGCCGATGATGTCCCGCGCGCGATCCCGCTCGACCGGCGATCGCGCAACACGACTCTCGTCGATAATCCTGTCGAGCAGACTCTGCCCGGGAACGGGCACGACCGTTGCAGCTTCGAGGCTGGAGTTCATTCCGTCACCTCGCTATTCGAGCCCGGTTCATTGCACCCAATCTGCGCGAGCGCATCAGTCCGTGCAAGCACGTCTGCCAGCAGATCTTCAAGCTTTTCGTTGCCGGCGAGCTTGTTCCTCAGCTCGGCCAGGCGCGTGCGCGCCTCCATCAACCTTTGCAGCGGCCTGACCTGCTCGACAATCGACTCGGGGCGAAAATCCTCGAATCGCCTGAAGTTCAATTCCACACTCAGTTCGCCGCCGGCATGCGTCAGGCGGTTCGGAACCCTGAAGACGGTCCTCGGCGCAATGCTGTTCATGACGTCGTCGAAGTTCTCCCGGTCGACATTCACGAATTTCCGGTCGCGCAGACGCTGCTGCGGCGCTTCACTCGCCGCCGCAAAGTCTCCGACCACGCCAACAACGAATGGGAGCTCCTTGTGCTCGATTGCATCTCCGCGCTCCACATCGTAGGTAAGCTGAACACGGGGCGGTCGCACCCGTTGAAGCCGCTTTTGCATGCTTTCCCTTTTTGACACACTGCACCTCCTGACCCTGCAGAAACACTTGCCACCGCCTTGCAGAGCAAACCCGCATGGTTCCGCAGCAGTTCGCACGGCACCGGGCAAACCTGCAAGGGGCTTCCCTATTTCAGAACGCTGAACGGATCACCATTGACGGCGGGGGCCGACGAGTTCGCGCCCCCCGTTGCGCCACGCTCACGCACAACGGATACAGCACGCCCCGCAGCCGCAGCGCTCGCTCGCCGCGTGACCCGCTTTGGCGCCGGGACCGCCTCGGGTACGAGAACCTCTTCACCGAGCGTTCCGCGCAGCACGATCGCAAGCCTGGTCGCATCTGCCCGGGTCGACCCTGTCAATGGCGCCTCGGCACGCAGGTCGACCAGCGAGGACGTTGCGACGCGTAAACCCGACACTGCCCGGATGCTCTTCGCGAGCTGGCTCGCCGGATCACGTTGCAATGCTTCGTCGGCGGAAACGATGGCGTGGCCATACTCACCAGCGTCGAAATGCAGCGAAGCCAGGCGAACCCAGGGCTCTGCGTGCAGAGGAAATCTTGAGGTGACGGCCTGCAGAACCGCGACGGCCTCCCCACGCCTATCCTCCACAAGAAGTCGCTCAACCGTTTTCCCTGTTGCCTCGTACACGTCTGCAAATCCCGTTGCCTCCGGTTTCCCAGCCACCGTCGCGCATGCGGACAGACTCAGGATCACGGACACGATCAGTGCGCTATTCAACAAGCTCGAACCGACTCTTACCAGGTGAAAAGCATTCACTTTCAGGCCTCCGTCAGCGTTGTAAAAATGCTTTGCGCATAGTACATTGCCATTTTTGAAATGCCAAATGGATTTCATGAAAGACCACAGATTCAGGTCTTCGCGAAGATGGGCGTTGCCACAGAGGTCGTCTCTGTCCAGACCATCGCGATGGGTGCTTGCTTCGGTGTTTGTCCTGAGCGGCTGCTCGGGCGCGGCCGCAATCCAGCTGGCGGGTGCGGCCGTCAGCGGTGCTGTAAATGGGGTACTCGAAACCTCAGGCCTGCGTGTGGGACGCGACCGTGAATCCGCAGCTACCGTCCCGGTTTCCATCGAGGCAGCACCCGCACTGAACGCGAGTGCTGCCGGTGAGCCCCTGTCCGTGGTGCTGCGCATCTATCAACTGAAAAGCGAGCATGGCTTCGCACGGCTCACCTACGAGCAGGCACAACAGGACGATATGGGCGCGGAGGTACTCGCGACAGAACTTGAAAGCGTTCGGGAACTGATCATCCTGCCTGGCCGACACTACGCGCTAACGCTGGAGATGCGTCCCGACACCCGGCACATCGGCATCGTGGCGCTGTTTCATTCCCCCGCGCACGGGCGCTGGAAACTCGCCATTGAAAGGGGGCGCGCGCCGACAGATCAGATCGCACTCATGCTCGGCGTGTGTGCGATGGCCACCACCCCCGATGCGGACACCACCAAAAGTGAGGCAGCGGCCACAGTCGTTGCAGACATCCGCTGCAAACACAGCTGAACGGAAAGTCGTCATGGACACGTCAAAAGTACTCTGGGGTGAAGGTCTGTTTCTCCGGCCGCAGCACTTTCAGCAACAGGATGCATACCTGGAATCCCTCAGCCGCAACGCACTTCTCTGTGCGCAGCCCTATGGCTGGGGGATTCGCAAGCTGGAGGTGGATCTCGACGCACTGTCGAGCGGCATCCTCCGTCTCAACTGTGCAGACGTCGTATTCGAGGACGGCGAAACGTACCGGGCGCCGCAGATCGACCGCTTGCCGGAGCCCGTAATGCTCGACCGCGCCCGCTTCAGCGACGGCGCCACCGAGTTTCACCTCGGCATCAGGCATCTCCAGAGACATGGCAGCAACTGCGCAGCCGAGGACGCACAGACAGCCGAAACCCGTTTCATCATTACACCGATCAGTCTGTCCGATCGATGCACCGACGCGGTGGAAGCCGAGGTATCCGTGCTACGCAAGCGCGGCGTACTGAAGTCAGTGCTCGAAACACTCGACTCCTACCAGAACCTTCCGGTCCTGCGGGTACGCAAGACCCCGGGCGGTGCATACGAATGCGATCCGGAGTTCATGCCTCCCACAACCCGCATCGGCGCATCTCCGCGCCTGTTGTCCCGCCTTCAGGGCCTGCTCGATTCACTCGAGGCAAAATCGCACGCCTTGCATGGCTTGCACCGGGAGCCATCGCAATCGGTCATCGAGTTCAGATCTGGCGATCATGCTTCGTTCTGGCTTCAGCACACGGTCAGCAGCGCCTACGCTGCCCTGTCTCATTTGCGCCATGCGCCAATGGTCCATCCCGAGCGCCTGTTTCAGGAATTGCTCAGACTAGGAGGTAGCCTGATGACCTTTTCCAGACAACATCAATTGTCCGATCTGCCCGCCTACGATCATGCGCACCCCGGGCAGTCGTTTGTTCGTATCGACGAAATACTGCGGTCATTGCTGGAAACCGTGATTTCGGCCCGCTGTTTCAGCATCGCGCTGCACGAATCAAAACCCGCTTTCCATACCGGCCGGCTCGATTCGGGAAAGATCACACCCGACTCGCTGTTCTATCTGGCAGTCAGGGCAAACCAGCCCCTTTCCGAACTGATCGAATCCGTTCCCCTGCGAATGAAAATCGGCGCCCCTGACGACGTCGAGAAACTCGTGCTGTCCGCACTCAGCGGTGTGCAACTGACCCATACGCCGCAAGTGCCAAGCGCAATACCGGTCCGCCCCGGCACCTGCTATTTTGCCCTTGATTCAAAGGGCGCGCTCTACCAGCGGATGCTGAAGGCACAGGCCATCACCATTTATGCGCCCTCCAACTATCAAGACCTCAGTCTTGAACTCATCGCACTCTCATCATGACCTCCCCCATCCCCTCACTGACCGGCTCCATGCATCCGCCGGGGGAGCACACACCCATTGAACGCACGCATGATGCGGCCCCGAAGCCGACCCTGGTCGACCTTCTCTACGAAGGTTTCTACATGGTCTTCCTGTTACGCAACGGGAAGTCACCGACGACCTGTGCCGACTTCTCCGATCGGGTGACGGCCTTCCTCACTGAGTTCGAACGTCAGGCCAAAAAGGACGATTACTCGCCAGATGACATCTTCGACTCGAAGTACGCCTTCAGTGCGCTGGTCGATGAGGCGGTACTGTCGTCGAACTTTCCGCTTCGCGACGCCTGGGAGCGCCACCCCCTTCAGCTGACCCTGTTCGGCGATCAACTGGCCGGAGAGCACTTCTTCGACCGACTGGAGAGGGCCCGCGATAAAGGCAAGGCGCGCCTGCCCAGCCTGGACGTCTTCCACATGTGTCTGCTGCTCGGGTTCAAGGGCAAGTACCGGATCGAAGGCGCGGAAAAACTCAACTATCTCACCAGCCAGCTCGGTAACCAGATCGAGCACATCAGGGGCAGACACGTCGGATTTGCACCGCACTGGCGAGCGACGGACAGCGTCGCCCATACCCTTCGCCACGAAGTACCCTTCTGGGTCGTCGGCTCAGTACTCGCGCTCGCAGCCCTGTTTGCCTATATCGGCGTCAAGACAACGACCGACAACCTGACCCGCGAAGAGCTCGCGCTTCATTCAAGCGTGGTCAGCTTTAATCGAAACCCGCCAAGCATCACCATCACACTGCCCTGAGCGAGCGCAGATACGGCTATCTGAGGAAACGGAAACGATTCACCTGACCCCGATCGGCGACCATCCGAAAGTTAAGGCGTCTGCCTGATTGCGATAAAGCTGGCAGCCGTGCACCACGATGTGTTGGTGCCGTTCGGCAGGCGCTACGGATCTGCTCCAAGGCGAACGCGGGATGGCCAACGGAGCGATTCACATTATTACCGACTGCACACCGAATGCCGCAGCAAGATCTCTCGCAATGACAAACCCGATACCGAAACCGCGAGGAGCACGAGAGTGGAATTTCCCGATCAGCGCGGTCTCAAGCATAGGCCCCCGCAGTAAGTCATAACTGCGTTCAGACGCATTGTTAAGTGAGTGCCTTGATTGCGTTTTCGATAGCTTCATCTACGCTTTTCCGGTCCTCTGCACTGTCACCGAGCAGGGTTTCCCAAGGCAGGCGCAGGCGGGTTGATCGGTGACAGGTTTTCAGAACCAGAGACTGGAAACCGTGCTGTTGACCGAATCCGAAGTCTGAGTCGAAGCCGAGCAGATCTCTTGTTCCGACGTTCCAGATTCCAACCTGAACGCGATCAACAATCGACGCAATGCGACGGTGAAACGTCTGTGCAATTTCGATCGTAAATGGGCTCTTGTCCATGATGGGCCTAATTGCTGAGGGGGCAGGAAGCAGTCGCCCGCAGTGCATTAAAGATGAAACATTGCGGCGAGCGTCTGCGGTATAAGCCATAGTGAGCCTGAGCCGATTGCCTGATCTCGTCTGTTCGTTGCCGTATAGAGAGCGCACTGGATATCAATACCCGCAGAAATCTGTTTCAGGGCAATGATCGACCAGGATGCAGCCTCAGTGACGAGATGCGCGATCACCGAGCAAGGCTGCAAACTCTGCTCTGGGAACAGGATGACTGACCAGCATGTTCATCGCATTCATGGAAGCAACGCCAGTTCAGAGAATCTTGAATCGCTTCATGCACACTCTCCGGGCCTGAGGCAGCGGAGGTTGAACGCTCCAGCACCAAAGACGCCGAACAGGCCAATAGCTATCAAGCAAATTGCGACAATCTCTTTCAACAGCCGGGGCACCACAAGAATCAGGATGCCGGCGAACAGCGACACCAGCGGAGCAAGCCCACGGTGGATATTCATGAAGACTCCTTTTTTCAGTTTGTACCTGAGCATGTTGCAAACACCACCTAACATTCACCGCCGCCGACCAACAGCCAGCCGATGAGCGGCAAGAGCGCATCGGTTTGCATCTGTTCGGCGGTCGCCGCGACCGGCCCGATTCGCAGGACCTCTTCGGTCGTCGTGTTGTCGAGCGTTTGGCAAACCAGCATGGCTGCGCCCATAACGACCCGAAGGAATCCGGTTATAAGTGGGACTTTTATCCGAGCGCTCGTTCAGCTTGCAGCCCTTGTTGCGAACCTTGCATTTCGCAGAGTCAGATGTACGCTGATTGCACAGAGGGCACTGTTCGTTGGCGCACCTGGACGGCTATAGCCCTCGAGACCAGCCTCGGTCTGCCCCCGTTGCGCAGGGGGCGTTTCGGTAAAGGAACTACCGGACTAATGTCTGACAGGTCCTTTGTCGTGCGCACACGGATTGCACGAGCCCTGTCCGCAGATTCGTGGGCCCAGTGCACCAGTTCCAGGCTGCTTCGGACGCCATCTCGCCAAGCTTGCATCATCCGTCCGGGAGCGGTGACGGCTACGAAGTGACGCTTTAGGCAGGCGCTCAAGCTATAAGCGGTAACGCTGTGTTGGCGGAAATCTCAGCTCTTGAGTTGCTTGCGGATTTCGAGCAGTTCGTCGTGGCGCTTGTCACTCGTCTCGGGATAGCTCAGCTTGAGGTCCTCGAAGATATCCAGCATGACTTGGGCAATCATCAGGCGAGCATTCTTCTTGTCGTCTGCGGGGATCACATACCAGGGCGATTCGCGGGTACTGGTAGCGCCAAGGCAATCCTCATAGGCCGTGATGTACTGATCCCAGAACCTGCGCTCCTCGATGTCGGCAAGGCTGAATTTCCAGTTTTTTTCCGGCTCGTCAATACGATCAAGGAAGCGCTTCCGCTGCTCATCCTCGGACATGTGAAGAAAGAACTTCACGATACGGGTTCCGTTGCAGTGCAGGTGCCGCTCCAGATTGGTAATGGATCGATAGCGCTCGTGCCAGACCGCCTCCGCGTCCGACGGTGCGTCGGGAATTCCCTCGCTGAGCAGAATTCCGGGATGAACACGGGCGATCAGAACCTCCTCGTAATAGGATCGGTTGAAGATGCCGATCCGACCCCGTTCGGGCAAGTCGCGGGTGCTCCGCCAGAGAAAGTCGTGTTGCAATTCGGTAGGGGAAGGATGCTTGAAGCTGAAAACCTGGCAGCCTTGCGGATTGATACCCGACATCACATGCCGAATCGCCCCATCTTTGCCCGCCGCATCCATCGCCTGGAAGACCACCAGCACCGCATAACGGTTGGATGCGTAGAGCATCCGCTGCAGGTCACTGAGCTTGCCGACATGCTTCTTGAGGGTCTTTTTATAGTCCCGCTTTGATTTGTATAAGCGGTCCACCTTCGTGTCCCACTTTCGAAGCTTCATCTTGTCGCCCTCGGGGACGCGAAAGTCCTTTGTCTTGATCTTCATGCTTTTTCTCCTTGAATAAGCGGCGCGACCTGGAGCGACGGCGCTCCACGCTCACGAATCGGCTTTTCCGGGTACGGCTTGTAGTCCCTTCGAATCGACTTCGGATGCAAGATCCAGGCTGACGCGATTCAGGCGCAGCGCATTGGTCACCACCGACACCGAACTCATGGCCATCGCGGCACCGGCCAGAACCGGCGACAGAAGCAGGCCGAAGGCCGGATAAAGCACACCGGCAGCGATCGGGATGCCGAGCGCGTTGTAGCCGAAGGCAAAGCCGAGGTTCTGGCGAATGTTGCGCATCGTGGCGCGGGACAGCACGACGGCGCGCGCGATACCACGCAAATCGCCCTTGACCAGCGTCACCCCCGCGCTCTCCATGGCCACATCGGTACCGGACCCCATCGCGATGCCCACATCCGCCTGCGCGAGTGCCGGCGCGTCGTTGATGCCATCTCCCGCCATGGCAACCTTGCGCCCCTCTGCCTGCAGGCGCTTCACATGGCCGGCTTTGTCCTCAGGCAGGACTTCAGCGAGGATTTCGTCGATATGGAGTTGGCGGGCGACAGCCTCAGCCGTGCGCCTTGCGTCACCTGTGAGCATGACGACGCGGATGCCAGATTTCGTGAGCCCCGCAATCGCCTCCTTGCTGCCCTCCTTGATCGGGTCGGCCACCGCTGCGATGCCAACCGCAACGCCGTCGACGGCAAAGAACACCACGCTCTTAGCTTCGTCGCGCCAGGCTTCTGCACGCACACGCCAGGCCTCGCTGTCGACGTCCCGCTGCTTGAGAAAATCCTGACTGCCGATCAGTACCCGCCGGCCACCGACATCGGCCAGCACACCCAGCCCGTTGATCGCCTCGAAGCCCTCTGCAGTCCCTGGCCTGAGGCTGCGTGCTTTTGCGCCTTCGACGATAGCCTGGGCAATTGGATGTTCGGACAGCTGCTCCACCCCGGCGACAAGCGCGAGCGCTTCGTCCTCGGCGAGGCCGTCGACCAGGATGTCGGTGAGGGCCGGATGGCCCAAAGTCAGGGTGCCGGTCTTATCCACCACGAGTGTGTCGATGTCGCGCATGCGCTCCAGCGCTTCGGCATTGCGGAACAGGATACCGGCGCGGGCGCCCTGCCCCATGGATACGGTCATGGAGATGGGCGTGGCCAACCCGACTGCACAGGGGCAGGCCACAATCAGTACTGCCACTGCATTGATGAAGGCATAGGCGAAACGGGGCTCCGGACCAAAGAACCACCACACGACTGCAGTCACCACGGCAACTGCCACCACAATCTGCACAAAGTACGCCGCCACCACATCGGCGAAGCGCTGAATTGGGGCACGAGTGCGCTGGGCCTCGCTGACCATGTTTACAATGCGCGCCAACAAGGCGTCCGACCCCACGCGCTCGGCACGAACGAGCAAGCTGCCATTGCCGTTCACGGTAGCCCCCACGACCTTGTCGTCAGGCGCCTTGGCCACCGGCACCGGTTCGCCGGTCATCATCGATTCGTCCACCCGGCCGTTTCCTTCAATAACGATGCCGTCCACCGGCACCTTGTCGCCCGGCTTTACCCGCAGATGGTCGCCCACCGCGACGCTTTCCAGCGGCACCTGCTCCTCACTGCCGTCCTCACCCACGCGCCAGGCGAGGTTGGGCGCCAGCTCAAGCAGTTGCTGGATTGCACGACTGGTTCGGCCCATCGCACGCAACTGCAGGAAATCACCGAGAACGACCAGGGTCACGATAACTGCAGCCGCCTCGAAATAGGTATGCACGGCACCGTCGTGCTCGTGAAACTCAGGTGGAAACAGTCCGGGAAGGAGCACCGCTGCCAGGCTGAACAAATACGCCAGTCCCACGCCAAGGCCGATCAGGGTGTACATGTTCAGCGACCAGTGAGCCAGAGACAGCCAGAACTTCTTCAGGATCGGCCAGCCAACCCACAGCACGACAGGCGTCCCGAGCACGAACTCGATCCAGCCGCGAGCTCTCGGCTCCACACCAAACAGGTCCTGCAGGCCCACCATGGGCGCCATGGCAAGCACGAACAAGGGGGCGGACAAGGCAATGCCGATCCACAGTCGCCGCTTCAGGTCACGCAGTTCGGTGTCATCACTCTCACCCGTGCCGGCCATCGGCACCAGTGGCATGCCGCACTTGGGACAACTGCCCGACGCCTCCCGCACAATCTCCGGATGCATCGGACAGGTGTATTGCGTCCCCTCCGGAGCAGCGACAGCGTCCTTCTTCTGGCCACCTTCCTCTTTCGCTCTATCGTCCAGATAAGCAGCGGGCTCTGCCCGAAATGTGTCCCGACATTTTGTCGAGCAGAAGTGATAGTCCTTGCCTGCGTGCTCAAGGCTGGGTTTTCCTTCCCCAAGCACCACCGACATGCCACAGACGGGGTCCATTGCGGTTGCTGCGCCCTCCGCTTCAGGGCTGTGGTCGTGCGTCGAATGGATGTCGCTATTCACTGCTATCTCCTTCCGCGAATCCCGACCTTGCGCGATCGGCTTGGCGGACCACCGTGCTCAACGTCGCTGGCGCTATCGCTTAAGATCTTCGAGCCGTTTGATGTATTCATCCCGTTCGATTTTGCCCTCGGCATAGCGCGAATCGAGGATCTCGCGGGCACTCGGCTGCACTCGGCCCGTCCGTCGCCCGATGAACAGCCACACCACCAGGGCAATCAGCAAAATGGGAATCAGCCACATGAAAAACATGATTGGCCATCCCCAAACCATACTGCCGTGTTCATATCCATACATGGTTCGTTCCTGTTGGCGGTATCAAACAGGCGACAACGCTGAGGGTCATGCACTGAGGCTGACGCAGACCTTTCGCAGCAAAGCACGCGCCTCCTTGCCGAGCGCGTGCACGTCTTTGTTGTCCACCAACTGCAATACGACGTCGGGATCCATAAACACTACATCGACGCCGCCATTGCCTTGCTCCCGCACCACCACATTGCATGGCAGCAGCAAACCAATATCCGGGTCGGCCTCGATAGCTCGGTGGGCAAGCCCAGGGTTGCACGCCCCCAGAATCCGGTAAGACCGGCGCTCGATATCGAGCTTGGACTTAAGGGTGGCCTTGACGTCGATATCGGTCAATACACCGAAGCCCTCCTGCTTCAGGGCGGCAATGACTTTCTCGATGGCCGTATCGAAGGGAAGTTTGAGATGGGTGCTGAATCCGTACATGAATATGCTCCTCGGTTGAGTGCTGGCCAGCCATCGGCTGTCCAGGTTCTGCGCTGCGTTGGGTCGTTCGCACGCTGATCAAGCCCCTCCTGAGTGCTCGTTGCCTGGAGGTCGATCAAGTTCAGTGCGCGGCATGCATCGGTTCGCCGACCTGTGCTGAACCGTCGTTCGACGCCCCCGCAGGCCCCAATCTATGTCGTTACACTGCAATGTTTCATGCTTGGTCGTGGTCCGTCCGTTCGTTACCGCACGTGCATGCTCGGAAGACCATCACAGCACGACGTGGCGGCAAACGCGAAATCCATGGGAACACACCGCAGGCGCGGCAGACGTGCGCGACGGGTTCGATGGGACCAAAGGTTCAAGCCACCTGCGAGCTCGTGGTCGCCTCGCTCGACCGCATCAAGGCCATGTTTGCCGGACGGTCAGGAACTAGCACCTGTCCCAACGGCACCGAAGACGGGCACCGCCGTGTGCGCTGCCGAACCGAAGTCACGGCCCCACGGCAGGTAAGGTGGCTCCACAAGATATGCTCGCCAGCACATCTACAACAACACACGGAGACAAGCATGCAAATTCTGCTGAATACAGACACCCACATCGATGGACGCCAGGCCATGTCCGACCACCTTGAATCTGTGGTGAAGGACGCGTTAGGCCATTACGGCGAACGAATCACACGCATTGAAGCCCATGTGAGCGACGCCAACGGCGTCGGCAAGTCCGGTCCCGACGATATTCACTGCACCCTCGAAGCCCGGACGGCCGGACGCGAACCGGTTGTTGCGAAGGACCGCGCCGGATCAGCACACCAAGCCATTCAGGGGGCGCTGCACAAGCTTGAACGCGTCCTTGCCAGTGAGTTCGAGAGACTCGATGCGAGGCATAACGAGCGCGCGCCGACGGACCTACAGGACGAGTAGTTGAGAATGAGCGCATCGGCGGTGTCTGAATTAATTCACATGCCTTTGCCTGTGCAACCGTGAGTCGCCCCGAACAATGAAAACCGTCGTCAAGGCGCTTTTCTGCGTTGAGAGGCCGAGGATCGAGGGCGCCGGCAAGCGCCGACCGAAGGCTGCATTAAAACTGACGTTGCTGAGAAAATCGGTTCGATGGCACTAAATGTCGAGGCGCTTACGCACCGAGGCGTTCAAGTAAATTTGCGGGACGCTTCGCCGCTGGGCAACTACATGCCGGCCACAAAGGCGAAGACGCAGTCAGCCAAGTAGACGGCGTGGGTCACCACCGGCGCGGCCGGCCTTCGCCGCTACAAGCCGTCCGATGTGCCGCGCAACACCAAGAGCATTTCCGGGCCGTTTTGGTCTTCCAGCCAACTGCACCGACCGGAAGCATCCGTGTCAGTGCTCGTCTGGGACGGCTTATGCTCCGAGCTACACAGATGCGATCTTGAGTGGATCGTGACGATTCAGCAGTTCGGTGATACCCGATTCAGTCGCGGTCGGAACGATGACTTTGACCTCCAGCTTGTCCTCGTCTGCGAAAACCTTCTCGCGCGGTAGCCCATCGTTGACCAGATCGTCGACGACATTGGTGAGGGCGGTCTTGTTGCCATAGGTTGCAGTGATTGTCTTGAACATCATGGTCTCCTCATGAAACGGTTATCCACTCGCGACGAAGACCCGATGCGTCTCCTCGCTGGCAGCCAGGCGGACGCTGCCGGGCACCCGTCAGCAATCAGGCTAGTGCGGGAGTTCGACGAGGTCTGTACGCTATCTAACGTAAGTACGCGGGCCTCCACCGAGTCAGTCGCAACATTGAAAAGGTGCTGCTGCGAACGAATCCCGGCTGAGTGGCAAGTAACCGATGATGGATTCAGCCGGTGGGTGCATCACGCATTACGCAAGCGCAGCAGCCCCTGACCGGACCATCGAAGCCCCAACTCGAACGACCGCTTTACGGTCACCCACTGGTCATGCAGGACACCTAGACACCAGAATTGCCGTGCGTCCCCGACAAGGCCTCGAAGCCCGCGACAACGTCGAACAGCTCCTCGTCGATGCTGCTCTGGCGCAGGCGGTGGAAGTCTCGGTTCAGCGTTTCCATCGTTTCCGCGATGTTCTTTTCAGCACGCTGCATGGCGGCAAGGCGGCTGGCGTTTTCGCTGGCCAGCGATTGGGCGCAGCCGCGAAACAGGGACACGAACAGAAACTCACGCAGGAAGGCCGGCAGCGTCTGCGGGATTCCGTTCAGCGCCTCCGGCAGATTGATTGTCGTCCAGGGTTCGCGGGCCAGCTCCACGCGCCACGCCTCGTCCAGGGGCAGCAGGTGCTGGGCGACCTGGTCATACAGCGAGCCGGCCTTGGGACTGTTATGGAACAGGTACACGTCACCGATCTCGCCCTTTTCATGACGGGCCTCGAGCTCAATCAGGATGTGCCCCACAAGGGGCGTGATGGCACCGATGGCGCTCGGTAGTGCAAACGCTTTACCGGCGGGCAGGCCGGCTTCCGCGAGGCGCGCCTGGATGCGCTCGCCAACCGCGAGCACCACTTTTTGGCCGGGCAACCTCCCGAGGTGGTCGACGACGAATTCCAGCAGATCCTCGTTGAATTGTCCCACCAGCCCCTGGTCAGAGCCGAACACCACCGCACCGATGGCAGCATCCTTTCGCCCCTGAGCTGCTGGCGTGCCCAGCAAGGGGCCGCTGGCGCGCAAGCAGACAGCAAGGCCGAGTTGCACCGTACGGTAATACTCGTCCAGGGATTGCACTGCGTTTTCGTACTGGCCGATACTGGACGCCGCCATGGCCTTCATCGTGCGCACCACGGCCTCCAGATCGCCAGCGCTCGCGATCTTGTGGCGCAGGCTTGCGGCGGTCTGGCTCATCCCTGCTCCTTGGGTTGTGAACTGATGCGGAAGCCTGCGACCGCCCCGCGAGCGAGGTCGAGAATGGCTTCGCGATCGTCGTCGCTCATGGTGTCGGCAGTATCCAGGCGCGTCCGCACATCATCGGGCACTGCAACTGCAGCCTCGCGCACGGCCTGTTCGGCGGCGGTCATCTGATCCACGGGCACGGTGTCGAACAGACCCGAGGTCAAGGCCAGCAGAACACTGATTTGCTCCAGCATCGGGACTGGCGCAGCTTGCGGTTGCTTGAGGCAGGCGCGAATGCGCTGACCGTGGGTGACCCGTTTGCGGGTGTCTTCATCAAGACGGGCACCGAAGCGGGAAAAGCTTTCCAGTTCCTCGAACTGTGCGTACGCCAGCTTGAGGTCGCCCGCCACCGCACGGTATGCGGCACGCTGGGCCTTGCCGCCGACGCGTGACACCGACATGCCCACATCGACCGCCGGCAAAACCCCAAGCGCGAACAGGGATGGGGAAAGAACGATCTGCCCATCGGTGATCGAAATCAGGTTTGTGGGGATGTAGGCGGAAATGTCCTGGGCTTCCGTTTCAATGATTGGCAGCGCGGTCAACGAGCCGCCGCCCAATTCCGCGCGCAGGTGGGTGGCCCGCTCCAGCAGCCGGGAATGGATATAGAAAATGTCGCCGGGAAAGGCCTCCCTGCCCGGAGGGCGGCGCAGCAGCAGCGACAACTCCCGATAGGCGCGAGCGTGATGGGTGAGATCGTCATACACCAGCAGCACGTCACGGCCCTGTTCCATGAAATGCTCGGCGATGCTGGTCGCTGCGTAGGGTGCGATGTAGGCTAGACCCGGTGGATCGTTACCTTCGGTGACCACCACCACGGTGTAGGCCATTGCGTCGTGAGCGCGCAGGCTGGCGATCACCTTGGCCACGCCAGAGGCACGCTGACCGATCGCACAATACACGCACAATACGTTCTTGCCGCGCTGGTTGAGGATGGCATCCACCGCGATTGCAGTCTTGCCGGTCTGTCGATCGCCCAGGATCAATTCGCGCTGGCCGCGCCCAACCGGGATCAGTGCGTCGATGACCTTGATACCGGTCTGCAAGGGTTCGGAGACCGGCGCACGATCCATTATGTGCGCGGCCGGGCGTTCGACGGGCAGGCGTGCGTCGGCCAGCAGCGCGCCCTGGCCGTCCAGCGTGCGGCCCGTGGGGTCGATGACACGCCCGATCAGCCCCTCCCCTACTGGCACGTCCGCCACATTCCCCAGTCGTTTAACAGGGTCACCGGCCTTGAGCTGCCAGTAGCTGCCAAGAAGGAGCACGCCTATCTGCGCTTCATCCACGTTGAATGCGATGCCGAACACGTCGCCGGGAAACTTCAACATTTCCTCCGCGCCGACGCCGGGCAGACCGGACACCATGGCGATGCCGGCGGCTACATGGCTGACGGTGCCCACCTCGCGCAGCGTGAGCCGGGGCTCGAAGAGCTCCCGCGCCTGGCTGATGGCGCCGAATGCCCGCTCGATGGCGGTGTCGAGATGCTCAGTTTGCATCGCCTCGGGCTTCGGCTGCTGGCGCGGGTTCGTCGGTGTCTTGCGCGGTGTCAGCCTCCACTCCGGGCTCCACGTCAGGCGCAGCTGCGACCGGCACAGCGACCTTTATCAGCTCGTTGACTGCTGCCTGCAGCGTGTCGAGATAGCCATTGATGCTCCAGTCCAGTTGGTGGCCGGCGCTGGCGATTTCGATGCCGCCGATCACCTCGGGTGCGGTCTCGAACTGCAGGGAAGGCGTAACGCCCAAGCTGTTCTTGATCGCGGCCTTCAGGGCTTCGCGTTCAGCATGCGGCAACTCGAAGGCGCTGCGAACGGTCACCGGTGCCGTCGACGCCTGGAACGCTTTAACCAGTGCGGCCCTGTCGTCGGCACTGACGTCCGCCATGCGCTGTACCAGCACATCAACAATGCGCGCCTCGAGACTTGCGCCGGTGAGGTCCGCCAGCGTCTTGCGGGCGATCGCGAAGACCTCTTGCTGGGTCCGGCTGCGCAGCGCCTGCGACAATCCGTCGGATTCCTTCATCAGGCTGGCCTGTCGCTGCGCGCTCAAGTCCGTCGCCGACTTGCGCGCAACGTCGAGCAGGCGCTTGCGTTCGGCGTCGGCGTCGGCACCTGCCTGGCGCAAGAGCTCGTCACGCTGTCTATCGAAGTCATCGCATTTGGCCTGGAAGCGCTCCCGGGCCTGCTCCGCTTCGACACGGGTCGCGTCGGCCTGAGCCAGTTCCTCCGCGATGCGTTGCTCCCGGGCATCGATGGCATCAAGGATCGGCTGGTATAGATAGCGCTTCAGCAGCCACACCAGGATGAGGAAGTTCAGGACCTGGGCGCCGACAGTAAACCAGTCAATCAGCATGAATCACTTCCCCGCCACCTGAGCGATGGCATGGTTCCAGAACGGATTGGCGAACAGGAGAATCATCGCCACCACGAAGCAGTAAATGGCTACCGACTCCACCATGGCCAGGCCGACGAACAGGGTGCGGGTAATGGTTGCAGCAGCATCGGGCTGCTGAGCCAGGGAGGTCAGCGCCGTGGCCACTGCACGTCCCTCACCCAGGGCCGGTCCGATGCTGCCGATGGCGATGGTGAGTCCGGCGGTGACAATCGAGGCGATCGCGATGAGGGTCATGCTGTCCATGGGCGCTCCTTAGGGGCTTTTGTTGGCGGGGGTAGCGTCCCCGTGGCCGGGTGCAGGCTTGCGGCTGCGCGTGGCCGCGGCGATATAGACGGCCGCAAGGATGCTGAAGATGTAGGCCTGCACCATGCCGGTCAGCAGTCCGAGGGCGCTGAGCAGAATCGGGAACAGGAAGGGCGTGATGGTGAGCAGGATGGCGAGGATCATCGTCCCGCTCATCATGTTGCCGAACAGACGGGCCGCCAGCGCCAGCGTGCGGGACACTTCACTGATGATGTTGAAGGGCAGCATGATGAAGGAGGGTTTCATGTAAGCCCCCAGATATGCCCCCACGCCACTCTCCGCGATGCCGAACAGCGGCACCGCAACGAAGACGCAGATCGCCAGCGCCGTGGTGGTGGACAACGATCCGGTCGGTGGCTCGAAACCAGGCACGATGGTGAACAGGCTGGCCGTCGCCACGAACAGGAACAGGCTGCCCAGAAACCCGAGGTACTTGCGCGGATCGGCGAGGCCGACTTCACCGATCTGCTTTTCGATGCCACTAACGATGATTTCAAGCAGGTTCTGCCAACGGCTGCGGGTCAGCCCCCGCGACAGCCTTCGGGTAACCAGACGGGAGCCCACGGCTAGAACCAGCATCAGGCCCCAGGTAAAAACGATCGTGGCGTTGATCTTGAAAACACCGGATTGCCACAGAATGATGTCGTCGGGACTAAGGCGCATGGCGGGATTCCCGGGTCATGGTGGCCGTCAGTACCGGTGCAGGCGCAATCCGCGTCGCGATAAGGCGGGCCACGAGAAATCCGAGGACACCGGCCAGCCAGCGCTGCCAGTCGGGCCCGCAAACCCAGAGCAAACCGGCACACACGATGCCAGTACGAACCAACATGCTGGCAAACATCCACAGCGCCGCGTAGGGGGACGACACCGCCCGGCGCAGGGTCCACCACAGGCCGCCAAAAAAGAACGTTCCCAATGCCATACCCACACACAGCGCAATAACCAATCCGGGGAGTTCATTCATCGCCTTCTTCCTCCTGCTCTCGTATTTCGCTGCCTTCTCGCGATATCCAACGCCAAGCGTTGAAACACCCCAGGATCAGCCCGATGGGCATCAACATCAGCGTCCATGAATGGCCCACTGGGTAATTGGCATCCAGCCAGAAACCGAACCCAACGCCGACAAGCACCGGCACTGCCACTGACCAGCCCACCAGGCCCATCATCCCCAATCCAAACCAGATGGTGCGGGTAACCTGGCGTTTCGCCTTGAGCTTGCGGGCCACCTTACGTTCCACCTGACGGGTGAATTCCGTCCCTCGCTCCGGGGTGTCGGTCGGGATTTTGCGTTCCTCACTCATGATGGAAGGCCACCAGGCGACGGATGAAGCCACCTTCGAGTTTTGTCAGCACGTCGCGCACATTCCTTTCGTGCTCGTCCAGATCCTGAAACTCGCTGACGACCGCCTCGCGCAGTGCGTCGAGGTCCGTACCCCCAATTGCATTGCGCACCGAGACGCGGACCTCGGCACCGACCTTGACCAGCACGCCCTGATCCACCGCCAGGCATACCTCGCCCTCAGCTGCTGTCTCGAAAATCAGAATCCCCGGCACCAGCGCCAGCACGCAGTCGAGTCGCTGCGGCAGCAGGCCGAAGGCGCCCTCCCTCGATTCGGCAACGATGCGCAACACACTGCTCTTTTCGGCGAAGATGCGATCGGGAAGAAGAATTTTCAGATTCATGGTGTGGCCATCGCTGCTTTTGCGGCCGCCCGTGCCTCATCGACGGCGCCGATCATGTAGAGCGCACTCTCCGGCACATCCGAGAACTCGTCGGCGAGGATGCGCTCGCAACCGTCCAGGGCATCATCAAGGCTGACCAGTCGCCCCTTGAGACCGGAAAACTGCTCGGTGGTGAAGAAGGGCTGGGTCAGGAAGCGCTCCAGTCGCCGTGCGCGAGCCACCACCTTGCGGTCCTGCACCGACAACTGTTCCAGACCGAGCATGGCAATGATGTCCTTCAGGTCCGCATACTGGGCCAGCGTGCGCCGGACGGCCTGGGCCACACCGTAGTGGCGTTCGCCGATAATGCTCGGTGCAGCCATGCGGGAGTTGGACTGCAAGGGATCGATGGCCGGATACAAGCCCTCACTCGCCCGTTTGCGCGACAGCACGATGGACGCGGACAGGTGGGAGAACGTGTGCACCGCAGCCGGATCGGTGAAATCGTCCGCCGGCACGTACACCGCCTGAATCGAAGTGATTGCGCCACTGTCGGTATTGGCGATGCGCTCTTCCAGCGCCGACAGTTCGGTGCCCATGGTCGGCTGGTAGCCAAGGCGCGAAGGCATCTGCCCCATCATGCCGGAGATCTCCATGCCGGCCTGGATGAAGCGAAAGATGTTGTCGACCAGCAGAAGCACATCGCGATGCTCATCGTCACGAAAGTACTCGGCCATGGTCAGTGCGGCATGCCCGACGCGAAAGCGTGCGCCCGGCGGCTCGTTCATCTGCCCGAAGACCATCACCATGTTATCCAGCACGCCCGCCGTCTTCATCTCCCGATAAAGCTCTTCGCCCTCACGGCAGCGTTCGCCGATACCGCAGAAGATGCTCACACCCGCGTGCTGGCCAACCATGTTGTGGATCATCTCGGTGAGCAGCACCGTCTTGCCGACACCGGCACCGCCGAAAAGGCCGGCCTTGCCACCACGCTCCAGCGGCATCAGCACATCGATAAGCTTGATCCCGGTTTCGAACACCTCGGACCGCGCGGAACGGTGCGCCAGAGAAGGCGGTGCCCGATGCACGCTGCGCCACTCGACCTGCGGCGGCGGAAGACGGTCGATGGCTTGACCGAACACATCGAACATGCGCGAGCGGATATTCTTGCCCACTGGCGCCATCAAGGGGCCACCCGTGTCTTCCACCGTCGCGCCCCGAGCAAGACCTTGCGTGGGTGTCAACGCGATTCCTCGCACCTGATGGGCATCCAGATGGGCCATCACCTCGATCGCGATCCGGCCTTCCCTGCCTGCCCGCAGCAAGGCCCGAACCGGTGGCAAATTGGTGTCGAAGCGGACATCGACAACGCTGCCGCGGATTGAGACGACCTCTCCGCTATTCGGCGTGCATGCACTCGTGTCCATGGACTTCGCCCCAGCTGATCGGAATCTGATTGCTTACCGGCGCAAATAGCCGGATTTAACCCAGGCCTCGCTGACGGCGGTTGCACCGCCTGTTGCCATCGGATCCAGCACAGGGTGATCTGATAACGCAGATAGCGCACCTGACGAAGGCGCATCCAGATCACCCTTCAAGCAGCTTATTTCTTGTGCAGATTGGTCAGCTTTTCGGTGCTTGCCTTGAGGTCTTCCCAAGTCTTGTCCATGTTGGCCTTGACCTGATCCCAAGCATCGTCCGATGCACTCTTCAGCGTGGAAAGGTTCTCCCACGCTTCCTCACGTTTGGCCTGAAGTGCTTCCAGATTTTTTTCGTACTGGGCCTTCATCTGCGCTTCCCACTGCTCGGCGCTGGCCTTGAATGGTTCAGTCTTGGCTTTCCATTCGTTCAACTGCTTTTCCATCAGTGCCAAATACTCTTCGCGTTTTCCCATGATGATTCTCCTTCAATCGATCCTGCATTCACCGCAGACGTTTCGGCCCACATGCCATCCGCACAACACGTGCAGGCAAATCGTGACCTGCCGCAGATGTGGATGGTTTCAGCCTAGTGGCCACTTCGAACCTCGTCTGTCTGTTTCCGCACAAAGTGCCACCAACCAGAGCGGTTGGTGAACCGCACGACCAGACGATGCGCCAGTGCAGTTTGGCAGGCCACACAATGATGCGAGCCTCAGCCTGCGCAGTCTTCGGTCACGGCCTACCCGCGGGCGGGCCAAGGCATGTGTCACATGACTGCGCTCGCGCCGTGCCCCGTCAGGTGCCGCCTGTCAGGCCAGGCGGCGTATTTGGGGTCGAAGCGCAGAAAGCGCTGCCACAGGCAGTATGCAGTGGGTGCTGCGCCCATCGGCGTGCCGGGGTGGCCGGAGTTTGCCTTTTCCTCCTGATCGATGGACAAGGTACGCAAGGTGTTGATGCAACTCAGGTCGAGGCCCGGCTGCTGATGCGCGTTCATGTTCGAGCGCACTTCTGTCGGATACGCAGCAGCAGGGCGTGCCATGAGTTCGCAAAGGCATCGACGCCCTCACGCTGCAAACGTGCGGCCAGTTCGTCATCGTCAATGCCCTCGCCTCGGAACGACTCGATCACTTCCTCGGCGTGACCACCGTCGACAGGCAGCGGCCCATCAACCCGACCGTGATCCGCAAAGGCCAGCAGTGTTTTCTCGGGTAGCGTGTTGATGGTGCCGGGCGCTGCCAGCGCCTGCACATAATAGGTATCGGGCTCGGCGGGATCCTTGGTGCCAGTGCTTGCCCACAGCAAGCGTTGCGGACGCGCGCCTGCAGCGGCCAGACGCTGCCAGCGCTCAGAAGCCAGCAGGCCGTGATGCGCCTTGTAGGTGCGCATGGCGATGGCGGTTCCCAGGCGATTGTGGAGCGGTGCCGCAACCACCTGCTTCGCCGCCACGTCCCAGCGGCTGACGAAGAGCGAAAGCACCGACGCCACCCGGGGGTCGAGCCCCGCCTCCAGCCTGCGCTCGATTCCACGCATGTATGCCTCGGCAGCCGCCAGCATGTGCTCGCGCGAAAATAGCAGCGTGACGTTGACCGGCACGCCATCGAAGATGACTTCCTCAATGGCCGCGACACCTTGGGGTGTACCCGGAATCTTGATAAACAGGTTTCGCCTGTCAGCCTTCGCATACAGACGGTTCGCCGCCTCTATGGTGTGAGCCGTGTTGTCGGCCAGTAGCGGCGAGACCTCCAGCGACACCCAGCCGTCATCACCATCACTGGCTTCGAAGTCTGGCAGAAACAGATCTGCGGCCTCGGTCAGATCCTCGATGGCGAGTTCGAAGAACAGGTCTTCTCCCGACAGACCTGTTTCCACCAAAGAGCGGATACTCGCGTCGTAGCTGTCACTGCACCCAATGGCATGCTCGAAAATCGTCGGATTCGAGGTCAGACCTGTGACCGACAGCTCACGGATATAGCGCGCCAGTGTGCCACTGCGCAGAAGAGTGCGCGTGATGTTGTCGAGCCAGATGCGCTGGCCGAGTTGGTGAAGTGTCTGTGTCGCGTTCATGAGGAAGGCCTTGAGTGCTGTTGGTTCGGGGTACGGCAGTCGCTGTTGGCAGCAATGAAGCAATTCACTGCGCGCACACTGCAACGGGCATGTATCCAGCGGCTTGCGAGAGACTGTTCGACCAGCACGGGTTCGACTGCAGCAAGCTGTCAGCCCACTCTGTGGTTTCCACATGGTCAGGTCTGTACGACAGCGCACGCGGAAACCGGCGTCTTCGATTCGGCATCGTCCCTGTTGGACTTCGGATGGAGTGTGCGGCAACGAACTGTTCGCGACGCGGGTCGGGGCATAACGTATGCTGATGAACCAAATACACACGCCAACACCAAAGGACCAATCCGCATTCAAAGATCTGGATGCCTACTGGCGCGCAGCCAACTACGTATCGGTCGGCCAGATCTTCCTGTGGGACAACCCGCTGCTGCGGCGACCGCTGGCCCTGGCCGACGTGAAGCCCATGTTGCTTGGACACTGGGGCACGACGCCGGGCCAGAACTTCATCTATGTGCACCTGAACCGCGTCATCAAGGCCTACGACCTGGACATGATCTATGTCTCGGGACCCGGTCACGGGGGACCGGCCGTGGTCGGCAACACCTACCTCGAGGGCAGCTACAGCGAGGTCTATCCCGAAATCAGCCGCGACGAATCGGGGCTGAGAAAGCTGTTCAGGCAGTTCTCATTTCCGGGCGGGATTCCCAGCCATGCTTCGCCCGAGTGCCCGGGCTCGATCCACGAGGGTGGCGAACTTGGCTATTCGTTAAGCCATTCCTTCGGCGCCGTCTTTGACAACCCCGAGCTGATCGTGGCCTGTGTGGTCGGCGACGGCGAGGCAGAGACCGGCCCCCTGGCAACCGCCTGGCACTCGAACAAGTTCCTTGACCCGGCTACCGACGGTGCGGTGTTGCCGATCCTGCACCTCAATGGCTACAAGATCGCCAACCCGACGGTGCTGGCGCGGATCACGCATGAAGAACTGGAGCAGTTCTTCCGCGGCTGCGGCTGGACACCGATCTTCGTCGAAGGGCATGAGCCCGTGCAGATGCACGCGTTGATGGCCGCAGCGCTGGATCAGGCGGTACAGGAGATTCGGCGATTTCAGTGTCAGGCACGCGAACACGGCCAGATGGAGCGACCGCGCTGGCCGATGATCGTGCTGAACTCCCCCAAGGGCTGGACCGGCCCAAAGGAAGTTGACGGCGAACCCAACGAAGGCAACTTCCGATCCCATCAGGTACCACTGCACCCAGCCGAACACGCTGGGCACTTGAAGCTGCTCGAGGATTGGCTGCTCAGCTACCGCCCCGACGAGCTGTTCGACGAGCATGGCGGTCTGCGGCCGGAGCTGGCCGCGCTGGCACCGAGCGGGCTCCGACGCATGGGCGCCAATCCCCATGCCAACGGTGGCCAACTGTTGCGCGACCTGAAGATGCCCGACTACCGCGAGTACGCTGCACAAGTGCCTGCACCGGGTGTACCGGGCGTCGGCGACACGCGCGTGCTCGGCCCCTTTCTGCGCGACGTGGCGCGCTTGAACGATGCAGAGCGCAACTTCCGCATTCTCGGGCCGGACGAGACCGTCTCCAATGGCCTGGCCGCGGTGTTCGAAACGACCAACCGCCAGTGGAACGCCGCCACGGCACCGGATGACAAATGGCTGGCACCGCAGGGTCGGGTCATGGAAATGCTCAGCGAACACCAGTGCGAAGGCTGGCTCGAGGGCTATCTGCTCACTGGCCGGCACGGCCTGTTCAATTGCTACGAAGCCTTCATTCACATCGTCGACTCGATGTTCAACCAGCACGCGAAATGGCTGAACGTCAGCGCCGACCTCCCGTGGCGGCGCAAGATCGCGTCGCTGAATTACCTGCTGGCTTCACATGTCTGGCGCCAGGACCACAACGGCTTTACCCACCAGGATCCGGGGTTCATTGACCTCGTTGTGAACAAAAGCGCCGAGGTCGTTCGGGTCTACCTCCCGCCCGATGCGAACTGCCTGCTGTCGGTGATGGACCATTGTCTGCGCAGCCGGCACTACGTCAACGTGGTGATCGCCGGCAAGCATCCGGCACCCCAGTGGCTGACCATGGACGCGGCTGTCGCGCACTGCGCCGCCGGCATCGGCATCTGGGAATGGGCCAGCAACGAGTCCGCCGATGGAGAGGCCGGCGCGGAGCCCGATGTCGTCATGGCCTGCTGCGGCGACGTACCGACGCTGGAAACACTGGCCGCGGTGTCGATCCTGCGCGAGGCGCTGCCGGACTTGCGCGTCCGGGTTGTCAACGTCGTCGACCTGATGAAGCTACAGCCGCCGAGCGAGCATCCACACGGCTTGTCCGACGAGGGCTTTGACGCGCTGTTCACCCGCGACAAACCGGTCATCTTCGCGTTCCACGCCTACCCCTGGCTGATCCATCGGCTGACCTACCGCCGCACCAATCACAAAAACATTCACGTTCGCGGCTACAAGGAAGAAGGCACCATTACCACTCCCTTCGACATGACCGTGCTGAACGATCTGGACCGCTTCCACCTGGTGATGGACGCCATCGACCGCTTACCGCAGACCGGTGCTGAAGGTGCGAATCTGAAGGTCCGTCTCGCGGCCAAGCTCGAAGAGCACAAACGCCATATCCGCACTTACGGTCAGGACATGCCTGAAATCCGCAACTGGCGCTGGTAGGCAACGATATGAGCGAAAGAGATGATGACAAAAATTGAAAAGCTGGAACTGGAAGCGCATCGCGACCAACTGGAAACCGACGTCAAGGATCTGGTCGACAAGTACCTGGCCATTTCCGAATGGGACGTACCCGATATTGATGAGCCGCTCGCGAACAGGCTGATCATCGCGGCCATCAGGGATGCACTCGACCACGTTGAACAGGGCTTGCAGCCCTCCCCACCGGCATGATCAGCCCTTGTTTTCTGCTGCACACACCGCACATCGGGCGTTCAGCGTCTTGCGCACCTCCGCCAGCCGCCTTTCGAGCCGGGTACGGTCATAGCTGGCTACGATGCAGCGATCAACCAGCTCAGCAATACACTGCAGTTGCTCTTCGAGCGCCTGAATGTGACTGAAGTTGGTCGTCAGACTGCCGATGGTTTCGAGGGCACTGAGCATTCGCGCCAGTATGGCAACGTTATCCCCGGCGCTACGCCGAATCTGGTCGAAGGCCTCAGCCAACAGCCCCTCAAAACTCGGAACAATCGCCACCACACGTAGGCTCTCGCCCTCGTAAAGATGCGACGGCGGAAACTGCCGGTCTACCACGCGCGCCAGAATAGCGCTCAGATAATCCACGCATATCACCGCTGTTGAGGTGTCGTTGATCCCTGGAGAAAGCGCCTTCATGGCCATATCGACGATCTGTCGAATACCGAAAGCCGGATCCTGGTCCACCGTGCGATGGCGCCCAATAGTGTATGCATCATTCAGCGCATCAACCAGATTCTGATCTGGCGGGTAAGTCAGGGCGAGCGATAAGAGGGTCGTATTTTCCACAACGAATGCGCCGATGCCGTGTTCCATTCGGACGACTGCCCTGTTCTCCCCCGCCAGATGCAGCAACACGCTGCTCTCGACGCTCATGACGTAACCACTCTCGGCTCCTGGCACCGGAAACCACGTTCTATCGTCCAGCGACTCGAGAACCTGTTTCCTGCCTTCATCTTCAACGGGACCTTCAATCGATTGTTTCGGCAGCAGCCGATCAATCGAAGCGCGGGTCTCCTGACCAACCGAGGCGACGATGCTGGAAGCCTGAATCGACGATGCAATATGATGGATGAAATAGATGAGGACAACCACGCCACCCAGAGCCATCACAAACGCGAAGAACACCGCAAGGTTCGGCACATACTCGTCCGCACCACCATTGCCGCGAATGGTGCGCAATACGATCAGGTAATACGCAAAAATGCTGGCGAAGACCCCCAGCGTCGCTTGCGTCACACGACTGCGCATGAAGTTCCTCAGAACCCGCGACGTGTATTGCCCCGACGCCAGCACCAGTGCCAGCAAGGTCATGGAGAACGTGATGCCCATCACCGTCATCATTGAACCGGCCAGTGTGGACAACATCTGGCGGGCGCCTTCTGCTCCAACGCCAAACAACCGTGGCCACTGGCTCTGCCACTGTGTCAAACCGGCGGACTCGACTTCGATCAACACCACCGCAAAGATAATGCTGTCCATCACCATCAGCGATGGCATAAACCAGAAGCTCGATCGCAGATCACCCCATAACAATCTTGGCTTATTCACCCGGCCACCTCCGATTCAGCGTTTCAGACGCGTGTGCTACACAATCTTTGGGCCATCAATCATTTGCTTAAGTCCATTTGCAAGGCTGCGCTGCGACCTGACCTGCCCCGATTCTTCGGACCACGAGTTACTTGAGACGAATGGCCTCATGGTCGTTGCCTGACTGGTTCTGAACGTACTGCGCCGGGGTCAGGTATCCCAGCGCAGAATGCGGTCGTACTTCGTTGTAATGACGGCGCCACTGCTCGATGACGACGCGCGCCTCAAGGCGGTTGCGAAAGTATTCCATGGATAGGCACTCGTCGCGGAACTTGCCGTTGAAGCTTTCGTCGGTGCCGTTCTGCCATGGCTTGCCCGGCTGCGACAGCGCCATCTGCAATCCCTCATCGGTCGCCCACTGGAGCAACCGCGTCGAGACGAACGCCGGGCCGTTGTCCGAGCGCAATGCTTTCGGCGCTCCGCGTTCGCTGATCAAGCGGCTCAAGACATCGATGACGCGCTCCGAGCGGATGCTGCCCGCGACGTCGATCGCCAGCGCCTCGCCACCATTTTTTTGCCGTAATCTCCTTCATCACGTCGATCTCCAGATCCCGCTCCGCCAGCATCTTCTTGAGCCGCGCGTTCTCGGCCTCCAGCTGCCGCAGTCGCTTGACCTCGTCCGAGTTCATGGCGCCAAAGCGCTTACGCCACGTGTAGATCGTCTGCTCGCTCACCCCGTGCTTCTTCGAGACATCCGCGACCGCCAAACGATCGGCCTCCCGCAGGATCCTGACCATCTGTTCTTCTGTAAAACGGCTCTTGCGCATGGCTTCCTCTTCTTCTTGGAAGCCATCCTCTCAAGTTTCAGCTGGCCCGAAAAGCCTGGAGCAGGTCAACATCATGGCGCTCGTCGTCCATTAATAAAATTCACCAAAACCATGATAACGGCAACTACCAGAAGGAGGTGGATGAAACCTCCCAAGGTGTAGGCAGTTACAAACCCAAGAAGCCACAGGATGACTAATACAACCGCAATTGTATAAAGCATGGAATATACCTCTTATCGTTTGATTTACCGGTTCGTGACTGACGAAAATCTGGCGCAAGCTGGTTGACGGATCGGCCGCCAACCATCGAAAATTTCCGAAGCACCGCAGTGCCGCTGCCAGCGACGCTGCAACATGCACCGCCGCATTGACGGGCACGTGACAGCACGATTTTCACTTTTCAGTCACGACTTTGATTTCATTCTTCACAGAAGTCACACCTTTAACCCCCTTCGCAATTGAAACGGCCCTGTCCACGGCAGTTTGGTTCGCTGCGCTGCCAGTCAAAACGACCGCACCATGCGAATCGGTATCAACGTTGATCTTGACGAGGCTCGCCACTTTTTCAGCAGCCAGTTCCGCCTTGACCTTCGTTGTAATAACCGAATCCATGACATATTCGGTAACCGCGGACTTCTCGGTGTCGGCTGTATAACCGGTTACCGGCAGCAGGAACAGGCCAGTGACGAAAATGCATGCAGTAAGTTTATTGTTCATGATGTGTCCTCTCGTTGATCGTTGAAAATACGACGCGCGTGGCAGCAGAGGCTTGCCAGTTGTCGTAACTGTGGTTTATCACTGCATCGTATTGCGATTCTGTGCGCCGGCATACATAGCAAGCATTTTCTCAAAAACGTTGCCTAGCGTCTTTTCGTGAATTCCACGATCAATCAAAATATTTGGCAGAATCGAGAATTTTCCGGCTCGCAAGAGATCGAATCCCGCCGCCCAATTCAGATCGAATGATCGGGAATCAGGCCCTATGCTTGCTAGCGTACAGACGAATCTTCGCGGCCCAGTCAGCTTTAGCCAATCGCATCAGCTGCACCTATCCACGACAGGCAACACTCAGCCAAGCGATGCGCCAAATCGAAGGAGATTTCAGTGATACGCGAGACCCACTATGCAACCTTGAACGTCGATCGATGCGCTTCTTCTGCCGAGATCAAATCGGCTTTCCGTTCCCTGGCCCAGCGCTTTCATCCAGATGTCACCAAGGACAAGGATGGCGAACGCAAATTCAAGGATGTCGCCGAAGCCTACAGAACACTCAAACGAGTCGATTCGAAGCGCGCCTACGACTATCAGATAAATAATTTTTGCGCTGACAAGACAATCCTGACCCTCAGCATTCCCGGAATCGGAAATTTCAACTGGGGGTTGATTCCCTTTCCATGCTGTTTATGGTTCTGGATAGATTGAGGCCCGGATGCCGACGGACATTTCCATCTCGTCTGACACGGCGATGGTCGTGAAAAACTTTCCGATTGTCTGCGTCGGAGGTTCAGCCGGGGGGCTCGACGCCTATATCCGACTATTGCGGAACCTACCATGCGACATGGGCGTGGCTATTGTCATCGTCAATCACATCACGACCGTGCCAACGCAACTCCATGAAGTGCTGCCTCGCTTCACCACGATGCCGGTCGATCTGATCACCGAAAGGCTGTTGATCGAACCAAACCATGTTTTCATTATCCCGTCCAATCGCGATTTGCACGTCGATGGAGAAGACTTTCACCTCAAACCAATCTCAAAGCCACGCGGTTGGCCTGATGTGATTACGGTCTTTCTACGCTCACTCACCGCACACTGGGGCGGCACGCTGATTGCGGTCATTGTCTCCGGCTACGACGGCGACGGCGCCGACGCATTATGCGGGATCAAGGAAATCTGTGGCATTACGATTGCCCAAAAACCGAGCACCGCCAAACAACCCGACATGCCGGAGAGCGCGATTTCCAGCGGTTGCATCGATTTCATTTTATCTCCCGAAGATATCGCTGTGGAAATTGTTCGAATTGCTCGCGCTGAATAGCAATGCAATTGTATTTTCCGGCGGCGTTTTGCGAACGCTTGTGGAAAGAGCTTCAAGGAGGCGCCGGTCACGGAGAGATCCAGCAGGAAGTAATTCGCCCCGCTCAATCCACTAATTACTCTTCTCTCACTGCAACAGGAACAGATAATGCGCAACATTATTTATATCGTCGGCGGCTTCAAGTCTGAAGTGAAAAACCGGGTTTCAAGTTCATGATTTCTCGTGCAAGGACTTCAGCAGGCGTTTTAAAGCCGAGACATTTGCGAGGGCGGTCGTTTAGTTGTCGTGCAATTGCATTGAGATAACCTTGCGGACCGGCGAAATAGACGTCGATCTTCAGTCGCGTAGCCAGCGCCTCGTGGCGCGCCATCTCTTTGCCCTGATCGTAGGTCAGCGTCTTTCTCACGCACGGTGGGACATGAGGAACTTGCGCGTGAAGGCTTCCAGGATGGCTTCTGCGGTGCAGTCGCGCAGTTTGGTCATCAGCAGGTAACGCTCTTGTGCTCAACCAGTGAGCCGACCGCGCTGCGATTTCCGGCCCCTTGATCAGATCGCCCTCCCGGTGGCCCGGGATCAGGCGAGCCGCCGCCTCAATCGGACGCAGGTGGGTCGAGGTCATGTTCTGCAGCTGACCTCGGCGGTCCTGGCCCCGCGTGCGCGGCATCCTGGCCTTGCGAGCAAAACGCAACTGAGCGATCAACTCGCCGCGCAACTCGCCGCGCGGCAAGGCGTAGATATCGCAATAGATCGTCTCGTGCGAAACGTGACGGACAAGATCATCCGGTTCATCAATCGCAGTTTGCCCGCAACTTGCTCGGGCGACCACCCCATCGCCATCAACTCACGCACCCGACTCAGCAGCAACGAGCCAGCCTTAAGCTTGACCGTCCGACGCCGCCGGCGTGCCAGCGTCGCACGCGCTGCGCGTACCGTGTCGTAACTCTTGCCAACCGTGTTTCGCTCCACCTCACGCGTTACCGCCGACGGCGGCCGATTGAGTTGTCGGGCAATTGCCCGACAACTCAATCCCTTATTCCGGCACCGTTGAATCTCGTTGCGGTCGTCCATGTTCAACTGGCTGGAGTAATTTCCCATCGGTACACCCTATCAAATTCGGGTGTTGCACTTCAGGTTAGAGCGCGCCCACTCAATTACGATCAGCGCCATTATTTGTGTATCAGCTTCAAGCTTACTGCACGCATATACACGATAGTTGTGACCTGCAATAATCGCTGCAGTCTGTAACTTTCCTTGTAAAAGAGCCCCAATTAAGGGGCTCTTTGCAACATCTCTCTGCAACCCTTAAACCCATATAAATCTAAAGGCTAGCAAAAGGTAATCATTCCCACTCGATCGTCGCCGGCGGCTTGCCGGAGATGTCATACACCACCCGGTTGATGCCCCGCACTTCGTTGATGATCCGGTTGCTGACCTTGCCGAGCAGGCTGTGCGGCAGTTCCGCCCAGTGCGCGGTCATGAAGTCCTGCGTCTGCACCGCACGCAGCGCCACCACGTACTCGTAGGTGCGGCCGTCGCCCATCACGCCGACGCTCTTTACCGGCAGGAACACAGCAAACGCCTGGCTGGTCTTGTCGTACCAATCCGAGGCACGCAGTTCGTCGATGAAGATCGCATCGGCACGGCGCAGCAGATCGGCAAATTCCGACTTCACCTCACCGAGGATCCGCACACCCAGACCCGGACCAGGGAAAGGATGGCGATACACCATGTCATGCGGCAGTCCCAGCGCAACGCCGAGTTCGCGAACCTCGTCCTTGAACAGTTCGCGCAGCGGCTCGAGCAGCTTCAGCCCCAGAGTTTCGGGCAAGCCGCCAACGTTGTGGTGGCTCTTGATCGTGTGCGCCTTCTTGTTCTTGGCACCACCCGATTCGATCACATCCGGATAGATCGTGCCTTGGGCCAGCCACTTGGCCTTGGGCAGCTTCTTCGCTTCGGCCTGAAAAACCTCAACGAACTCGCGGCCGATGATCTTGCGCTTCTGCTCCGGGTCGGTGATGCCCTTGAGGTGACCAAGGAACTGCTCAGACGCATCGACGTGGATCACCTTCGCATGCAGGCGTCCGGCAAACATCTCCATCACCATCTTGCCTTCGTTCAGACGAAGCAGACCATGATCGACGAACACGCAGGTCAGCTGATCGCCGATGGCGCGGTGAATGAGCGCCGCGGCGACAGAAGAATCAACACCACCGGAAAGACCCAGAATGACTTCCTCGTCACCGACCTGTTCCCGAATACGCTCCACGGCTTCAGCGATATAGTCAGGCATGTTCCAGTCATGACCGCAGCCACAGATCTCATGAACGAAACGGCCGATGATTTCCTTGCCCTTGATCGTGTGGGTAACCTCGGGATGGAACTGCACGCCGTAGAAACCCCGATCTTCGTCTGCCATCGCGGCGATCGGCGTGGATTCGTTACTGCCGATGATCTTGAACCCGGGCGGCAAACCGGTGACCTTGTCGCCGTGACTCATCCACACATCAAGCAGGCCGTGACCAGCTTCATTGCTGCGATCCTGAAGATCTGTGAACAGCTTGGAGTGCCCCTGCGCGCGCATCTCGGCATACCCGAACTCGCGCGTCGTCGAGCTTTCGACCTTTCCGCCCAGCTGCGACGCCATGGTCTGCATGCCATAGCAGATACCCAGCACGGGTACACCGGCCTCGAACACGGCCTGCGGCGCACGCCAGTCTGCCGCCTCGTACACCGAGTTCGGCCCGCCCGAAAGGATGATGCCGTCAGCGCCGAACTCGCGCACGAACTCGTCGCTGACATCGTAGGGATGAAGCTCGCAATAGACCTGCTGCTCACGCACACGGCGCGCGATCAGCTGGGAAACCTGGGAGCCGAAATCAAGAATGAGGATTTTCTGGTGGGACATGACTGCCTCAAAATGAAGAAAGGCGGCCCGAGGCCGCCTGTTCCGGTTCAGAAACGCACTTAGCCAACGTGGTAGTTGGGTGCTTCCTGGGTGATCTGAACATCGTGCACATGCGACTCGCGTACGCCCGCCGAAGTAATCTCGACGAACTGGGCGCGATCGTGCATGGCGGGAATGTTCTCACAACCAAGGTAACCCATCGAAGCACGCAAGCCACCGACCAGCTGGTGGATCACGGCGCCGACCGAACCCTTGTACGGAACGCGTCCCTCGATGCCCTCGGGCACGAGCTTGTCGATGTTGGCCGAACTGTCCTGGAAGTACCGGTCTGCAGCGCCCTTTTCCATCGCACCGAGCGAACCCATGCCACGGTATGACTTGTAGGAACGGCCCTGGAACAGAACCGTTTCACCGGGCGCCTCTTCGGTACCGGCGAACAGGCCGCCAAGCATCACCACGTTGGCACCGGCTGCGATCGCCTTGGCGATGTCACCCGAATAACGGATGCCGCCGTCGGCAATCATCGGCACACCACTGCCAAGCAGCGCACGGGCGACGTTGTCGATGGCCGTGATCTGCGGCACACCGACACCGGCAACGATACGCGTGGTGCAGATCGAACCCGGTCCAATGCCGACCTTCACGCCGTCGGCGCCGGCATCGACCAGCGCTCGTGCAGCGTCACCGGTCGCGATGTTGCCGCCGACGACCTCGACCTGCGGGAAATTCTTCTTGACCCAGCGCACCCGGTCGATCACGCCCTGAGCGTGACCATGGGCCGTATCGACCACGATCATGTCAACGCCGGCCTCAGCCAGCAGTTCGGCACGCTCTTCGGTGCCTGCGCCGACGCCGATGGCTGCCGCTACGCGCAAACGACCGAGTTCGTCCTTTGCCGCCAGCGGATGCTCGGTGGACTTCATCATGTCCTTGACCGTGATCAGCCCGCACAACTCGCCGTCGTCGTTGAGCACCAGCACGCGCTCGAGACGGTGCTTGCGCAGCAGTTCACGCGCCTCATCGAGACTCGCGCCCTCTTTTACCGTCACCAGGCGGTCCTGCGGGGTCATGATGGCGGACACCGGTTGCTCGAGATTGCTCTCAAACCGGAGGTCGCGGTTGGTCACGATACCGACCACCTTCTTGCCATCGATGACGGGCAGACCCGAAAACTTGTGCTGACGGGTCAGGGCCACGACCTCGCCGACCCGCATCGTCGGCGGAACGGTAATCGGGTCCTTGAGCACGCCGGACTCATGGCGTTTGACCTTATGCACCTCGGCAGCCTGTTGCTGCGGGGTAAAGTTCTTGTGCACCACACCAATCCCGCCATCCTGAGCCAGTGCAATGGCCAGACGGGACTCGGTAACGGTATCCATTGCGGCGGATACCAGCGGAATATTCAGGCGGATGTTACGGGTAACCTGACTCTGCAAGCCGACATCGCGCGGGAGAACCGTCGAGTGGGCGGGAACGAGAAGGACGTCATCAAACGTCAGCGCCTTCTGGATCACTCGCATGGCTTTTATCCTTTCGACCAAATCCGTATTATACAGAGGCCTCTCGCGCCGTGTAAGCGGTGCAGCAACCCGGAGATCTGCCTGATGATGCGTCCCGCCCTTGTTTTGATCGCACTTCTGACCGCGCTGCCGGTTTCAGCCGAAATTTTCAGTTGGAAAGACAAGGACGGAAAGGTCAATTTCTCAGACGTTCCCCCGCCGACAGGCGAAGTGAAAACCCTGCGCGAAGCCGCCCCGCGCCCTGCCACGACCACCACATCGGGCGAGCCTGCAGCAAAACCCAAGACCCTGGCCGAGAAGGAACTCGAGTTTCGGCAGCGCCGGGCAGCAGAAGCTGAAGCCCAGGCCAAGGCCGAAAAAGAGCAGTCCGAGTCCGCCGAGCGCCAGCGGGTGTGCGAAGACATGCGCAACCAGCTCGCTGCGCTCAAGTCCGGGCAAAGAATCGCACGCTTCAACAGTGCGGGCGAACGCGTGATGCTCACCGATGCCGAACGTGGCAGCGAGACCGAGCGCATTCAGAAACAGATCGACGAATCCTGCAAGTAAGGCCCCGGCGCGCGCCGGAACCGCCGCTCAGGACTCTTCCGCCGGGCCACCACCCTTCTTCATGACCTTGCCCTCGTCCGCGCGCTTCTTGCGCACGGCCTTTGGATCGGCGATCAGCGGACGATAGATTTCGACGCGGTCGCGATCGCGAAGCACCGCATCCGGCTTGGCAAGCTTGGCGTAGATGCCCAGCTTGTTCGCGCCGTTGATATCGATCTCCGGGTATTTCTGCAACAAGCCCGACGCCTCAACCGCATCGCGGACACAGGCGCCTTCCTGCAGACGCACACTGACAAGCTCCTGCCGCTGCGGCAAGGCGTAGGTAACTTCGACGTTGATGGTCGCGGCCATGTTTATCCCTTCGCGTAGACCTGCGCTGCACGTTTGACGAAAGAATCGACGAAAGTGTTGGCGATGTGGTTGAACACCGGCCCCAGCACCTTTTCCAGCAGCTTGCTGGAGAACTCGTAGTGGAGGTTGAACTCCACCTTGCATGCGGTCTCGCCCAGCGCGGTGAAGCGCCAGTTGCCGTCGAGGTGATTGAACGGGCCATCGGTCAGCCGGATGATCATCTCGGTTGGCGGATGCTTTTCGTTTTCAGTGCTGAAATGCGCCTTGATGCCGTGATAGTTGATATGAATCGTCGCACCGGTGACTTTCTCGGTACGCTGATGCACTTCCGTGCCTCCACACCAGGGCAGGAACTGCGGATAGTCTTCGCAACGATCCACCAGTTCAAACATCTGGGCAGGCGTGAATTCGATCAGAACCAGTTTCTTGACGTCGGCCATCGGGTATCGGGCGATCCAGTCGCCGAACTGCTAAAATGCGCGATTCTACCGCAAAGGCTCGGTCCGTCATTCCGGACGAACATATCCGCCCATGAGCATCATCGACAATCGCAAGGCCTACCATGACTACTTCATTGAAGAGAAGTACGAGGCCGGGCTCGTCCTCGAGGGCTGGGAAGTCAAGGCCATCCGGGCCGGCCGCGCGAACATCAAGGAAGCCTACATCATCATGCGGGGCGAGGAACTCTTCATCCTCGGCATGCACATCACCCCGCTGACGAGCGCATCCACCCACATTCACGCCGATCCGGTCCGCACCCGCAAGCTGCTGCTGCATGGTCACGAGCTTGCCAAACTGATCGGCAAGGTCGAGCGCGCCGGCTTCACCCTCGTTCCGCTCGACCTGCACTACAACAAGGGCCGGGTGAAGGCGGAAATCGGCCTGGCGAAGGGCAAGAAGCAGTTCGACAAGCGCGAGGACGACAAGAAGCGCGACTGGGAACGCGAAAAGCAGCGCCTGATGCGGGCGAAAGGCTGATCAGACGGGCGCGACAGGCAATCACCCTGCTCGCGCCCACCGCGGGCCTCAGGAACTGCAGGACAGCATGGAGCACCCTGCACGGTTACGTGCCCACTCGGGACGCCGGGCAGCGAAGTGCTCTCGCCCAGGCTGCACTTCGTAGGGACGCCGGAAGGTGTCCAGCAGCTCGTTCACGCGCGACAGATCGCCCTGCTCCGCTGCATCGATCGCCTGCTGCGCCAGATAGTTGCGCGGCACATAGAGCGGATTGACGGCATTCATCCGCGCGCGCCTGGCCTCGGCCGACTCGCCCCCCTGCTCCACCCGTGCGGCGTATTCCGCCAGCCAGGCTTCAAACGTCGGTCGCGATTCAGTACGGCGACTCTCGTCGTAAAAGACATCGGCAAAAAGGTCGGCATCCGGCGCCCGCGTATCGACATTGGCGAGCGTGCGATAGAACAGGCTCATGTCCATCTCGCCCTCGAACATCAGGCGGTGCAGGGACTCAAGCAAGGCAGCATCGCCGTCGCGCCATTCATCCAGCCCCAGCTTGGCGGCGCTCATTCTGCTGTTCTCCGCCTCATAGACGTCGCCAAACAGCGCGAGCGCCCCTTCCAGCGCCGCCGCATCGCGCATTGCCGGATGCAGCGCGTTGGCGAGTTGCCACAGGTTCCAGTGCGCGATCTTGGGCTGGTGGCCAAAGCGGTAACGGCGCATGCCTTCGTCCGTGGTGTTCGGCGTCCAGTCGGGGTCGAAGTTGTCGATCCAGCCGTAGGGCCCGTAGTCAATCGTGAGGCCAAGAATCGACATGTTGTCGGTGTTCATCACCCCGTGAACGAATCCGACACGCGTCCAGTGCGCCACCATCACCGCCGTGCGACGGCACACTTCCTCGAACCAGCGTACGCGGCGCAGCGCGCCATCGCCTTCGAGCTCGGGAAAGTCTCGGTCGATGGTGAAGTCGATCAGGCGCCCGAGCAGATCGACCTCGCCGCGTGCGGAAAAGATCTCGAAGTTGCCGAATCGAATGAAGGATGGCGCCACCCTGCACACCACTGCTCCCGGCTCCTGCCTCGGGTTGCCGTTATAGAACATGTCGCGCACCACCGCATCGCCCGTACCGACCAGCGACAGCGCGCGGGTCGTCGGCACCCCCAGATGATGCATTGCTTCGCTGCACAGGAACTCGCGAATGGATGAGCGCAGCACCGCTCGACCATCCGCCCGGCGCGAATAGGGCGTCGGGCCGGCGCCCTTGAGCTGCAGCTCCCAGCGCTGCCCCTTGCCGTTGATCGTCTCGCCGAGCGTGATGGCGCGGCCGTCACCGAGCTGGCCCGCCCAGTTGCCGAACTGGTGTCCGCCGTAGCAGGCAGCGTATGGCTCCATGCCCGTCAGCAGGCGGTTGCCACCGAAGACCTCGGCGAACACCGGGTCAGCCACATCGCTTGCGTCCCAGCCGAGAAGCGCAGCAACTTCGGGCGACCATGCAAGCAGCCGGGGCTGGCTGACAGGGGTTGGATCGACTCGCGAGTAACACGCCCCCTGCACCTGCCGCAGCCGGCTTCCGGTCTCGGGGTCGGCAGGAAGTTCGCGAACGAAGCGATTGTCGAACTGGAGGTCTTTCATGGGGTTGGGCATTGGGGCGTCCAAAATGATGTCCTGTTGTTGAAGCATGGCCTGAACCTGAGCGCTCTCGCGTCAAGCAGGCCCGCGCGACCCGCAGGTCAGTGGGCGTCGCTTCGTTTGTCGATAAGGGATAGAACCTTAATCCGTTGATGAGTTCGATGCCCGCGTGGGCAGAGCCATGTGCCGTGGAAGCAAGAAACGGGCAGCGCGCGGAAAGCCCCAGTCAATCCACCGCATCAGACCTCAGACAGCGTGAGGGTCAGCGCCGTGGATCGAAGGCATCGCGAATCACGTCCGCGAACAGGTTGGCCGCAAGCACCAGCACGAACATGAAGGCGAACGCGGCAGTGAGAGACCACCAGACCATCGGCTCGCGGGCGAGTTCGGCCCGCGCCATGTTGATCATGGTGCCGAAACTGATCGTTGTCGGGTCCACGCCAATTCCGACATAGGACAACACCGCTTCCGCGAGCACCAGTCCCGAGAAGTCCATGACCAGCGCAATCATCACGATATGCATGACATTGGGCAGGATATGGCGCCGCAGGATGGTCGCGGTACTGGCGCCGAACGCACGTGCGGCCTGAACGTACTCCAGCTCACGCAGTTTCAGGGTCTCGCCGCGCAACAGT
Organism: Parazoarcus communis; assembly: GCF_003111645.1. NCBI lineage: Bacteria > Pseudomonadati > Pseudomonadota > Betaproteobacteria > Rhodocyclales > Zoogloeaceae > Parazoarcus > Parazoarcus communis. The sequence continues at coordinate 1,109,260 of NZ_CP022187.1, forward strand.
CTGCACAAGCCGGTCCAGCTCGTAATCCCGAGAATGAAGCACAAGGCCAGCAAGCGCGCGTCCGAGCGTTCGGCCGCCGTTTCGAACCAGTCGGGGTGCGTGTCGATCACCACCTGCATCATCAGCACCGCCGCCGCGATCAGCAGGACCCCCGGGATCGCATTCAGAACCGTGTACAGATACTGGATGACATCATCGACCCAGCCGCCCAGATACCCGGCTGCAATCCCGAGCGCAACCGCGAATGGCAGCATGACCAGCGTGGTGATGGTGCCGATGACGAGCGCAGTGCGCACGCTCTTGAGCGACAGGTAAAGCACGTCCTGCCCCACCTTGTCGGTCCCGATCACGTGATAAAGCGGCGCAAGCACATAGGCCGCCGCCACCAGCAGCGAAATCAATGCTGTGGTAACCAGCGCAGCGCGCCACGCAAGCGTCGTATGCCCGCAAAGTATGGCTCGCAGCGCGTCCCCATAACGTCCCTGGCGTCCCCGCCCCACGACGAGGGTGAGCACCGCCAGCACCGCAAGCATCGCGATGCCGGCATGGCTCAGGATGGTCACAAGGTGCTGCGCCAGGTCAGCGGCAATCGAAGCCCCTTCGGGAAGGTGGCTGCCACCGTGCTCCAGGCGCGGGTAGATCCGGGTCTGCCCACCGCCGGCGAGCTCAACCGTTTCACGCTGATAGAGGCGGTCGGCGAAAGGGGCCGAGTAGGTTTTCTCGGTGCGCAGGCGCAGGGGCGCCAATGCGTGGTCCAGCACGCTCAGCACTTCGGATGAGTAGATTGTTGCGGCGTCCGGCTGGCCCTCGACCGGCGGCAAGGCCGCACGGAAGTGCATGCTGTCCAGCAATCCGATCACGACGAACGCCATCAACACGGTCATCGACGCCATTCCCGCCGGACGCTGCCCGACCTTGCGCCAGGCCGCGCGCAGCGGTTCGTGGCGGCGGACATGCAGGGCCATCAACAGCGCGCCAGCCACCAGCACAAAGAGCAGGAGATCGGTCCACAACAGGACGGGCTGAAATTCCATGGCTACTCCAGCCTTACACGCGGATCGACCAGCGTGTATGAAAGGTCAGTCAGGATCAGGCCGATGATGTAGAGCACCGACCCGATGAACACCATCGCGCGCACGACCGCAAAGTCCTGCGCATTGATCGCATCGATGGTGTAGCTGCCGAGGCCGGGGATGGCGAAAAAGGACTCGACCAGCAGACTGCCCATGAACAGCAGCGGGATGACCACGACAACGCCGGTGAGCACCGGAATCAGGGCGTTGCGCAGAACATGGCCGAACAGCACCCTGAGCTCGGACAAGCCCTTGGCGCGGGCGGTGCGCACGTAGTCCCGCGAAATCTCCTCGAGGAAGATGGTCCGGTACCAGCGCGCACTCGACCCCAGACCGGCGATCACGCTGATGAGAACCGGCAGCACCAGGAAGCGGAAGGCGTCCAGCCCGCCTGCGTAGCCCGAAATCGGCACCAGCGCCCAAAGCTTGGACACCAGCCACTGCCCGCCGATGATGTAGAACAGGCTCGAGACCGACATCATTGCCACGCACAGCACCACGCCCCAGAAGTCGAGGTAGCTCGCGCGAAGGAAGACCAGCAGCAGGGCGAAGGTGATCGATGCAAACAGGCTCAGCAGGAAGGTCGGCAACGCAATGGCAAGCGAAGGCCCCATCCGGTCCAGAATCTCGGTGGCGATATCACGCCCGTCGTCTGCGCGCCCGAAATCGAGTGCGAACATGCGCAGCGACTTGTCGAAGAACAGGGTTTCGGTAATACGGGCCGTCCCGGTCCTGGTATCGTTGATGAACATCGGCTTGTCGTAGCCGCGATCAACCTTCCAGCGCTCGATCGCCTCCGGGGTTGCACGCTTGACGCCAATCTGCATTCGCGCCATATCGTCCGGCGAGTTCACCACGAAGAAAAGCAGGAAGGTGATCAGATTCACCCCGATCAGGATCGGGATCGCATACAGCAATCGGCGCAGCACGTAGCCCAGCATCAGCGCGCCCCCCGCTTCACAGCTACATCCACCGCCGTGGCCCGTTCATGCCGCCGCCAGTGCAGCAGCGCGGGCAGGATGATCAGCGCCAGCAGCAGCCCGACCACGGCGAGCGGCCAGCGCACAGGCTGGTTCCACTGCGCACGCGCCTGTTCGCGGGCGGCCACGTCCACTCGCTGGTACTTGAGCGTGTTGCGGACGATCGAACCCGGCTTGCGGTTGTACACCCAGCCATGCTGCAGCGAATAGGACTTGGGGTGAAAACCGAACAGCCACGGCGCATCGTGCTGCAGGATCGCGACCATGCGGTCGATGACGGCCTGCCGCGCAGGCCCGTCCGGCATCACCTTCATGCGGTCGAACAGGCGGTCGTACTCGGGGTTTAGGTAGTTCGATCCGTTCTGCCCCTGATAGCTGACCTTGCCCTGGGGGCCGTAAAGCAGGAACAGCAGGTTCTCGGGGTCGGGGTAATCGGCGTTCCAGCCAAAGAAGAACAACTGCGCATTGCCCTGACGCACCTTGTCCTGGAAACGATTGTAGTCGGTGGGGCGCACGATGAACTGCACACCAAGTTCGCGGAACTGCTTGGCCAGCCAGTCCGAGCGCGCCTTGTCACCAAGCCCGCCCGGGGTCGTGTCGAGATGGATGATCAGCGGCTCGCCGGTCTCCGCGTTGCGCCCGTCCGGCCACCCCGCCTCCGCCAGCAGGCGTTTCGCTTCGTCACGGCTGCGGCGCACCGGCGCGCCGTCTTGCCAGGTGTAGACCACCGGGTTGATACCGGCTTCGCCCTCACGCGCGCCGAACACGCCAGGCGGAATCGGATGCATCGCAGGCACACCGCGCCCGTTGAGAAAGATGGATACGAACTCTTCCATGTCGAGCGCGATCGAGATTGCCTGCCTCAGTTTGCGGGCGCGCTCGCGCGCAGCCGGCGAAGCATCCTTGCCACCACCGACAAGCGGATCAAGGAGATTGAATCCCAGGTAGAAGACCGCGGGCGATACCGAGGTCAGCAGCCTGATACCCTTCTGCTCCATGTCCTCGGACAGGTTCACTTCGCCCTGGCTGGTCATTGTCACCGCCTGATCGAAGTTGTCCGAGGACACGCCAGAAGCGTCGTAATAGCCCTGCAGAAACTTGTTCCAGTACGGAATGCCTTCGCGTTCGCGCGAGAACACGACCTTGTCGACAAAGGGTAGCGGCTTGCCGCAATCGGCCAGCAAACCCGCCTCGGCATCGCCTGCCTGACCTTCGCAAGGATAGCGATCGAGCCTGAAGTTGGGATTGCGGGCGAGCACCATGCGGGAATTCGGATTGTTTTCCACCAGCATGTAGGGCCCTGTACCCACCGGCCAACGATCGAGCGACAGATTGCGCTCCGCCATGCCGGGCTGCCCGAAGAAGCGATCCACCTCGGGTGGAACAGGCCCGAAGAATGGCATGCTCAACCAGTAAAGGAACTGCGGATAGACGCCCTTCAGACTGATCCGGTAGGTGTAGCGGTCGACCACCTCAACCCCGGCAAGCTCGAAATCCCCGACGTCGATCCAGCCACTGGATGTTTTCCCGGCCTCGACCAGTTCCGCCTGAAGGGTCTTGAGGCCAGGCAGATACTCTGCGATCAGCTCGAAAATCGGCGAATGAAGATGGGGGTCTGCCAGCCGCTTCAACTGATGAACAAAATCTCCCGCCTCCAGCTCGCGCGTCCCGGTCTCGGCAAAATCGGACAGCGTACGCACGCCACGTAGCGCCGCATCGTCCAGCCCCATGTAGCGGGGGGCAGCCGTGTCGTCACGTGCGAAAGCCGGATGGGGCTGATACATGATGCCCGGACGGATGCGGATCTCGACCACGCTCTTCGCTACCCTGGCGGGATCTGCATCACTCTTCAGTTCGCGGCCACCTGCATCGTAGAACCGCACACCTGGCACCGCCTCCGCCACGGCCGGCTCCAGCACATAGGGACGCTTCAGGAAGTGATACTGCAGTGGGGGCTCGATGATCTGATAGAGGAAGGTTGCTTCGTCCTCACTGTAGGACTGCACCGGGTCGAAGTGCTTCGGCTGCTGGGTGAACGCCGTGTACAGGATGTTCTGGCCGCGTTCGGCCGCCGGGTAAGGGTCGTTCAACACGGGGCCGCAGCCTGCCGCAAGCACGCACAGCAGCGCTGCAAGGCCGCGGGGCCGCCTCCGGATCCAGGTCAGCGCCAATGGGATGATCGATCCTGAAATCACGTATGCCGGTCTCGTGCCATCAACTCAGAACGTAGCGCGCATCGGGCAGCATCGCAGGTGCAGGGACCTCGCCCAGCATCTCGCGCAGACTGGCTTCGATGCCGGCAGTCATCGCGTCAAGCGGGAGGTCGTTGGGCATGTTTCCGAAAGGCTCCTCAATTTCGTCACTGAGCGCTTCAAGCGCAAAAAAGGTGTAGGACACGAAGGCCACGACAATCGGCGTCATCAACCCGATGCTGTCGACGAGCCCGAAGGGCAGCATCATGCAGTAAAGGTACACCGTACGGTGAAGGATGACCGAGTAGGTAAACGGCAGGGGCGTACTGGCAATGCGCTCACAGCCTCCGAGCACATCGGAGAAACCGCCCAGGGGCGTTTCCATGCGTTGCGCAAGGATCGGTTCGATCTCGCCGCGCTCCCGCCGATCACGCACCCATTCAGACAGCCACAAGAGCACAAGACTGGGCGCGAACCGCGCTGAAGCCAGTCGCTCGATACGCTCCTTAGGAATCAGCCCGTCGAGACCTTGCGCCCGCGGGAGACCGCGCAACTGGTTTCGCAGCGTCCGCACGAACGCAATCTGGGTCAGGGCAAACTCACGCACACCCTCACCCGCACTGGTAAGCGTCAGCGCCTGCCGGGTCAGGTTGCGTGATTCGATCAGCAGTCGGCCCCACAGCTTGCGTGCCTCCCAGTAACGGTCGTAACTGGCGTTGATGCGAAAACCGAGAAAGATTGCGAGTGCGACGCCCATCAGCGAAAACGGACTGGAGGTCAGCGTCACCTTCCAGTGGAACAGTTGCCCGTGTGCCAGCACGACCACGCCTGCAAGGCCGGTGGTGAACAGCAGCTGCGGAAAAATGCGGTAAATGATGGAGCCGTGGCGAACGAACAACAGGTGAAGCCAGTGGGGACGAGGACGAACGATCACGATATATGGGGCGCACAGCCCGGTGAATGGGAGGGTTACAGCCCCGATTCTGGCAGGTTTTCGGCTGAAGGCGGCAACTCACTTGTAGCCGTTCTTGTCCTTGAGGCGCCCATCTCCCTTCCGCAGAGGCTGTTTTCGCTATAATCTCGCGTTCTGTCATTCGGAGTTTTGATTCCATGGGCTTTCTCGCCGGTAAACGGATCCTCATCACCGGGCTGCTGAGCAACCGTTCGATTGCTTACGGTATTGCCAAGGCCATGCATCGCGAAGGCGCACAACTCGCGTTCACCTACGTGAATGACCGTTTTCAGGACCGTGTCGCCAAACTCGCCGCAGATTTCGACAGCACGATGCTGTTTCCCTGTGACGTTCAGGACGACGAACAGATCAATGATCTGTTCGTGCAGCTGGGTGCGCAGTGGGACGGACTCGACGGCCTGGTGCACTCGATCGCCTTTGCGCCGAGCGATGCGCTCGAAGGTGACTTCCTGGACGGATTCACCCGCGAAGGCTTCCGCCTGTCGCAGGAAGTCAGTGCCTACAGCTTCCCCGCGCTGGCCAAGGCTGCGCGTCCGCTGATGAAGGGGCGCAACGGCGCCCTGCTCACGCTGTCCTACCTGGGCGCGGTTCGCACCATGCCGAACTACAACATCATGGGCCTCGCAAAAGCCAGCCTGGAAGCCTCCGTGCGCTACATGGCGGTCTGTCTCGGACCTGAGGGCACACGCGTGAACGGCATTTCGGCCGGCCCGATCAAGACCCTTGCCGCATCAGGCATCGGCAGCTTCGGCAAGCTGTTGTCGTTCAACGAACACAATGCTCCGCTGCGCCGCAACGTGACCATTGAGGAAGTGGGCAACGCCGCCGCCTTCCTGTGTTCGGATCTCGCAAGCGGCATGACCGGCGAGATCATGTATGTGGACGCCGGATTCAACACCACCGCCCTCGGCAACGCGGATCCGATGTAACACCGAAACATGTCCGGCACCAAAGCCCGGACATGTGCTCGCTGCAGTCGCAAGAAAGCCCGGTCGCAGATGCGCCGGGCTTTTTTTATGCGCGCCGGGGGCGCCATATCCCGTCATGCCGATACTCGATATCGCCGATGGTGCACGTTCAGCGCCCGCCCTCGTTCATCCCGTCAGCTGACAGTGGACATCCGCCGCATCAAGCTCGCCTGGCTCCGAAACGAACAGGGGGCCAAGCGCCGTTAAGCGCTCAGCCCCCTGACGGGACGCTTTTCTCGACGGGCAACAAACCGTGCCCCCCGATACTCAAGACCCGCTACCCTGAAGTGCAGGTAGCGGCGCGCCCTTAATTGGTCTGCACAGCAGGCAGATTGATTGAAACCTCGTAGCGCCGGCGAAGCTCGGCAACCAGACCGGCGAAGTCACGTTCAGCAAGTACGCGTGAATACTGACTCACGACGGCCGCAACCCGGGGGTCGTCGGCTGCAAGCGTCGGGCGGTTGATCGACTCAATACGATAGATTGAGTAACCCTCACCAAACTGGGCGACACCCGCATAGGCCGGCAGCTTCACGCTCGAGGCCGAGAACACCGCCTGCATCGCATTGCCCGGCAGCGCAGGTGCGCCGCGCTGCAGCTTGCGCGTGGCAAGCCACTCGCCGTCGACCGACTCGCCCTTCTGCAGCGCAGCCAGTGCGGCCGCACCGGCCTCGGCAGCCATACGGCCCGCCTCTTCGGTGATCAGCTGCTTCTCGATCGCAGACTTCACCTCTTCCAGCGGCGGGCGCTGAGCGGCCTCATAGTCCGTGACACGGGCGGAGATCAGGGTATTGCCACCCACTTCGATCGCCTGCGTATTGCGGCGATGCTTGACCGCATCATCGGAAAACACGGCCTCGATCAGCTGTGCGTTGCGATGGGTGCCGAGAGCTTCGGCGTCACGGGGCACCCAGTCGCTCTTCTGAATCGGCAGCTTGAGCAGGTCGGCGACCGGCTTGAGGCTGTCAGCCTGCTCGTAGACGATGTTGGAAAACTGCTCGGCCAGCTCCGCGAAGCGGCGTCCTGCCGCCTGCTTGCTCAGCTCGGCACGCAGTTCTTCACGCACGGCCTCGAACGGACGGGTGCTCTCAGCGCGAATGTTGCTGACCTGGATGATGTGGAAGCCGAAGTCGGAGCGAACCACTTCACCGATCTCACCCTTGGCCTGGGAGAAAGCCGCATCCTCGAACGCCTGCACCATCATCCCGCGGCCGAAGTAACCCAGGTCGCCACCACGCGATGACGAGCCCGGATCCTGCGAAAACTCCTCGGCAAGCGCTTCGAACTGGCTCGGGTCCTTCTTCAGGCGGGCGCGGATATCGTCAGCCTGAGCACGCGCCTTCTTGACCGTCTCTTCGTCCGCATCGGCCGCGACCTGGATCAGGATGTGACGTGCCTGACGCTCTTCAGGCTGACCGAAGCGACTGCGGTTCTCCTCATAGAAGGCCTTGATCTCTTCGTCGCTCACGCTGACCTGCTGCTGCAGTGCGGCTTCATCGAAAACCACGTACTCGACCTTCACCCGGGCCGGGCGCTCGAAGCTCGCGCCGTTGGCATCGTAGTATTTCTGCACCGCTTCGTCGGTCAGCTTCACTTCGCTCGCGAAGCGGCTGACCGGGAATTTCAGCTCGCTGACCTCACGCTCTTCAAGCTGCGCCGAGAGGAAGCGCGAGGCCGACGCGACCGCAGCGAACGAGCCCTCACCCACCGGCAGAGCCAGCTGCTGAACCCGTACGTCCTGAGCCAGACGAGCTTCGAACATCGCTGGCGTCATCCCCTGGGCACGCAGCAGCGCCTCGTAACGCTCGAGCGAGAAGCGGCCGTCCTGCTGAAACGAAGGCACTTCGGAAATGGTCTGCTGCAACTGGGCGGGCGTCACTACCAAGCGGTTCTCTGCCGCATAAAGTGCAAGCACCCGGCGATTGACCAGGTTCTCGATCACCGCGCGACGCAGGGCCTCGGACTCAAGCAGACTGCGATCCACCGGACCGTCGGAGGAATTGCGCAGGCGGTCCTGCTGCTCGCGCAGCGCCTGGTCGAACTCCACCGCCATGATCGGCGTGCCACCGACAGTTGCAACCTCGCCCCCGCCCGGTCCGTCCGTAAAGTACGAATCCAGGCCGAAGAAGGCGAAGGGAACGATAAGAAGGGCCAGAATGACCTGTGCGACGCGTGGGTTGGTGCGGACAGCCTCGAACATCTCGATTTCCGTGAAAACTAAAAAATGGGGTGGCCAAAACCGGTGAGGCTTGCGCCAGAGGCGGGAGTGTAGCGCATCCTGGCCGATGGCTGACTGCATGACCGCGACCGGCAGCGCTCGCTCAAGGCCACGCACTCGCAAATTGCTGTTGCGACCCGGCCCCGCGGGATGCTATCTTCCGCCACGTTGCGCGGGAGAGCACTCTCCCGTAGAGAGTCGCCGAAGGCGTAACCCCCCGGAATCGCTCAGGCAAAAGGACCGCGCACAGCATGGAAATTCTGGAGAGCGATGTGAGTACGTGCGAGAGCCGGCTGCACATCCACCGAAGGGGCACCCGGCACACCGTGCTGGAATCTCTCAGGTACAAGGGACAGATGGGGCGAACAGGCATCATGCCGGCTTCGCCCCTTTTTTCGTTTACTTGCCCGGAGCCTCCATGAACGCACCCGTCAGACAGACCCCTCTTCACGCCACCCATGTCGCCGCAGGCGCTCGCATGGTCGACTTCGCCGGCTGGGACATGCCGGTCAATTACGGCTCGCAGATCGAAGAGCACCATGCAGTGCGTCGCGACGCCGGCATGTTCGACGTTTCGCACATGCTGTCGCTCGATCTCGATGGCGCTGACGCCACCCCCTGTCTGCGCCGCCTGCTCGCCAACGACGTCGCCAAACTCAAGGAACCGGGCAAGGCGCTGTACTCGTGCATGCTCAATGAGAACGGTGGCGTGATCGACGACCTCATCGTCTACCGTCTGTCCGACACCACTTACCGCATCGTGGTCAACGCCGGCACCGCCGACAAGGACGTGGCCTGGATGCGCAAGCAGATTGCAGGCACCGGCGCCAACGTCAGCCTCAATGCCCGCCGCGATCTGGCCATGATCGCTGTGCAGGGTCCGAACGCACGTGAGAAGACCTGGCAGGCGCTGCCCGCACTGCGTGCCGCGAGCGAGCCGCTCAAGCCCTTCTCGGGCGCAGCCATCGGCGACATCTTTGTCGGCCGTACCGGCTACACCGGCGAAGACGGCTTCGAGATCGCACTGCCTGCCGACCAGGCCGCGGCAGCCTGGGTCGCCCTGACCGCTGCGGGCGTTGCGCCCTGCGGGCTCGGCGCACGCGACACGCTGCGCCTTGAGGCCGGCATGAACCTTTACGGCCAGGACATGAACGAAGAAGTGTCGCCCTTGAACGCAGGCCTGAGCTGGACCGTCGATTTCAAGGACGAGTCGCGCGATTTCGTCGGCAAGGCAGCACTCCTTGCCCAACCTGCCAGCCGTCGCGTGCTGGGCCTCATTCTCGAGGACAAGGGTGTGCTGCGCTCGCACATGAAGGTGGTCACGCAAGCCGGTGAAGGCGAAACCACCAGCGGCAGCTTCTCGCCGACGCTGGAAAAATCGATTGCGTTCGCCCGCCTGCCGCTTGAAGTCGAAGCCGGCGACGCCGTCGAAGTCGAGGTGCGGGGCAAACTGCTCAAGGCCCGCGCCGTTCGCCTGCCCTTCGCACGCAACGGCAAGGCCGTCGCCTGATTTACGATTGCTGACCGGCCATGCGCCGGCCAGCCAATCTCACCACCATTCCGCAGCCCCTCGTTTCCGCCATTTCTTTTCGCATTGCGAACACATCCTGGAGATTCCCATGAGCAACGTCCCCGCTGATCTCAAGTACACCACCTCCCATGAATGGATCCGCGTCGAAGCCGACGGCAGCCTGACCATCGGTGTCACCGACCACGCTCAGGAAGCGCTCGGCGACGTGGTCTTCCTCGAACTCCCCGAAGCCGGTCGCCAGCTTGCAGCCAAGGAAGCCTGCGCAGTGATCGAGTCGGTCAAGGCCGCCTCCGACATCTACGCACCAGTCGCCGGTGAGGTCATCGCTGCCAACCAGGACGTTGCCGATGCGCCCGAGAGCGTCAACGCCGACGCTTACAGCGCCTGGCTGTTCAAGCTCAAGCCCGCCAATGCAGCCGATGTTGACGGCCTGCTCGACGCGGCCGGCTACACCGCCGAAACCGCTCAGTAAGACGCCTCGGCAGACACCGCCAGGTGTCTGCCAGCCGCTCCGCACCACCTTGCCAGCCGTATCCGACATGACAGACACCCTCCTCTCCGCCCCGCTTGCGCAGCTTGAGCAGCGCGATGCCTTCATCCATCGTCACATCGGCCCCAATGCCGACGAGATCGCTCAGATGTGTGCAGCCATCGGCCTGCCCGACGTCGATGCCCTCATCGAGCAGACGGTTCCGGCCGCCATCCGCCTTGAGGCGCCGCTGCCGCTGGCCGAGCCCCAGCCCGAGCATGTTGCGCTGGCAGCCCTGCGCAAGCTGGCGGAGAAGAACGTCGTCAAGCGCTCGATGATCGGCGCCGGTTACTACGGCACCCACACGCCCGCGGTGATCCTGCGCAACGTGATGGAGAACCCGGGCTGGTACACCGCCTACACCCCGTACCAGGCCGAGATCGCCCAGGGCCGTCTCGAGGCACTGCTGAACTATCAGCAGATGGTGATCGACCTCACCGGGCTGGAGCTGGCCAACGCCTCGCTGCTGGACGAAGCCACCGCCGCAGCCGAAGCCATGACCATGGCGCGCCGCGTATCGAAGTCGAAATCCAACGCCTTCTTTGTCGATGCGGCCACCTTCCCGCAGACCATCGACGTGGTGCGCACCCGTGCGCATTTCTTCGGCTACGAACTCGTGTTCGGCGATGCGGCCAGCGCCGGCGAGCACGATGTGTTCGGCGCGCTGCTGCAGTACCCGAATGCTCATGGCGCAGTTGCTGACCTTGCGGCCCCTATCGCTGCACTGAAGGCGAAAGGTGCCGTCGTTGCCGTGGCCTCGGACCTGATGGCGCTGGTGCTGCTCAAGAGCCCGGGCTCGCTCGGCGCCGACATCGCGCTCGGCTCGGCCCAGCGTTTCGGCGTGCCGATGGGCTTCGGCGGCCCGCACGCTGCCTTCTTTGCCACCCGTGAGGCGCATGTGCGCTCGATGCCGGGCCGCATCATCGGCGTGTCCAAGGACGCCCGTGGCAATACCGCGCTGCGCATGGCACTGCAGACCCGCGAGCAGCACATCCGTCGCGAGAAGGCCAACTCCAATATCTGCACCTCGCAGGTACTGCTGGCCAACATGGCCGGCTTCTACGCGGTCTACCATGGACAGCAAGGGCTGAAGACCATCGCTGCGCGCATTCACCGCCACGCTGCCATCCTCGCCGAAGGCCTGCGTGCTGCCGGCTTCAAGCTCGCAAGCGCAAGTTTCTTCGACACCATTGAAGTCGATACGGGTGTTCACACCGCGCAGATCCTGACCGCCGCAGACACCGCCGGTTACAACCTGCGTCATGCGTCGGCCACCTCGATCGGTGTATCGGTCGATGAAACCACGACCCGGGAAGACATTCAGACCGTGCTGGGCTGCTTCGGCGCCACCGCCAATGTCGACGCGCTCGACGTCAGCGTCGCACAGGCTGGCGGCGCCATCCCGGCGGGCCTGTTGCGCACGGACGCGGTGCTCTCGCACCCGGTGTTCAACACTCACCACACCGAACACGAGATGCTGCGCTACCTCAAGAAGCTGCAGAACCGCGACCTCGCGCTCGACCATTCGATGATCTCGCTCGGCTCCTGTACGATGAAGCTGAACGCCACCAGCGAGATGATTCCGGTGACCTGGCCGGAGTTTGCCAATCTGCACCCCTTCGCGCCGCGTGAACAGGCAACGGGTTACCTGCAGATGATCGAAGGGCTGGCCGACTACCTGCGCGCCGTGACCGGCTTTCCCGCAATCTGCATGCAGCCCAACTCGGGTGCGCAAGGCGAATACGCCGGTCTCGTCGCCATCGCCCGCTACCATGCCAGCCGTGGCGACACCCAGCGCAAGGTCTGTCTGATCCCGAGATCCGCGCACGGCACCAACCCTGCCACCGCACAGATGTGTGGCATGAAAGTGGTCGTCGTGGACTGCGACGAGCGCGGCAACGTCGACGTGACTGACCTCAAGGCCAAGGCCGCCCAGCACAGCAATGAACTGGCCGCGCTGATGATCACCTACCCGTCGACACACGGCGTATTCGAAGAGTCGATCCGCGAGATCTGCGCCGTCGTGCATGAAAATGGCGGCCAGGTGTACATGGACGGCGCCAACCTCAATGCGCAGGTCGGCCTCACCTCGCCCGCCTCCATCGGTGCCGACGTGTCGCACATGAACCTGCACAAGACCTTCTGCATTCCGCACGGCGGTGGCGGCCCGGGCATGGGTCCGATCGGCCTCGCGGCCCACCTCGCCCCCTTCATGGCCGACCACGTCGTCGCCCCCACGGGCGAAGCGGAGCGCGAGCACAAGGGCCAGGGCGCCGTCTCTGCTGCACCCTTCGGCTCGGCCAGCATCCTGCCGATCTCGTGGATGTACATCGCGATGATGGGCGGCAGTGGACTCAAGCGCGCGACCGAAGTGGCGATCCTCAATGCCAACTACCTCGCCAACCGACTCGGCGCGCATTACCCGGTGCTCTACACCGGCAGCAAGGGTCGGGTCGCGCATGAGTGCATCCTCGACATCCGCCCGATCAAGGCCGCGACTGGCATCACCGAAGTCGATATCGCCAAGCGTCTGATGGACTACGGTTTCCATGCACCGACCATGTCCTTCCCGGTCGCGGGGACGATCATGGTCGAGCCGACCGAATCCGAGGATCTGGCCGAGATCGACCGCTTCATCGACGCCATGATCGCGATTCGCGAGGAAGTGCGTCAGATCGAGAACGGCACCTGGGGGGCGGACAACAACCCGCTCAGGAACGCACCGCATACACAGGCGGACGTCATGGGCGACTGGGATCGACCCTACACCCGCGAGCAGGCAGTCTTCCCGCTGGCCTGGGTGGCCGAGAACAAGTTCTGGCCGAGCGTCAATCGCATCGACGACGTGCATGGTGACCGGAACCTGTTCTGCGCCTGCGTGCCGATGAGCGACTACGCTGACTGATCGCGGTCCGACCCTGCTTCCGGGTTAGAATTCACGCGCTTCGCAACGAAGCCACGCCCTTGGGCGTGGCTTTTTTGTGTCCCACTTGCAACCCCCTGCTCATCACCTTCTCACCGAAAACCGGCTACCGATGACCTCACCCAGCCCGACCCGCCGATCGCTCTGGATCGCCCTGCTGATCACCCATCTCGCCGGACTTGCAGCACTACTCGCCTGGGTGACGTCGGAAACCCGCCCGGTGCCGATGCACGACCTCCAGCTTGCCGGTGGCGAGCGGCTGAAATGCGTGTCGTACGCCCCCTATCATCGCCCCGGCCAGACGCCGTTCGACCCGGAGGCGGTGATCTCGCGCGAGCAGATCGCGGACGACCTGGCTGCGCTGGCGAAAATCACCGAGTGCGTGCGCCTGTATTCGGTAGACCAGGGCCTCGATCAGGTGCCTTCGGTTGCGCGCGAGGTCGGCATCAAGGTGCTGGTCGGGGCATGGATCGGCTACGACCGCAAGAAGAATCAGATCGAACTCGACCACGCAATCAAGGTGGCCAACGACAATGCCGATGTGGTCACGGCGCTGATCGTCGGCAACGAAGTCCTGCTGCGACGTGAGCGCACCGTAGATGAGATGCGCGAGCACATCACCTATGCGCAGTCCAGGACGGAAGTGCCCGTCACCTATGCCGACGTGTGGGAGTTCTGGATTCGTAACGACAGCCTTGCCGACGCGGTCGACTTCGTCACCGTCCACATCCTGCCCTTCTGGGAAGACGAGCCGGTCGATATCGAAAAGGCCATCCTGCACGTTGCCCAGATTCGCACGGAAGTCGGCGAGCACTTCAAGGGCAAGGACATCCTGATCGGCGAAACCGGCTGGCCCAGCGCCGGGCGTCAGCGTGAGGAGTCGAAGCCGTCCCGCGTCAATCAGGCGCGCTACATTCGCGAATTCATCCACCAGGCACACGCCAGTGGCTGGAACTACAACCTGATCGAGGCCATCGACCAGCCCTGGAAACGTCGCCTCGAAGGCACGGTCGGCGGATTCTGGGGCATGCTCGATGCAGAGACCCTGAACGCCAAGTTTCCGCTTTCAGGCCCGGTTGCCGAGCGCGATGACCTTGCCACGCCGATTGGCGGAGCCGCAGTCGGTGCCGTGCTCGCCCTGCTCCTTGCTGTCGTGTCGCGCGCTGGCAAGCCCTCGCTGCTGCGCATCGCAGCGCTGACGCTGAGCGGCGCAACGACCGGTCTGCTTGCGGTGCTGCACTGGGAGCATGCGCACCTCGCCTACCGCGACGCCACAGAATGGATCGTGCTCGGCGCCGTGGCCGTCGCTGCTGCTCTATCGACCCTCGCGCTGGCGTGCTGGCAAGGGACAGCCCTGCCACGCGCGGAAACGGCGTGGGCTGCGCTGCGTCGCGGCGACCTTTCTGCCGCCAACGCGCTCGGGGCGCTGCGTGGCGTACTGCTGTTCGCAGCCGCCATCGCCGCACTGCTGCTGTTCGCCGATTCGCGCTATCGCGACTTTCCCACCCTGCTCTATCTGGCGCCGGCGAGCGTTTACGGCGTGATCGCGTGGTGGAGTCCGGCTGCAGGACGCGCCGAACGCGTCTGCGCCGCGCTCATCGTCCTCGCCGTCATCGGTCGCTGGCTACCTGAGCCCGCCAACCCGCAGGCCATCGCCTGGCTGCTCACCGGCCTCGTATTCGCCCTGCCCGCGCTTGCGCGGTCGCAGCAACACGAGCAGTGACAGCAACCCGCCGACTGCAGCGTAATCGTAGCTGTACAGCAGCAGGCCACCGATACCGCTCAGCCAGCCTGCCCAGGCAAGCCTGCGGCAGGACAGCATGAAGGCGAGGCCGCCACAGACCAGGCTGAACCAGCCCATGCGCTGCTGGTGGAAGGTCTGCACCAGCAGCCACTTCAGCGTACATGCAAGGCCACTGTCCTGCCCGGGTGCGGCGCAGTCGCGCGGCAGCAAACCGTTCTCGATCACCCCGTAACGCAGCCCCGCTGCAATCAACAGCGCGGCAAGGCCCGCAACGAGCACCGACCGACCGCCATGTTTGAACAAATTATTACCAATCACCCGGCTTTTCCCTTACAAATCAATCGTAATGCGCCCGCAATACGTCCTGTTGCAAATCAGCCCCCAGAGAATCTCCTAAGGGACTGAAATACTGAATAAAATGCTGCCCGTTGAAGCTGGAACGGACGGCGTGGATTCTGTCACATAAGCCGGGCCCGGAGTGCATTTGCGCAAGCGCGCCTGATGACACACTTCAATTCGGGCCCACAAAGCCGTGCTCGCTGTTGATCCGGGCCTACAAGCCCTTGACTGGAAACGCTTTAGACATGAAAAACGCCGCCTCGCTCACGTACCGCCTGGCCCTCGCGTTTGCCATCGCCGCGCTTGTTGCACTCGCACAGTACTGGCTCTGGCAACAATTCAACCGTGGTTCCGAAGTTGCAGGCGTGACCCAGAGCATCAAGGGATTCGCCTACAACGGGTTTCAGCGTGACCAAAGCCCGCTGCTCGGCACCTATCCTACTGACGCCCAGCTTGGTAGCGACCTCGACCTGCTCGCCAGCGCAGCCGACAACCTGCGCACCTACGGCGTCACCGACCTGCCGAGCCTGCTTGCCATCGCAGGCGAACGCGACCTGCTCGTCACCGCCGGCGCCTGGCTGGACCGCGACAAGGAAAAGAACGATCGCGAGATCGATGCCCTCGTCGAGGCCGCACGCAAGATGCGCCACGTCGAGCGCGTCATGATCGGCAACGAATCCATTCTGCGCGGCGACCTCAGCCCGGAAGAGCTCATTGTCTATCTCGACCGTGCGCGCAAGGAACTGCGCAAGCCCGTGTCGTCTGCCGAACCCTGGCACGTCTGGCTCAAGTACCCGGAACTGGCCAAGCACGTCGATTACATCACCGTACACCTTCTGCCCTACCACGAAGGCGTGCCCGTCGAGGCCGCGGTGAACTACGCTTTCGAGCGTTACGACGAACTGGCAAGAACCTTCCCGAAGAAGAAGATCGTCGTTGGCGAGATCGGCTGGCCGAGCAAGGGTCCGGTCATCGGCGCGGCCGTACCTTCGCTCGACAACGAAGCCCGCTTCATCCGCGAGTTTCTTGCCAACCCCCGCACCGCCCGTATCGACTACTTCCTGATGGAAGCGATCGACCAGCCGTGGAAAGTCGAAATCGAAGGCTGGGCCGGCGCCTACTGGGGCATGTTCAACGCCGACCGCCAGCCCAAGTTCGCGCTTGAAGGCCTGGTTCAGCGCGATCCGCACTGGAGCAAGAAAGCGAGCAACGCCGGCGTCCTTGCGCTGCTGCCGATGTTCCTGATTGCCTTCTTCCTCACCGACTGGAGCATCGCCGGCCGCATCTTTCTTGCTGGCATGATCCAGGCCTGTGTGTCGACGCTGATCGTCGGCCTCAACGTACCGGTGGACTACTACCTGACCCAGCGCGACCTGATCGGACTCGGCATGCTCATTGCCGCGACCGGCATGACGGCGGCCGTGCTGCTGTCGCATGGCTTCGAGTTCGGCGAAATGCTGTTCAAGGACAAGTGGCGCCGCCGCTTCATGCCCTTGCCGCCGCATGCACCCGACGAGCAGCCCTTCGTGTCGATTCACCTGGCCTGCCACAATGAACCGCCGGAAATGGTGATCGCCACCATCGACAGCCTGGCCGCACTCAACTACGCCAACTTCGAAGTCCTCATCCTCGACAACAACACCAAGGATGACGCCCTGTGGAAGCCGCTGGAGAAGCGTTGCGCCGAACTCGGCCCGCGCTTCCGCTTCTTCCACCTGATGAACTGGCCAGGCTTCAAGGCCGGTGCGCTGAACTACGGACTCAAGGTCACCGACCCGCGCGCCGAAGTCGTCGGTGTGGTCGATGCCGACTACGTGGTCGACCCCGAGTGGCTATCCTGTCTCATTCCGCACTTCGACAAGCCCGATGTCGCTGTCGTGCAGGCGCCGCAGGCCCACCGCGACTGGGAAACCCAGCCCTTCCGCCGCATGTGCAACTGGGAGTTCGACGGTTTCTTCCGCATTGGCATGCACCACCGCAACGAGCGCAACGCACTGATCCAGCACGGCACCATGACGCTGGTGCGCAGGCTCGCGCTCGAAGAGGTCGGCGGCTGGTCGGAGTGGTGTATCTGTGAAGACACCGAACTCGGCCTGCGCCTGATCGAAAAGGGTTACGACACCCGCTACGTGGATCACATCCTTGGCCGCGGCCTGACGCCGTCGGACTTTGCCGCGATCAAGAGCCAGCGCTTCCGCTGGGCCTTTGGTGCAATGCAGATCCTCAAGAACCACCTGCCGCACATGGTCGGCCGCAGCACGCTGAACCTGGCGCAGCGCTATCACTTCCTGACGGGCTGGTTCGCCTGGCTGGGAGATGCCCTGCAACTGGTGTTTGCGTTCGGCAGCCTGATCTGGACGCTCGGCATCCTCGCCTTCCCCAAGGCCTTCGGACTGCCGGTCACTGCGCTCGCCTTCCCGATTCTTGGTTTCATGGCATTCAAGGCCGCGCTGGGACCGATCCTCTATCGCCGCACGATGGACTGCCCGTGGAGGGACATCCTCGGTGCATCCATCCTCTCGGTCGGACTTGCACACTCGATCGCCCGCGGCGTGTTTGCCGGGCTGGCGAAGAAGAAGGGCGAGTTCGTCGTTACGCCCAAGGGCTGGAAGGCAAAGGGTGCGCTGGCCTTCTTCGGCCCGATCCGGGAAGAGATCGGCATGCTGCTGGCGCTGATCCTGGGTGCGGTTTCGCTGGTCATGACCCGCGGCGCCGACAACCTCGAAACCCAGCTGTGGGTTGGCATCCTCTGCCTGCAGTGCATCCCCTACGTCGCGTCCATTGCGTGTCAGGTGGCCGCCTACATGCCCGACCGCCAGACTGCCGACAGCGACTGCAAATTGCAGCCCGCGCACTGACGGTCGCAAACGACAGACGAAAAAACGGCGGGCTCAGGCCCGCCGTTTTCTTTTGCTGGTGCCCGCCCGTGGGCAGGACGACAGAACCCGTGCAGGCTCAGGCCGCCGCCAGCCGCCACAGTGAGGTCATTTCTGCCGACCGGGCATGGTGCAGCGGATCGGACTCATCCGTGGCACGTGAATGCCGGGGCCGGATTTCCGTGCGCGCCACGACTTTCAGGCCATTCTTCGCGATCTCCTCCTGCAGGAACTCACGGCTGCGCAGGCCGAGGTGCTCCGCGAGGTCGGACAGGATCAGCCAGCCTTCGCCACCCGGCGTCAGGTGTGACGCCAGTCCGCTCAGGAAGCCCTTGAGCATGCGGCTGTCGGGATCGTACACCGACTGCTCGAGCAGGGAACTGGCGGCGGCCGGCAGCCAGGGCGGGTTGCATACCACCAGCGATGCGCGGCCATCAGGAAAGAGGTCGGTGGTCTCGATCTCGACCTTGCCGCTCATGCCGAGGCGCTCGATATTGTCGCGTGCGCATGCGATCGCGCGCGGCGACTGATCGGTCGCAATCACGCGTGCCACGCCACGCCGAACCAGCAAGGCTGCCAGCACGCCGGTACCGGTGCCGATGTCGAACGCAAGTGCCTTGCCCGGCAGCGGCGCCTTGGCGACGAGATCCACATACTCGCCCCGCACCGGCGAATACACGCCGTAGTGCGCGTGGATCCGCGCGCCGAGTTCCGGGATTTCAACGCCCTTCTTGCGCCACTCGTGCGCACTGACGACCCCGAGCAATTCACGCAGGGACACGACAAAGGGCCCCGTGCTCTCGCCGTAAGCCTCAACGCAGGCTTCGCTGATATCCGGCGCACGGCGCAGCGGAATGGTGTAATCCTCGCCCACGGGAATCAGCAGCATGCCGAGAATACGGGCACGCTGTGCCTGCGACTGCCGATAGAGGTGGAAGGCATGGGCCGGCGTCACATCGGCCGCCTTGGCCTTCTTGCGCGCAGCCTTTTTCGGTTTCGGCTCGGCGCGCCGCGCCACCGCCTGCAACAGCAGGCGCGCGTTCTGGAAGTCGCCACGCCACAGCAGGGCCGTGCCCTCGCACGCAAGACGGAAGGCCGTATCCGCGTTCATGGTGTCGTCGGCCATCTGCACGCGACGCGGTGGCGGCGTCCCACTTTCTGAATGCCAGCGCGCAGTGCACGCTTCGTCTTGTTCGATCCAGCTCAACTGGGGATCAGTCATGGTCGGAAACTCCGGAATGATTGAAAACCTGTGCGCACCGCGGCGCTGCAGGATGAAAATGCGGCGGTCAGGGGACCGCGGGCAATGAAATTTCGTGGCTGCGCTGAGCGCCGGACGTCAGCGCCCGGCAATCGTCGAGAAAGGTTCTGATCGCTGCCGTATGGTACTTCCCGCGGCGCCAGATGAACTGAAAACGACGCCGCAGATCGAGCTCGGGGGTCTCCACCGGGACCAGGCTGCCACGCCTGAAGGCATCGCGCAGCGCCAGCCTCGAGATGCAGCCAATCCCAAGCCCGCTCTCCACTGCACGCTTGATTGCTTCCGTGTGCTCGAGTTCGAGCTGAACTCGCAGCCCCCCCTCCCAGTGGCGCAGGGCCTGCTCGAAAGTCTCGCGGGTACCCGATCCGCGCTCGCGCAGAATCATCGGCTCGGCTGCAATCTCTGCCAGGGTCGCAGTGGACTGCTGCGCCAGGCGGTGGGACGGCGCGCAGAACACCACCAGTTCGTCGTCCACCCAGGGTTCGATCTCGATCTCACGATCGAGAACCTGCCCCTCGATGAGGCCAAGATCGATTTCATGATGAAGTACCTGGGCCACCACGTTGGCCGTGTTCTGCACCTGCAGTTGAACATGGCTTTCCGGATGTCGTTGCAGAAAGCCCGAAACAATCAGCGGCAGCAGGTAATTGCCGATGGTCAGCGTCGCCCCGACCCGCAGGCTTCCGAGTCCGCGCTCCCCACGCAACAGCGCCTCTACCTCCTCCGCACGGTCCAGCAGCTCCACCGCGCGCGGCAGCAGCAGACGTCCCTGCTCATTCAGGTGCAGACGCCGGCCGTGACGATCGAACAGCTGATGCTCGAACTGGTTCTCCAGTTCTGCGAGCGCCGCGCTGGTCGCCGATTGCGACAGGTTGAGCGCTTCGGCGGCACGCGACACATTGTCACTGCGGGCGATGGCAACAAAGGCTTCAATCTGGCGAAGGGTGTACTTCATATTCATAAAACCGGTAAGGCTTAGCTGAATTATCCACCATTCAGGTAAAGAAGCGCCGGTAAACTTCGCTCATCACTCATTCACCCAAGAGCACGCCATGAGCAATCTGAATCAGGAACGCATTCTCAGCGTCCATCACTGGAACGACTCCCTGTTCAGTTTCCGCACCACCCGCAACCCCGGCCTGCGCTTCGAGAACGGACAGTTCGTCCTGATCGGCCTCGAACTCGACGGCCGTCCGCTGACGCGCGCCTACAGCATCGCCAGCCCCAACTACGAGGAGCACCTCGAGTTCTTCAGCATCAAGGTGCCCGACGGTCCGCTCACTTCGCGCCTGCAACACCTGCGCGAAGGCGACCCGATCGTGGTCAGCAAGAAGCCCACCGGCACGCTGGTGCTGCACGACCTTCGCCCCGGCCGCAACCTGTACCTGATGTCCACCGGTACCGGACTGGCACCTTTCATCAGCGTCATCCAGGACCCGGAAACCTATGAGCGTTTCGAGCGCATCGTCCTGATCCACGGCGTGCGCCATACCTCCGAACTCGCCTACGCCGACTTCATCGAGAAAGACCTGCCCGAGAACCCCTGGTTTGGCGAGTCCGTGCGTGAAAAGCTCATCTACTACCCGACTGTCACCCGCGAACCCTTCCGCAACAACGGCCGCCTGACCGATCTCATCCGCTCCGGAAAGCTGCTGAGCGATTGCGACCTGCCGCCCCTCGACCCCGCGCTTGACCGTGCGATGATCTGCGGCAGTCCGTCGATGCTCGCCGACTGCTGCACCCTGCTCGACGAACGGGGCTTCCAGATCTCCAAGCGTATCGGCGAACCCGGCGACTACGTGATCGAACGTGCGTTCGTGGAGCGCTGAACAATCGACCGGCCCGCTTGTTTCGGCAACCGGGCCGGTACGCAGGACGGCATACCACGAAAGGAATATCTTTAAACTTCTCCCGAAGTGCGAAGAGTTCTCAAATTCCTTGATCAGGGTCAAATTGGCTGAACTCTGCGGAAGTATGATTCCACAGTGAAAAACAGTACGCCTAATTTTGTTATAGCTGGCCTGCTGACCGTATTTGCTGCCACTCTGGTCATCCTGACCTGGCGTGAAGCGCCATCGGCAGCCTCCTCATCGCCCACCACACTGATGATGGCCGATGTCATCCGGCGCGCGGAGCCGATTTCCCCCCTGCCGGCCGATCCGCAGCTTATAGACCCGCGTCGCGCCGGCCTCGGCGAACGTCTCTTTCACGATCCTGTGCTGTCGGTCGATTACACGATCTCCTGCGCCAGCTGTCACCCGCTCGACAGGGCCGGCGCCGACGGTCTGCCCGCCTCCAGAGGGGTGGGTGGCGCACCCGGCACCGTCAACACCCCGACTGTATTCAACGCCGCCCTGAACTTCGCTCAGTTCTGGGACGGACGGGCCGCAACGCTGGAAGAGCAGGTTGCCGGCCCGCTTCACAACCCGGTGGAAATGGGCTCCAGCTGGAGCCTGGTGATCGAGCGTCTGAACAAGAGTGACGACTATCGCAGCCTGTTTGCCGAGCTCTATCCACAGGGCATCAGCGCGGAAACGATCGCCGATGCACTGGCCGCTTTCGAGCGCAGCCTGCTGACACCCGGAGCCCGGTTCGACCAGTACCTGCGTGGCAGGACCGACGCCCTCAGCGCCGATGAGATCGAGGGTTACGCCCGTTTCAAGAGTCTCGGTTGCGCCAGCTGCCATCAGGGCGTCAACGTCGGCGGCAACCTGTTCCAGCGCTTTGGCGTGATGGGCGATTACTTTGCCGACAAAGGCATGAGCAACCCGGCCGACCTCGGCCGTTTCAACGTCACCGGCCGCGAGGAGGATCGATACGTTTTCCGTGTCCCGAGTCTGCGCAACGTCGCCCTTACCGCGCCCTACTTTCACGATGGCAGCGTCGAGACACTGGACGATGCAGTAGAGATCATGGCGCGCTATCAGCTCGGCCGACCGCTCACCAGGGAGGACCGTCGGCTTCTCGTGGCGTTTCTGCACACGCTCAGCGGCAGCTTTCGTGGAGCACCCCTGAAATGAGCGCCCACGAACGGCCGACACTGCTGCCCACCATCATCAGTCGCACCGGCTTCGCGTGGATGCTGGTCGCCATCGTCATTGCTGCCAGCCTGCTGAGCTGGCTGTTCCTGCGCGCCGATGCGATCTCGCCCCAGGCGCACGAGCACTATGCGCGCGAACTCAGGCTGTTGCGTCAGGCGGACGCCGAACTCAACGCTGCGGTGCTGGCCAGCCGCGTCGGCATTCAGCTTGACTTCGACACCATCGGCACGGCAACCGGCGAACTGCACAAGGTGGTGTCCGAGCTCGAGGACGTTCCCGGCTTTCTGTCCGCCAGCGACCGTCTTCAAGTGCTGAACCGCGTCGCACAATATCGCGATGTGCTGGAACAGAAGATCCGCCAGATCGACCTGTTCAAGCGTGAGCACTCGGTGCTCCGCAACTCCCTTGCCTATCTGCCGCTCGCAACCGACCTCCTGATCGGCGACGACACCGCACCGATCGCACAGACCCGGCCGATCGGGATCTTCGTGCGGGGCGTGATGACCCATGCACATACCGCTGATGCGCAGCTCGCACAGCGGCTCGAAGAGAGCATGACGAAGCTCGAATCGATCGTCGCACAGCTGAAAGGGGCGCATCAACAGCAGATGACCAACGTGCTGCTGCATGGCCGAGTGATCCTCGAGCGCAAGCCGATTCTCGACACCCTGACCCGCGAGACATTGGCCATGCCCACCGCGGCGCTTGGCGAAGAGCTGGCGCAGACCTATGCCCGCGGCTATGAGCGGGCTTCCCGTACCGCCCACAACTACCGGGTCAGCCTCTATGTGCTGGCGCTGGTCCTTGCCGGCTATCTGGCGCTCGTCATGCTCCGGCTTGCCAAGACATCCGGCGACCTGGCGCAGGCAAACCGGCAGCTCAAGGAACGCATCGCGACGCTCGATCGCACCCAGCACGATCTCAAGCTCTATGCAACCGTGTTTACCAATGCCACGGAAGGCATGCTGATTACCGATGGCAGCGGCAGGATCGTCGCCACGAACCCGGCATTCAGCGAAATCACCGGATACACGACGGCGGAAATGCTTGAATGCTCTCCGTCCATGCTGAAGTCAGGCCGCCAGCCCGAAAACTTCTATCGTGACATGTGGCGCACCCTGGACCGGCGCGGTCAATGGCAAGGTGAAATCTGGAACCGGCGCAAGAATGGCGAAGTCTATCCAGAGTGGCTGTCGATCACGGCCGTGCGCAACCAGGACGGCGCGACCAGCCACTACATCGGGCTGTTCTCCGACATCACCGAGCGCAAGCGCGCCGAGGCTCGCATCCACCACCTTGCACATCACGACAGCCTGACCAACCTGCCCAACCGCCTGCTGCTGCAGGACAGGCTGGAGCAGGCCATCCTGCAGTCGCACCGGGTCGGAAGCCACACCGCCGTGCTGCTGCTCAACCTCGACCGCTTCAAGACCATCAACGACTCGCTCGGACACGATCTTGGCGATGGTCTGCTGCAACAGGTCGCACACCGCTGTCTTGCGGTCGTGCGTGAAACCGACACCGTCTCCAGACCGGGCAGCGACGAGTTCGTGCTGGTCGTTCCCGACATCGATCATCCCCAGGATGCGGCGATCGTTGCACGAAAAGTCCTGCAGACCGTGGGCCGTCCCTACCTGCTGGGCGACCACGAGATCACGGTCACGGCCAGTATCGGCATCGCCATTTTCGATGGCGACGGGCTTACGCCGGCGGAGTTGCTGCGCAATGCCGATGCCGCCATGTATCGCGCCAAGGCCGAGGGGCGCGATGCCTATCAGTTCTATTCGGCAGACATGAACTCAGCCTCGCTCGGCGACCTGCTCCTCGAGAACCAGCTGCGTGGCGCGCTGGAACGCAACGAACTCGAGCTCCACTACCAGCCCAAGGTATGCGCGACCAACGGACGTCTGGTGGGTGCTGAAGCCCTGTTGCGCTGGCGCCATCCGGATCTCGGCCTCATCTCGCCGGGCCGCTTCGTCCCGGTGGCGGAGGAGTCCGGGCTCATCGCGCCGATCGGCGAATGGGTGATGCGCGAGGCCTGCCGCCAGCTGCAGGTCTGGCGTGACGCGGGCATGATGCCGGTGCCGGTTGCAGTCAATCTCTCCGCACACCAGTTCACGCAGCGCAAGCTGTCATCACTGGTCGAGGAGGTCCTGACCGAAACCCGTCTGCCAGCCGGACTGCTCGGGCTCGAGCTCACCGAAACCATGCTGATGCGCGATGTAGACCGCACCATCGAGACCCTCAACATCCTGCGGGACATGGGTATCGACCTTTCCATCGACGACTTCGGCACCGGCTATTCCTCGCTCTCCTATCTCAAGCAGTTCCGCGTCAACGTGCTGAAGATCGATCGCAGCTTCGTCAATGACATCCACCGCGAGAATACCGACGGCAAGATTGCCGCCGCGGTGATCGCCCTCGCCCACAGTCTGGGCATGAAGGTGGTGGCCGAAGGCGTCGAGACCGAAGCCCAGCGCGAGTTTCTGCTCGCACACGGATGCGACCAGTTCCAGGGCTATCTGTTTGGTCGTCCGGTACCGGCAGCCGAGTTCGAGAAGGCCTTGACCGCGCGTCGAATGGGGCTGCCCGGCACCGTGCTGGCCAAACTGCACGAGGACGTCACCAGCATTTGACCTGAGCGCCGCGCCACGACACACTCGGACCTCCCTTCTGCAGGAGCGTCAGGCCATGGATGAGACCCCGGACACGTCGGCAAACACGCCGATTTACGAAGTCCCGCTGCGCGCACTGGACGGGCAGGAGCACACGCTCGCCGAGTACGCGGGCAAGGTGATGCTGATCGTCAACACCGCCAGCCAGTGCGGCTTCACGCCGCAGTACGCCGGCCTGGAGACGCTTTACAAGAACTACGCCGAACGCGGCTTCGTCGTACTCGGTTTTCCGTGCAATCAGTTCGGTTCGCAGGAACCCGGCAACGAAAGCGAAATCGCGAGCTTTTGCGAGACGAACTACGGCGTCAGCTTCCCGATGTTCGCAAAGATCGACGTCAACGGCGACAACGCACACCCGCTCTTCGATTGGCTCAAGGACAACGCCAGGGGCGTGCTCGGCACTGAATCGATCAAGTGGAACTTCACCAAGTTTCTGGTCGATCGCGAAGGCGTGGTCGTCGGCCGCTACGCCCCGACAACGACGCCGGCGTCGATGGCTTCCGACATCGAGAGCCTGCTGGATGCCTGAGCCGCGCGGGCTTGCGCGCACCTGCGCTGGCATCACGCAGTCGGGTTCATTGGGTCCGTGTTCATTGGCATCTCTCACAGGCTCGCCGAAGCGCAGCTGAGTATTCCGTACAGACATGCGCCGCCTGTTTCTCGCTCTGGCCGCAGCAGCGACCCTGCTGCTCGCCGGCCTCTCCCTTGTGGTTGTGGCCAGTCTCGATTCGTCCGCGCTGGTCCGCCGCAGCGAAACGATCTCGCCCGCAGCGGTCGCGGAGGCCCGCCGCCTGCTCGCGCACAACGATCCAAGACAACTGCAGCCCGGCCAGTCGCGGCTGGTCATGGTCCCGGCGCGGCTCATCGACGAAGGCGTCAATCACCTCGCCACACGTTTCGGCGGCGGGCAGGCAGCATTTACCGCCGCGGCCAGGCAGGCGGAACTCCGCCTTACCCTGCCCGTACCGCTGATTACGGTGGAACGCTATCTCAACGTGCGCGCCCGCCTGAGCGATGATGGCAAGCAGCTTCGCATCGATCGCATTCAGGTCGGCAGTCTGAGCCTTCCGCCACAATCGGTGTTGCCGCTCATCGGACTGCTGGCACGGATCGGCGGATACAGCGAGGAATGGCGCCTCGTCCGCAGCTCGGTCAGGCGCGTTGCGATTGCAGCCAGCGGCAACAGGGTGGACATCGCCTATGTCTGGCAGCCCGAACTCCTGAGCCGCGCACGCGCACTGGCGCTCTCGAACGACACCACACAACAGCTCGAAACCGCTCAGCGCGACCTTGCGGGGCTGCTGGGTTTCCGCGCGCAAGGACAGGCACTGCCCCTGCCTGCGGTACTCAAACCCATGCTGCAGGCGGGTAACGACGCATCCCTTGCACGTCGCCGCGCTGTACTCCTCGTCCTTGCCAGCTATCTCGCAGGGCGCGACCTTGCCGCAGTCATTCCCGAAGCGGCTGCATGGCCGCGTCCGCCGCGCCGGGCGCTGACGCTTCACCGCCGCGTAGACACTGCTCAGCATTTCATCATCTCGGCGGCGCTGTCGGCATGGGCAGGCGAGCCGATCGCGGACGCCATCGGCCTGTACAAGGAGCTTGAGGACGCCCGCAGTGGCAGCGGCTTCTCCTTCGCCGACCTTGCCGCCGATCGTGCCGGCACCCGCTTCGGCAAGCTCCTCACCGACGATCCGGCGCGCATCGACGCCGCACTCGCTGCGCCGATGCGCGACGGCGATCTCGTCCCCATCCTGCGGGGCCTGCCCGAATTCATCACCGAAACGGAATTCCGCCGCCGCTTCGGTAGCACAGAGAGCGCGGCCTACGGTCAGCTGGTCGCCGAAGTCGAGCGCCGCATCAGCGCCCTGCCGCTGTATCGCTGATCGGCGCGCCCGAATGCGGCGCCGCAGCCATCGCCACATGGCGGCCATCCCGTCAGCTGGGGTAGACTCCACGGTTTCGTGTCCATCCCTTCCGGAATTCCATGGCCCAATACGTAATGTCGATGCTGCGCGTGAGCAAGACCGTTCCGCCCAAGCGTCAGATCATCAAGGATATTTCCCTCTCCTTCTTCCCCGGCGCCAAGATTGGCCTGCTCGGCCTCAACGGCTCGGGCAAGTCCACCGTGCTGCGCATCATGGCCGGCGTCGACAAGGAATACGAAGGCGAAGTCCAGCATCTCGCCGGTCAGCGCATCGGCTACCTTGCACAGGAACCCGAGCTCGACCCCGCCAAGACGGTGAAGGAAGAGGTCGAGTCCGGCCTCGGCGAGATCGTCGAAGCACGCCAGAAGCTGGAAGAAATCTACGCCGCCTATGCCGAACCCGACGCCGATTTCGACAAGCTTGCCGAAGATCAGGCGAAGTACGAAAACATCCTGTCCTCCGCCGGCGCCGACATCGAGACACAGATGGAGATCGCCGCCGACGCGCTGCGCCTGCCGCCCTGGGATGCCGTTGTCGGCAACCTGTCCGGTGGTGAGAAGCGCCGCGTCGCGCTGTGCAAGCTGCTGCTGTCGCGCCCAGACATGCTCCTCCTCGACGAACCGACCAACCACCTCGACGCCGAATCGGTCGAGTGGCTGGAGCAGTTCCTCACCCGCTTCCCCGGCACCGTGGTCGCAGTGACCCACGACCGTTACTTCCTCGACAACGCCGCCGAGTGGATTCTCGAACTCGACCGCGGACACGGCATCCCGTGGAAGGGCAACTACTCGTCCTGGCTGGAGCAGAAGGGCGAGCGCCTGGCGCAGGAGAGCAAGCAGGAAGCCGCCCACCAGAAGGCGATGAAGACCGAACTGGAGTGGGCACGCTCCAACCCGAAGGCACGTCAGGCCAAATCCAAGGCCCGTCTGGCGCGCTACGAGGAAATGACCACGGTCGAGTACCAGAAGCGCAACGAGACCCACGAGATCTTCATTCCGCCCGGCGAGCGTCTCGGCGACAAGGTCATCGAATTCAACGACGTCTCCAAGGCCTTCGGCGACAAGCTGCTGATGGACAAGGTCAGTTTCAGCGTACCGCCCGGCGCCATCGTCGGCGTGATCGGTCCCAACGGCGCCGGCAAGTCGACCCTGTTCAAGATGATTCAGGGCAAGGACACGCCCGACAGTGGCGAAGTGGTCATCGGCTCGACGGTGAAGATTGCCGCAGTGGATCAGTCGCGCGAAGGTCTGGCCAACGACAAGACCGTGTTCGAGGCCATCTCCGACGGCGCCGACATCCTGACTGTCGGCCGCTTCGAAATGCCGAGCCGCGCCTACATCGGCCGCTTCAACTTCAAGGGTGGCGACCAGCAGAAGATCGTCGGCAACCTGTCGGGTGGTGAGCGTGGTCGCCTGCATCTTGCCAAGACCCTGATCGCCGGTGGCAACGTGCTGCTGCTCGACGAACCGTCCAACGACCTCGACGTCGAGACCCTGCGCGCGCTCGAAGATGCGCTGCTCGAATTCGCCGGCTGCGCGATGATCATCTCGCACGATCGCTGGTTCCTCGACCGTATCTGTACCCACATCCTGGCGGCCGAGGGCGATTCGCAATGGACCTTCTTCGCTGGCAACTACCAGGAATACGAAGAGGACAAGCGCAAGCGTCTGGGTGAAGAAGGCGCCAAGCCCAAGCGCATCCGCTACAAGCCAATCTCGCGTTAAGCGGCTTGCGCATCACCAGGGACAGACCGCCGCCAATCCCGGCGGTCTGTTTTCGTTTGAACACATTTAGGGATGTCCGCCATGGTCAGTATCGGCACGCCACTCTCCCCCACCGCCACCCGCGTGCTGCTGTGCGGCTCGGGTGAACTCGGCAAGGAAGTTGCCATCGAACTGCAGCGCTTCGGCTGCGAGGTGATCGCGGTCGACCGCTACGCCAACGCACCCGCGATGCAGGTCGCGCATCGCAGCCACGTCATCAGCATGCTCGACGGCGCTGCGCTGCGTGCCGTCATCGAACAGGAGAAGCCGCACTACATCGTGCCGGAGATCGAGGCCATCGCCACTGCGACCCTCGTCGAGCTCGAGGCCGAAGGCTACACGGTGATCCCCACCGCGCGCGCGGCCCAGCTGACGATGAATCGCGAGGGCATCCGCCGCCTCGCCGCAGAGACGCTCGGTCTGCCCACCTCGCCCTACCGCTTCGCAGACAGTTTCGAAGACTATGCGGCGGCGGTTGAAGCGCTCGGCTTCCCCTGCGTGGTCAAACCGATCATGAGCTCCTCGGGCAAGGGCCAGAGCCTGCTGCGTTGCGCAGACGATGTTCAGAAGGCCTGGGATTACGCCCAGGAAGGCGGCCGCGCCGGCAAGGGCCGGGTGATCGTCGAAGGCTTCATCGATTTCGACTACGAGATCACCCTGCTCACCGTGCGCCACGCCGGCGGCACCACCTTCTGCGCCCCGGTCGGTCATCGTCAGGAGAAAGGCGACTATCAGGAATCGTGGCAGCCGCAGCCGATGACAGCCGAAGCGATTGCCGCCTCCGAGCGCATCGCACTGGCCGTCACCGAGGCATTGGGCGGGCGCGGCCTGTTCGGGGTGGAGCTGTTCATCAAGGGGAATGAGGTGTGGTTCAGCGAAGTCTCACCACGCCCGCACGACACCGGTCTCGTCACCCTGATCTCACAGGACCTGTCGGAGTTTGCGCTGCATGCGCGTGCAATTCTCGGCCTCCCGATCCCGGCCATTCGCCAGCACGGCCCGGCAGCGTCCGCAGTGATCCTGGTCGAAGGCGATTCGACCCAGCCGGTGTTCGGCAATCTCGACGCTGCCCTGAGCGAGCCCGATACCGCCCTGCGGCTGTTCGGCAAACCCGAGATCAAGGGCCAGCGCCGCATGGGTGTCGCGCTCGCACTCGACGACAGTATCGAGGACGCGCGCGCCAAGGCCTTGAGGGCTGCGAGCGCAGTCAGCACCCAGCGCTGACCGCAGGACGGCCGGCAGACGGTTTCGCCGCCGGCCGTATGCGGGCATACTGAAGGCGTTGTGCGCTGCAACGTCGATCGCCGCAGGTTCGTCCAGGCCACGACGGCGACGGTCGCATCCCGGACTCACCGACATGACTCGATACGATGGAGCCGCCATGAGCCCACCCCCCACCGAATCGGCCGCAAGCGCCGACGTCCTGCCCGACTACCTGCGGGAAACCTATACCTGGGCCTACCTAAGCCACCGTACCCTGCCCTGGCTGGACCGCAGCCTGGTGGTCTCCGCGATTCTGTGGGGCAATGCCGGGCGCCTGATGCGTGCTGCGGTGGCGGAGTTTTCGCCCGGGCAGCGGGTGTTGCAGGCCGCCTGCGTATATGGCGTTTTCTCACCGATGCTAGCGGCACGCGTCGGCGAAAACGGCGCGCTCGATGTCGTCGACGTGGCGCCGATCCAGATCGCCAATGTGCGCAGAAAGCTGGCCGCGCATACCCATGCCCGTGCCCGCCTGGCCGATCTGAGCGAGCCGTTGGGCAGCAAGACGTATGACGGGGTGTGCTGTTTCTTTCTGCTGCACGAAGTCCCTGAAGACCAGCGCCGGAAGATCGTCGACAATCTGCTCGCCGCAGTCGAACCCGGCGGAAAGGCGGTGTTTGTCGATTATCATCGCTGCGCGCGCTGGAACCCGCTTGCTCCGGTGATGAACCTGGTGTTCCGGACGCTGGAGCCTTACGCCCCTTCCTTGCTCGACACTCCGATTGAATCGATGTCGGGCCGCGCTGGCGAGTTCGACTGGACGCATCGCACCCTGTTCGGCGGGCTGTACCAGCATGTTGTTGCGATTCGCCGCAAGGCCTGACCGCTACTGAGAAAACATCCGGAAACTGACATGACCTACGAAGAACATCTGGACGAAGTCTGCACCCTGCTCTACGAGAACTTCGGCCAAAGCGAAGAAGATGCCGTTGCGATGGTGATGCGTGCGCAGGAAGATGAGTTCTTCAGCGGCCACGACGACGATCCGTCGATCTGCACCAAGGAACGCGCGGACCTCGACGCCCGCGCAGTGTTCAAGAAATACGGGCCGGCCCCCAAGCGCAAGCGCTGAGAACCGGCCCCGCCCCCGACACCGCGCTCAGGCGGCAGCGCGGGAGGTCGGCGTAGCGTTCTGCATGCGCTTGAGTTCGGGCACGCAGGAGCCGCAGTTGGTGCCGCAGCGGGTTCGCGCCTGCAGGGCATCTAGCGACTCGCCGGCGCGGAAGGCCGCCAGGATGTCGTCTTCCGACACGTCGAAGCAGTTGCAGATCACCTTCCCACGCATCACCTTGCCCGCGGGCGGCTGCGTGACCGGCGCCAGCAGCCAGTTGCGCACCGGTGCGGCGGATTCGCGCCTCACCATCAGATCGGTCAGCCAGTCGGACGCCAGCGCCTCACCCGCCAGACGAACGGCCGTCAGCCGGTCACCGTCGACGCGCGCATGTTTTGCGATGTCACGGCGGCTGTCGCTGTAGCTCAGCGTCTTTAGCGGATCGTCCAGTCCGAGCGCACGATCGAGCTCGGCCAGCAGCGCCTGTTCGATCTGCTCGCTGCGCGCCTTGAGCACCACCACCGGGTGCTCACGTCCGACCAGGGTCAGGCTGGCATAGGGGAAGCCGGACAGCAGGGGTCTCAGGCGCTCCATCAGCGCGTGCGGATTGTCCGCGCCGGCCTCGCCGCTTGCACGCATTGCCACCAGCGTGTGAGCGGCCACGAAGGCCTCGACCTGTACGGCTGCATGCTTCAGTTCGGGCTGCTTCGAATGCGGATCGAACTTCGACGGCATCAGCGTGTTCGAGCCCAGTCCGGACATCGCGTTGCCGCCCCAGTGCATCGGCAGGAAACACTGCCCAGCGCGCACGGTGGTCGACTCAAGCACCTTGACCACGATCCTGCCGCCTCGCGCGCGCACCGTCACCAGATCGCCGCCCTTCAGCCTGCGCCGCGCGAGATCCTCGGGGTGCATGTGCAGCAGCGGCTCCTGCTCATGGTTGTAGAGGCGCGCCACCAGACCGGTGCGGCTCATCCCGTGCCACTGGTCGCGCAAACGCCCGGTGATCAGATGCAGGGGGTAGCGCGCGCTGGGCGACTCCGCCGTCATCGCGTGCTCGGTCACCACGAAGCGCGCCTTGCCCGAAACGGTCGGGAACACTCCGTCTTCGTAAAGGCGCTGCTTCCCGGAGCTTGCACCCTCGGGGAACGGCCATTGCTGCGGACCGTCCGCCTCCAGCATCGCGTACGACAGGCCGGTGATGTCGAGATCGCGACCGCGCGTGCTTTCGCGGTGCTCGTTCCAGATCGATTCCGGGTCGGCGTAGGGGAACATGCGCTGGGCAAGCTCGCCCTTGCCCAGCGCGACCCCGAGCCGGCGTGCAAAGTCGACCGCGATCTGCCAGTCGTGCCGTGCCTCTACCGGCGCCGCGACGGCACCCCGGACGCGCGTGATGCGGCGCTCGGAGTTGGTCACCGTGCCGTCCTTCTCGCCCCAGGTCGTCGCCGGCAGCAAGACATCGGCGTGGCGACAGGTTTCGGTGTGGGCGAAGGCTTCCTGCACCACCACCAGTTCGGCAGTGGCCAGCGCCTCATGCACCAGGGTCTGGTCGGGCATCGACTGCGCCGGGTTGGTACAGGCAATCCAGACCGCCTTCACCTCGCCCGACTTGAGCGCCTGGAACAGCTCGACGGCGCTCTTGCCGGGTTTCTCCGGCACCGAATCCACGCCCCACAGGGCTGCAACCTCGGCACGGTGCGCCGGGTTCGCCAGATCGCGGTGCGCCGACAGCAGGTTGGCGAGACCACCGACCTCGCGCCCGCCCATCGCGTTGGGCTGTCCGGTCAGGGACAGCGGACCGGCGCCCGCACGACCGATCTGGCCGGTGGCCAGGTGGAGGTTAATCAGTGCCGCGTTGTTGTGGCTGCCAAACGCATACTGGTTCAGCCCCTGACAGTACATCGAGAGCGTGGCCGGGCTGCTGGCAAACCACTCCGCCGCGGTTTCGATCTCCTTCTTGCTCAGTCCGCAGATCGCCGACGCCATGGCCGGTGTGTATTCACGCACGGTCTTCTTGATCGCATCGAAGCCCTCGGTGTGGGCCTCGATGTAGTCGCGTTTCACCAGACCTTCCCACAGCATCACATGCAGCATGCTGTTGTAGAGCGCGATGTCGGTGCCGGGGAGCAGCGCAAGGTGTAGGTCCGCTGCCTCGGCAGTGTCGGTGCGGCGCGGATCGATCACGATCAGCTTCATCGCCGGATTTGCCGTGCGCGCGTCCTCGACCCTGCGGAACACGATCGGGTGCGCAAACGCGGTGTTGCTGCCGGCAATGACCAGACAGTCGGTATGTGCAATGTCCTCGTAACTCGCCGGCGGCGCGTCGGCGCCGAGCGTCATCTTGTAGCCGCTGACCGCACTCGACATGCACAGGCGCGAGTTGGTATCGAGGTTGTTGGTGCCAATCAGGCCTTTCACGAGCTTGTTGAAGACGTAATAGTCCTCGGTGAGCAGCTGTCCCGCACCGTAGAACGCCACAGCATCCGGCCCATGTTCACGGATGATGGCGGCAAAACGGTCGGCGACATGATCGAGCGCCGCTTCCCAGCTCACCCCCTGACGCGCGGTCTCACGTGCAGTGCGCAACTCGGGCCGAAGCGCGCGGACGGCGAGGGTTTCAGGTCCAGCCGACAGATGCAGCGTCGATCCCTTGGTACATAACCTGCCGAAGTTGGCCGGATGCGCGGGGTCGCCACGCACACCGGTAATCCGATCGCCTTCGTGCTCGATGATGACACCGCAGCCAACGCCGCAATAACAACAGGTGGAACGCGTTTCTGCCATGCTGGACTCCTTGTTTCAGGACCTCTAGCAGAAAGCTTGCCAGCTTGGCACTGAGCAACGGGCACGCTTCCGGGGCAAGCCCGGCCATTCGCGCATCAATCCGGTGCACCACCCCCGCTCTACGCACTGAAACCGTGCCAGGCTTCACGAATCGTTCCGCGCAGCCGTCCGGCACACGGGTGCAGATGGTAGGCTATTCAGGTTTGGCGCCAAGTTGATGTACTGGTCGCCGGCACCGCGCCCCGGGGCCGTGGAACCCTCCCTCGAACAGGATCGATGAAAGAACTTACCCGCCCCACCATTGCACACTACGACCGCGAAGCAGCCGGATTCCGCGACGGAACCCGCGATCACGACGTCAGCCAGAACTACGCTGCATTCCTGGGTGCGATTGAAGGACCTGCCCCTTTCACCCTGCTCGATTTCGGATGCGGGCCGGGGCGTGACCTGAAGTATTTCAGCGCGCTCGGGCATCAGGCGGTCGGGCTGGACGGTTCGGCAGCCTTTGTCGGCATGGCAAGCGTCGACACCGGCTGCGCGGTGCTGCACCAGGACTTCATCGCACTCGACCTGCCGACCGGACATTTCGATGGCGTTTTTGCCAACGCCTCGCTGTTTCATGTGCCGCGCCCGGCGCTGCCCGATGTGCTGACCCGGTTGCATCGCACACTGAAGCCGCGCGGCGTCCTGTTCAGTTCGAATCCGCGTGGCGACAACCAGGAAGGCTTCAGCGGCGAACGCTACGGCTGTTACTACAATCTGGAAACGTGGCGTCAATTGCTCGCCAGTGCCGGCTTCACGGAATTGCATCACTACTACCGGCCACCCGGTCTGCCGTGCGCACAACAGCCCTGGCTTGCCAGCGTGTGGCGCAAGCTTTGAACACCTGCCTTATTCAGGCATGCTTGCAACTGACATCTTGATGCGGTCACCGACCGCCGCAGTTGCAAGGTGTCCGGCACCACCCACTCGGGGCAGCACGCCCCGTCAGAAGGAGTAAATAGCATGAGCTTCGGAAACATCATCGGACAACTGCTGCAGCAAGGCATGGCCAATCAGAGCCGTGGCCGCCTCGATCACGCCCTGGGTTCACAGGGCCTCGGCGGCATGGGCGGGCTCGAAGAGATGCTTGGCGGCCTGCTCGGCGGCCAGGGTGGTGCGCAGCAAAACCCGCAGTCGAATGCAATGGGCGGTGGCGGCCTCGGCGGTCTGCTCGACATGGCGGCCGGTGCGCTTGGCGGTGGACGCAGTGCAGGTGGCACACAAGGCGGCGGTCTGGGTGATCTGGCCGGCATGCTGCTTGGTGGCGGGCGGTCGGGCGCGTCGGGTGGCGCGGGCGGTCTGGGCGACCTCGCGGGCATGCTGCTCGGCGGCGGACGCAGAAACACCCGTGGCGGTGCCAGCGGTGGTGGCATGGCGATTCTCGGCACGCTGGCCATGGCCGCGTTCAAGCACTGGCAACAGTCCCAGAGCGCCGGCGCGGCTGCCGCAATGCCCGCCATGGCACCGCAGCAGTTCGCCGAACTCACATCGCCACAGGCCGAAACCCTGGTGCTGCGCGCGATGATCAGCGCCGCCAAGGCCGACGGCCAGATTGACGACGAAGAGATCCAGCGCATTGTCGGCAAGATCGACGACGACGGCGTCAGCGCCGAAGAAAAGCAGTTCATCACCGATGAGCTGCGCGCGCCACTCAACCTTCAGGCGCTGGTCGCCGACGTACCGGACGCACTGGTCGGTACTCAGGTGTATGCCGCATCCCTGCTTGCGATCAACCTCGACACCGAAGCCGAGCGCAACTACCTGCGCACCCTGGCGCAGATGCTGCAACTGGATGCAAGCGCAGTCGAACGCCTGCACTCGCTCACTGGCGCGCCTCAGCTCTGACACCGCTTACAGGAGAATCACTGAAATGCTTCAACGCCTGATCCGCCGCTTTTCACTGCTGCTCAGCCTGGTCGCCCTGCTGGGGCTGTCGGGCTGCGGCTATAACGACTTCCAGCGTCTGGACGAAGAGACCAAGGCCGCGTGGGCCGAAGTGCTCAACCAGTACCAGCGTCGCGCCGACCTCGTTCCCAACATCGTCGCCACCGTGAAGGGCGAAGCCGACTTCGAGCAGACCACCCTCACCCGGGTGATCGAAGCGCGTTCGCGTGCCACCGCGATTCAGGTCACCCCTGAAACCCTCAACGACCCGCAGGCCATGGAGCGTTTCCAGCAGGCACAGGGGCAGCTCGGCGGCGCCCTGTCGCGACTGCTGGCCGTATCCGAGAACTACCCCAATCTGAAGGCGAACCAGGGCTTCCAGGAACTGCGGGTACAGCTCGAGGGTACGGAGAACCGCATCACCGTGGCTCGCAACAAGTACATCGGCGCGGTGCAACAGTACAACGTGCTCGCGCGCAGCTTCCCGACCAATCTGACCGCGATGATCTTCAGCTACGCGCCCAAGGCCGGCTTCACGGTTGCAAACGAGGCCGAGATTTCGCGTCCGCCGACAGTGGATTTCGGTAGCCAGGGTTCGCGCTGAGGCATGTCAGGACGCGGGATGATTCACGTCAGTTCGAACCGCAGTGCGCGTCGGCATGGCCAGACACGGCTTTCGTCCCTGATCGCACTCTCCTTGCGCTGGCTCACCTGTGCAATGCTGCTGCTGAGCACAGCAGTGTTTGCTCAGGCGGTGCTTCCGGTGCCCGAACTGAGCGCCCGGGTCATCGATCAGACCGGCACGCTCGACGCGGGCGTCCGTCAATCGCTCGAGTCCAGACTGGCCGCATTCGAAACCGAACGCGGCAGCCAGATCGTGGTGCTGGTTGTCGCGAGCACCGCGCCGGAGGACATCGCCTCGTACGCCTTCCGCGTTGCCGATCAATGGAAGATCGGCCGCCGCGAGGTAGGCGACGGTGTGCTGCTGGTGGTCGCCAAGAATGACCGCAAGGTCCGGATCGAGGTCGCACGCGCGCTCGAAGGCGCCGTGCCCGACGTCATCGCCTTTCGCATCATCGACGGCCTCATCACCCCGCGCTTTCGTGACGGCGACTTTGCCGCCGGCATTGCGGCGGGCGTGGAGGGCCTTATCGCCCGCATCTCCGGCGAAGACCTGCCACTCCCTGTACAGTCCGCCTCCTCAGGCGATGACTGGGACTTCTCGCTCGAAGACATCGCCGCCTTTCTCTTTGTAGGTGTGCCGGTGCTCGGAGGCATTCTCACCAGCGTGCTTGGACGCAAGCTCGGCACCCTGGCCACAGCCGGCGTGATGGGCTTCATCGTCCAGCTGATTACCGGCAGCCTGCTGCTGGCGATCGTCGGCGGCGTGCTTGCGCTGATCTTCACCATCGCCATCGGTGGCGGCGGCGGGGGTGGCGGCTTTGGCGGGGGCGGCCCCGTCATCCGCGGAGGTGGCTTCGGAGGTGGTCGCAGCAGCGGTGGGGGCGGCTTCCGCTCTGGCGGAGGCGGCAGCTTCGGTGGTGGCGGCGCGTCGGGAGGCTGGTGATCATGAACCTGACAACAAGACTCCTGCGCCATTTCTGGCTCGACGCCGACGACGCCTTCCGCCTGCTGGGCGAGGCCGCACTCAACCGGCTCGACCAGCGCATCCACGACAGCGAACTGAAGCACACGGGCG
Source organism: Parazoarcus communis (assembly GCF_003111645.1). Lineage (NCBI taxonomy): Bacteria > Pseudomonadati > Pseudomonadota > Betaproteobacteria > Rhodocyclales > Zoogloeaceae > Parazoarcus > Parazoarcus communis. Next base: position 1,146,994 of record NZ_CP022187.1, read on the forward strand.
AGATCTGCCTGTGCATCGAGGCGAGTCTGCCGCGGGCAATGCTCTGGCGCCACGCCTGGCACCGCGAGCCGATCGAAAACCTTGTGCGCGAACGTGCGATCGACCTCTTCTCCACCATGCGGGTGTGGGACACGGCCGACAACAACGGCGTACTGATCTACGTCCAGCTCGCCGAGCACCGGATAGAGATCGTCGCCGACCGGGGCATCGCCGACCAGCTCGGGCCTGAGCAGCTCGGCAGCGTGCTGCCACGCGTGCTCGGCACCTTCGCCAGCGGCGACCATGAAGCGGGACTGGGCATCGCCATCGATGCCGTGGATGCCGCGCTGAGCGCACGGTTCCCGGACGTCGGGCAGACAATCAGCCGCGCGCGCGGAAACCAGCTCCCCAACCGACCGGTCGTGCGCTGAGCCGGACCTGCTGCCCGGCGAAGCCGCTAAGCTGATCTACCCCTATCGGGTGATGCCGGCCGACGGCAGCCGTCCCGTCGGCGCCGCACTCAATGGCGCGTTTGCCAAGGTTCTGCTGCGCGAAATCGGCAGCACCGCGGCGCGCACGCACAAGGTGTTCAGCGATTCCACGACCAAGCTTTATGCGAATGTGCTGTCGTCGGTACTGCACGATTGCGTGGCCAAGTCTGCGCTCGCGATGGACATCATGGATCGCAAGCTCTCCGAGCGCGCCAACGACTGCCGCTGGTGGGCACTGACGAGCGCATTCTCATCATGCTGTCCGCCGAAGCAATCCTGAGTCGCCTGATCGGCGTGGTGGCGGGCGAGCTCGGGGACGAAGCGGAAATGCAGCCGCGGTTCGAAGTGCGTTACGGCGTCGAGTGATGGCTGACGCCGTCAGCTTGACTGCTTGATCGCGAGCACCGCCTGGTTGCGCAGGGTTTTCAGCAGCGACAGCTCGCGCTCCGAGATCACGATTTCACCGGCGTGATCCTTGTCGGCGTAGATCAGGGCCACCGGTTTCTGCTTGATCGTGAGCGGCAGCAGCACAAAGGTGGACGCCTGCACCGAGTCCCGGAACCAGCCCGGGATGCGATCGGCAATCCCCGGATCGTTCACATCCGAAATCAGGATGTCGGCGCCCTTTGAGGTGGCGACGTGAAAGATGTCGGGCGTGAAGCTGAGCGGGAAGCAGAACTTCCTCGCCAGCTCGGACACCTCCGGCCCCAGTCCGAACCGCCCCTGCATGGTGTTGCTGCGAGCGTCCCGGATGCACAGCAATACGCGCCTGAAGCCGATCGCGCGATACATCGTCTCGAGGATGATGCGCAGCACATCGTTAAGTTTGAAGTCTTCGACCAGGGTGTTGCTGATGTCCTGAATTCCGGCCGACAGTACGGTCTCGGTATCCACCCGCAGCCCGTCCGCGTCGAACACGCCTGAGGGTATGGTGCCACCTGAGCCACCCTTGCTGACGGCGGCAGCCTCGCTCGCTGCGCCCTCGTCCTCATCTTCGCCATGGGCCGTCCCCTTGCTGCGGCTGAACTTCTTCAGCTGCTGGCCGAACTGGGTCTGGTGCAGGTTGATACGGATGATGCGGGAAAAATCGGTCAGCTGCTCGATCGAGGCATTGACGGTCTCCCGCAAATCGAACTCGGCCGCCGGCAAGGCATCGCCAAAGCGTGCGGCAGTGCACTGGAGCTCGCGTTCGCGCTGCTCCGGATCGACCAGCGCGAGCGCAGAGCAGATCTCGTTCGAGAATCCCGCCAGCACGCGCAATCGCTCCTCGTTCGTCGCCGGCTTGCGCACAGCGCCCGTCGGCAGACGATGCATGCTGTCAACGATCAACGCAGGAAAACCCCAGCTGCGGGCGATCCCGACACCAAGCTCATCGAAGCTGATGCCCAGCACACGATGCACGGCCGCATCCTCGCCACACTCCTTCTGTGTAACCAGACGCCGGATCTCCTCGCTCTCGTCCGGAAAGTAGAACTGCGACAGCAGACGGCCCAGACCGTGGAACATCGAGCAGATATACGCCTGCTCCAGATCGCGCGAACGCAGTCTGACCGCCAGCTCGCGCGCAAGCAGCGCCGCAAGATTGGCGCGCAGGAACGCTTCCTTGAGCTGGCTGGCGTTGTGCTTGTTCTGCAGGTGTTCGAACAGGAGCACGGTGATCGCGATGTTGCGTACCGCATCGAAACCGAGCACCAGAACCGCCCGCGAGATCGTGCTGATATTGCCTGCCCCGGCCTGATGGTAATAGACCGAATTGACCAGGCGCAGCAGCTTGTTGGTCAGCGAGAAGTCGCGCAGGATCAGGGAAGACAGCTTGTTGATGCTTTCGGATTCGCTGCCGGCAATGCGATTGATCGCCCCGACCGACTCGGACAGTGCCGGGAAATCGCTCTTGTGTCGCATGCGCCGCAACAAGAACTCCACCGTGCTCTGGCTTCCGCCCGAGGGCGGCGCTTCTTCCAGAGGCGCGAGCCAGCCCTGCAGCGCCTGCTCGAACTCGGTCGCGGTCTGGTAGCGCGTCGCCGGATCGCGTGAAACCGCGCGCAATGCAATCCCGACCAGGCGCTCGTCCAGCCCGCAGTCGTCGGGCAGAACGACCGACTCCGTGGCCACCTTGCGCATCACCGCATCAATGTCGTCGCCAACGAACAGTCTGCGCCCGAGCAGCATCTCGACCAGGATCACCCCGGCGGCGAACACGTCCCCGCGCGCACTCACCTCACGCTCGAGAATGTACTCCGGCGCCATGTAGGCCGGCGTGCCGGAGAACGCGCCTGCAACGCCTTTGCCGCCCGCCAACCGACGGGCAATGCCAAAGTCCATCACCCTTGGCGTGCCACCACCGTCCATCAGCACGTTGCCCGGCTTCAGGTCGCGGTGGATCACCCCTTCCGCATGCGCGGCAGCGATGGCCGCGAGAATCCGCACCATCAGCCCTGCGGCACGGGCGGGCTCGACCACGCCCTCTCGTTTCATGAAGCGGGCAAGGCTCTCTCCCGGCACATACTCGAACACCAGGTAAGGGTCGCCGGCAAACTCCCCGGCCTCGAAGATGGGCACGATCCCCGGGTGGCGCAGACGGCTGACGCTGCGAGCCTCGGCGAGCAGGGCTTCGCCCATGGCGGCACGCTTCTCGCTGAAATGTACCGTTTTCACCGCCACTTCGCGCTCGAGCTGGGGATCGAAGGCGAGAAATACCACGCTCTGCGCACCGCGCCCGAGTTCTCGCTGCAGTTCGAAGCGTCCGATTGCGTTTGTCATTGTTATTTGATTCTGGCGGGTGGTGGCAAGCAGACCGATTAGGTCAAAAGTATTACAAAAAAGCAATACGGTCGAGTAACTCGGTACGGTTCCGCATTCGATCCCCGCGCACCCCCTGCAGGCCGGGCCGATCAACGCCCGTGCCAGTAACGTGGATGGCGTTCGCGACTTGCCGTTGCAGTGACGCCGTCTGCATCCACCTCCAGCGTGATGCTGCCCTGACTGTCGGTGCGGTAGCTGCGCGCCCCTGCCACCGCCCAGCGCGTCCAGACCGAAGGATGGGGATGGCCGAAGCGGTTAAGGTAGCCCACCGAGAAAACGGCCAGCTCGGGCATGACCGCATCGACGAATGCATCGATGGACGACGAGCGACTGCCATGATGTGCGACGACGATGGCCGAGCTCGCAAGCGTGTCGCCGTGGGCCGCCACCAGCGTCTGCTCCGCCAGGTGCTCGACATCGCCGACCAGCAGCAATGAGCCGCCTGCGCCATGGATTCGCAGCACGCAGGAATGCTCGTTATTGCGCCGGGCCGGCAGCATCCCCGCCGCTGGCCAGAGCACATCGAAGCCCACGCCATCCCACTCCCATGTGCGACCGGCGGTACAGGCCTCACCCGGCCAGCGGGCCAGACCACGGAGGGTCGATGCCTCGTCGGCGGCCAGAATGTGCGTCACCGCCACCGCATCCAGCACGCTCTGCGTGCCACCGACGTGATCGGCATCGTCATGCGACAGCACCAGACGGTCGAGACGGCTCACGCCAAGCGCCCCCAGATAGGGCGCCACCACGCGCATCCCGGCATCACTCGCACCATAGGCCGGACCGGTGTCGTACACCATGTCGCGGCTCGCGGTCTGTACATGAACCGACAGCCCCTGCCCCACATCGAGCACCACTGCCCTGAACTGACCCCAGTCGGGCCGCGGCGCCTGCCATGAAAGCAAGGCCGCCATCACCGCGAGGGCAGCGCCGCGGCCGGGTGTCGCAGCAGGCAGCAGCAGAAAGAGAGCAGCCACGCATCCGGCGACGATCATCCATTCCGGTGGCTGTGCCTGCTGCCACAGTGCCACGGGCGAATCGGCCAGCCACTCGAGCACATGCAGCATCCACCCACTTACCGTGTGTGCGGGCAACAGCAGCACGGGGCTGGGACACAGGATGGCGCCCAGCGTCAGCGGCGTAATCACGAAGCTGACGAGCGGAATCGCGATCGCATTGGCAACGGGCGACACCAGCGAGAACGCATTGAACAGGGCAAGCAGCGCCGGAATGGTGGCAAACGTGATCGCGAGCTGGATCCGAACCGCCATGCGCCAGCCGGAGTCCGGGCGCACACGTCCGCCAGCCAGCAGCAGGATGACGGCAACGGCGCCGAACGAAAGCCAGAACCCGGGGGACAGCACCGCCCATGGATCGATCAGCACGACGCACAGCAGCGCAAGCGCCAGCACCCGGCCAGGCGCAGACTCGCGCCCGAGGAGCAACGCGACCACTGCCACGATCAGCATGATGAGCGCACGCTGCACCGGAATCCCAAGGCCGGCCAGCAGCGCGTAGCCAAGAGCGGCAATCAGGGCCGCAGTCGCCGCGGCCTTGCGCACCGGAACCCGCAGCGCCAGCCACGGCACCCGCCGCCACACCTGCGCGCACAGTCCGCCGATCATCAGACCGACCAGGGAGATGTGCATGCCGGAGATCGCCACAAGGTGCGACACGCCGGTGCGGCGGAACACCTCCCAGTGCGCAGGGCTGATCGCCCCCTGGTCGCCGACCGCAAGCGCAATCAGTATGCCGGCATGAGGGGCATCGGGCAGCGCAGCGCCGATGGCATCGCGAATGTGGGCGCGCAGGCGGTGCACGCCATGCATGAAGCCGCCGGCATCCGCATCCAGCCTGAGCGCCTCGTTCGGGTTCCGCACATAGCCGGTGGCACGAAGGTTTCGTTCCAGCAGCCATGCTTCGTAGTCAAAACCGCCCGGCACTGCGTTGCCATGAGGGCGTTTCAGACGCACCACGAAGTGCCAGCGCTCACCAGGCGAGACATGGGGCAAGGGCGCATCCTCGTCGCGCGGCCGATACCAGGACAACAGCACCCGACCCGGCACGCCGGCATCGGCCTCCTCGACCTCGAACACGAAACGCACGTCTTCGCCCACCGCCTGCGGCAGCTCCGCGACGACACCGGTCATCGCCAGATCCCTGCCCTCCAGGTTGTGCAGCAAGGAATCGGCGAGGCGGACATTCGCCCGCGCCGCGGCATACAGGTAGCCGGAACCGGACACCGCAAGCGTCGCGATGGCGATCAGCCCCCAGCGAACAAGTCCTGTGCACCGGACCACAGGCCGCTGAAAAGCAGCAAGCATGAGCACCACCAGGCATGCCACGCAGGTAATGGTGAAGGGCACGTCGAGGCGCGGGAGGGCGGCTTGCTGCTGCAGCCACCAGATGCCGAGAAGGAAGGCGACACTTGCCATACGCATAAACACGGATCATGCCCGCAGCCGCCGTCTGCCGGCAAGATCAGGCGCGGTGGCCGCTGCGCTAGAATGGGCGGACACCATGCGAAAATCACTGAAACGATTCCTGCCCAAGCACGAGGCCGTGCGCGAAAACCGCTGGCTGCGGCCATTTTCCGGCACGCTGCTGCACCCCAGACTGTGGTACCTGAACCGTCACTCGGCAGCGGGCGCGGTGGCTGTGGGGCTGTTCTGCGGACTGATTCCCGGCCCGCTGCAAATGCTCGGCGCGGCGATCTGCTGCGTGGTGCTGCGGGTGAACCTGCCGCTGGCGCTGATCATCACCCTGTACTCCAACCCGCTGACCATCGTGCCGCTCTATGTAGCTGCCTTCGCGATTGGTGATGTCGCGCTCGGCAGCACTGGCTCGGTGGCATTCAGCGCACCGCCGGAACTCGTCGGCATGGATATCACCGGCTGGATCGGCGCAATGATCCAGTGGATGGCGGGTCTCGGTAAGCCGCTTGCGCTCGGGCTGGCGCTGCTCGCTGCGAGCCTGTCGTGTGCCGGCTACTTCATCGTGCGCGGCACGTGGCGGATCTGGCTGATCCGCCAGTGGCGGGCCCGGCAGCTGAACCGTGCCCCCAGGCAGCGCGACACGGGCTGAGCCTGCGCAAACCCCACGCTCAGACCAGCAGTCCGTCCTCAAGCCGCAGGCTGCGCTGGGTGCGGCGCGCCATTGCATCGTCGTGGGTGACGATGACAAAGCTGGTCGACAGGCGCTCGTTGAGCGACAGCATGAGGTCGAACACGCTCTCTGCGGTGCGGCGGTCGAGGTTGCCCGTGGGTTCGTCCGCCAGTACGCAGGCGGGCTCGGTGACCAGCGCACGTGCAATCGCCGCACGCTGACGCTCGCCACCCGACAACTCACCGGGCGCATGATCGAGGCGATGCGACAGGCCGACCTCGCGCAGCATCGCAGCCGCGCGTTCGTTGGCTTCTGCCGGGTTCATGCGGCGGATGTATAGCGGCATCGCCACATTTTCGAGCGCCGAGAACTCCGGCAGCAGGTGGTGAAACTGATAGACGAAGCCAAGCGCACCATTGCGCAGCTGCCCACGGGCCGCGTCGGACATCTTCGAGAAATCCTTGCCCATCAGTCGCACCGTGCCCGCACTCGGCACATCCAGCCCGCCGAGCAGGTGCAGCAGCGTGCTCTTGCCCGAGCCCGATGCGCCAACGATGGCCAGGCGCTCGCCGCGCGCCACCGACAGCGTCACGCCGCCCAGGACTTTCACCGCATCCGCACCCTCGCGGAACTGCTTCTCCAGACCGTCACAGGCGAGCACGGGCTCATGCGCCGACAGGCTTGCCGATCCGGCTGCCGCCCGATTCGTGGTTTCACTCATAGCGCAGCGCCTCCGCCGGATTCACCTTCGATGCGCGCCAGCTCGGATACAGCGCCGCCAGCAGCGTCAGCGTGAACGACACGGTCAGAATGCTCACCACGTCGCTCATCAGCACCTTCGAAGGCAATTCGTTGATGTAGTAGATTTCCTTGTTCCACAAGGTCGCGCCGGTAATCGTTTCCAGCGCGGGAATGACCACATCCAGGTTGTGCGCGATCGCCAGCCCGCCGAGCAGACCCGCCACCAGCCCGACCAGGCCGATGATCGAGCCCTGCAGCACGAAGATGGTCATGATCGATCCGGGACTCGCGCCCAGCGTGCGCAGGATCGCGATGTCGGCGTATTTCTCCTGCACCGCCATCACCAGCGTGGACACGATGTTGAAGGCCGCCACACCGACAATCAGGAACAGGATCAGCGTCATCATGGTTTTCTCCAGCGCCACGGCGCGGAAGAAGTTGGCATGGCTGCGGGTCCAGTCGTTGATCATCAGGCCGGGCTCTTCGATGTACGTCACCAACTCACGCGCGACGCGAGGTGCAGCGAACAGATCGTCGAGCTTGAGCCGGACCCCGCTCACCGCATCGCCCATCCGGTAGAGGGCCTGGGCGTCGGCAAGATGGATAAGCGCCAGCCCTGAGTCATATTCGTACATGCCGGCTTCGAAGATGCCGACCACCTCGAACTGCTTCACCCGCGGCAGCACCGCCGCCGGCGTCACCAGCCCCTGCGGTGCGATCAGCGTCACCTTGTCGCCGAGGCCGACGCGCAATGCCAGGGCCAGATCGCGGCCAAGGATCATGCCGAAGCGCCCCGGTTGCAGCGCCTCAAAGCTGCCCGCCTTCATGTGCTGACCGAAGTCCGCCACCGTGTCTTCAAGCGCGGGAATCACGCCACGCACCATCGTGCCGCGCACCGCCTCGTCAAAGGACAGCATGCCCTGCTCCTGCACATAGGGCGCAGTCGCCATCACCGACTTGTGACGGCGGGCCTGTTCGCCAACCTGCTGCCAAGAGCGCAGTTCTCCGTCCAGGCTCTGCACCTGCACGTGCGACGCCACACCGAGGATGCGGGTGCGCAACTCCTCCTGAAAGCCGTTCATCACCGACAGCACCACGATCAGTGCCGCCACGCCAAGGGCAATGCCCAGCATCGATACCAGCGAGATGAAGGAGATAAAACGGTTCCGCCCCTGCGCCCGCTTGCGTGAGCGGGTATAGCGCAGGCCAACCAGGAATTCATAGCGCATCGGAAATGGGTTCGAGAGTGTGAATTGTTGTTGTGCTCAGAAAGCGGGACGGCTCACCTGTCCCGCATCGCGCGCTTGCCGCCTGCAACCGGTTTGCGTGAGGGCTGACGTTTTCCGCCGGCCGTGCGCTCGGGCTGACGCCCGGCACCCGGACCAGGTTTGCGCGCAGGACTGCCAACCGGCGCCGCCGAACGACCTGCCGGCGCAGGGCCCGCGGGCTGATGGCGCGGCACCAGGCACCTGGGCCCGGAACCGATCAGGTCGGCGCGACCCATGCGCATCAGGCCTTCGCGCAGGATCGGCCAGTTCTCCGGGTCGTGCCAGCGCAGGAAGGCCTTGTGCAGCTTGCGGATACGGCCCGTACGCACGGTTTCCACCACTTCGGAATCGGCCGAGACTTTCTTCAGCGGGTTCTTGCGCGAGTGGTACATCGCGGTGGCGATCGCCATCGGCGTGGGCAGGAAGGTCTGCACCTGATCGAGGCGGAAATCGCGCTCCTTGAGCCACAGCGCAAGGTTCAGCATGTCCTCGTCGGTCGTGCCCGGGTGAGCGGCGATAAAGTACGGCACCAGGTGCTGCTTCTTGCCGGCTTCCTTCGAATACTTCTCGAACAGCTCACGGAAGGCCTCGTAGGCGCCCATGCCCGGCTTCATCATCTTCGACAGCGGGCCATCCTCACTGTGTTCGGGCGCGATCTTGAGCAGGCCGCTGACATGGTGCGTCACCAGTTCCTTCACATACTCGGGCGAACGCACCGCCAGGTCATAACGCAAACCGGAGCCGATGGTGATCCGCTTCACGCCGGGAATCGCGCGCGCCTTGCGGTAGAGCTGGATCAGCGGCCCGTGGTCGGTGCCAAGGTTCTCGCAGATGCCCGGATACACGCAGGACAGGCGACGGCACGAGCGTTCTATCTCCGGATCCTTGCACGCCATGCGGTACATGTTCGCGGTCGGCCCGCCGAGATCGGAGATATGTCCCTTGAAGTCGGGCGACTTGTCGCGGATCTCCTCGATCTCGCGCAGGATCGAAGCTTCGGAGCGGCTCTGGATGATGCGTCCCTCGTGCTCGGTGATCGAGCAGAAGGTACAGCCGCCAAAGCAGCCGCGCATGATGTTGATCGAAAACTTGATCATGTCCCAGGCCGGAATCCGCGCGCCGGCATAGGCCGGATGCGGCTGGCGGGCGTAAGGCAGCCCGTAGACGAAATCCATCTCCGGCGTGGTCAGCGGAATCGGCGGCTGGTTGAGCCACACATCGCGCGCGCCGGGGCCTTCGCCATGAAGCTGCACCATCGCCCGGGCGTTGCCCGGGTTGGACTCGAGGTGAAACACCCGCGAGGCGTGGGCATAAAGTACCGCGTCGTCCTTCACTTCTTCATAGGACGGCAGACGCACAACGGTGTGCTCACGCTGCGCACGACGGCTGGCCACACGCTCTTCGCGGCTCACGATACGTACTGGTTGGGCGCCATCGGCTGCCGCCGCAGGTGCGGCCGCGGTGGGCTCCATCGAATACGGGTCGGGGTGCGAGTCGATGCGCCCGGGGCGGTCAATCGCGGTCGATGCGGTCTCTTCCCAGCCTTCGGGGCGCGAGCCCGGTTTGACCATGAAGGCAGTACCGCGCAGGTCGCGGATCGACTCGATCGGCTCACCGGCATCCAGCCGCTGCGTCAGCGCCACCAGCGCGCGCTCGGCATTGCCGAACAGCAGGATGTCGGCCTTCGAGTCGGGCAGCACCGAGCGTCGCACCTTGTCCGACCAGTAGTCGTAGTGCGCAATCCGCCGCAGCGATGCCTCGATGCTGCCGATCACCACGTTCACGCCCGGAAAGGCCTCACGCGCACGCTGCGCATACACGGTGACCGCACGATCGGGCCGCTTGTTGGGCTCGGCGTTCGGCGTATAGGCGTCGTCGGAGCGGATCTTGCGGTCGGACGTATAGCGGTTGACCATCGAATCCATGTTGCCAGCGGTAATGCCGAAATACAGCCGTGGTTTGCCCAGTGCCCGGAAAGGCTCTGCCGAATGCCAGTCCGGCTGGCTGATGATGCCAACGCGAAAGCCGTGGGCCTCCAGCAACCGGCCCACCAGAGCCATGCCGAAGCTGGGGTGGTCGAGATAGGCGTCACCCGTAACGAGGATGACGTCGCACGCATCCCAGCCGAGCTGTTTCATCTCGGCGCGGGACATGGGCAGGAACGGGGCCGGCTTGCGGCGGGACGCCGAGACCGGAAGAATCGAAGGGGAAGCACTCATGATGGGCGCCATTGTATCGGTCCTTGGCCTTTGGCCATCGTTCCTGCTTGCACCTTTTTACCAATCAAAGCCAGACCTTCATCCGGTTCGGCTCCATTCGGGACGCCGCGCAGCCAAGCGAGCGGCCCGCACATGCTAGACTCGCCCGGCTCCATCCTGTGGCACATCCATGCAGATTCACCTTGTTCTCCCCGGCCTGCTGTGGCCCAGCGCAACCTTGCTCGGCCCCGCAGCAGACCTTGCCCTGCCCGGCCTGCATCAGTTGCTCGGATACGGGCAGCGGCAGATTGCCGACTTCGAACCCTTCGACCGCCAGATCGCACGCCTGTTCGGCCTCGACACCGATCCCTTGCCGCTGGGCACCCTGCGCCGCCTCGGCGAACCCGCGACGATGCCCGCAATCGACGAAGACGGCGATGGTGAGTGGCTGTGCGCCGACCCGGTCAACCTGTCCTTTGCCCGCGAACATCTGCTGCTGGGCGAGTTTCCCGCCGATGACATCAGCGCCGCTGAAGCCGACGAACTGGTTGCCGCGCTCAACGAGAACTTCGCCGACATCGGTCGCTTCGAAGCCAGCACCCCGACGCGCTGGTATGTGCGTCTGGCGCAGCCCACCCGCGCAAAGCTTTATCCACTGCACGACGTGGTCGGACGCCCGATCAAGCACTTCCTGCCCGAAGGCGATGATGCCCGGCTGTGGCAGCGAACCCTGAACGAAGTTCAGATCGTGCTGCACAACCACCCCGTCAGCCAGGCACGTGAAGCCGCCGGACGACGCCCGGTGAACAGCCTGTGGTTCTGGGGCGCGGGACAATTAGAGACGGCGCCACGCACACCGATGGCAGCCGTCCAGGCCAGCGACCCGGTGAGCATCGGTCTTGCACGCGCGGCCGGTGCGCAGAGTTCGGCCCCCGACCCGGCTCAGGCTTTGGCGCAGGACACGCTGGTGGTGCTTGACACGCTCTTGCGGCCTTCGCTTCAGCTCGATCTCGACACGTGGCGCAACGGCCTCGTCGCGCTCGAACGTGACTGGTTCGGTCCGCTGGCCCAGGCTTTGCGCAGCGGTCGGCTGCAACAACTGACACTCAGCGCGCCGGGCGACCGCTCCACGCTGCAGCTTCGCGCCGGCGCGCGCGACCACTGGCGCTTCTGGCGCAAACCGCTCACGCTCGACGCGCTCCTGAAATCCATGGCGCCGCCACCCGCGGTGCAGCCCACGCCCGATCAGCCCACGCAATGACCCGTATCCAGACCCGCGAAGTTTCTCAGCGCACCGTTTCGGCACTCGCCGATGCCGGCATCCACCCCCTGCTTGCCCGCCTGTACGCCGGCCGCGGCATCCGCAACAAGGGCGAGCTCGACACCTCGCTGCGCGCCATGCTGCCGCCGGACGCGCTCACCGGCACCCGTGAAGCGGCGCAACTGCTCGCCGACGCAATCGAGGCCGGCGCGCGCATGGTGATTGTCGCCGACTACGACTGCGACGGCGCAACCGCCTGCGCGGTGGGCGTGCGGGCGCTGCGTGCCTTTGGTGCCGACGTGCATTACCTCGTGCCCGACCGCGTCACCCTCGGCTACGGCCTGACCCCGGCCATGGTGGAGATCGCCGCGCGGCTCGAACCCGATGTGCTGATCACCGTCGATAACGGCATCGCCAGCGTCGAAGGGGTCGCCGCCGCGCGCGCGCACGGCATGGCCACCGTGATCACCGACCACCACCTGCCGGGCGAGACACTGCCCGAGGCGGACGTGATCGTGAATCCGAACCAGCCCGGCTGCGACTTCCCCAGCAAGGCGCTGGCCGGCGTCGGCGTGATGTTCTACACCATGCTTGCGCTGCGCGCCGAGCTGCGCGAGCGCGGCGCCTTTCAGGGCAGCAAGGAACCCAACCTGGCCGATCTGCTCGACCTCGTCGCGCTCGGTACCGTGGCCGACGTGGTCAAGCTCGATCACAACAACCGCATCCTGGTTTCGCAGGGCCTGCAGCGCATGCGCGCGGGCCGCATGCAGCCGGGCGTGCGCGCATTGTTCGCGATCGCCAGCCGCGATCCCTCGCGCGCCAGTGCCTTCGACATGGGCTTCGCCCTCGGCCCCCGGCTCAACGCTGCCGGCCGTCTGTCCGACATGAGTCTCGGCATCGAATGCCTGATCACCGACGACCCCGGCCGCGCAATGAACATGGCCCAGGAACTCGACCGCCTGAACCGCGAACGACGTTCGATCGAAGCCGGCATGCAGGAAGAGGCCCTGCTCCGCCTCGAAGGCTTCGATGCCGGCAACAACGCCAGCATTGCGCTGTTCGAGCCCGACTGGCACCAGGGCGTGGTCGGCATCGTTGCCGGCCGCATCAAGGAAAGGCTGCACCGCCCCACGATTGCCTTCGCCCGCAGCAGCGACGGCGAGCTCAAGGGCTCGGGCCGCTCGATTCCCGGCCTGCATCTGCGTGATGCACTCGACCTCGTCACCAAGCGCGAGCCGGACCTCATCGTGCGCTTTGGCGGCCATGCGATGGCGGCCGGTCTCACCATCAACGAGTCCGCGCTCGATCGTTTTCGCGACGTCTTTGAGGAGGTGGTCAGCGGCCTCGTCGATCCGGCCGACCTGCAGCGCCGCATCGAAACCGACGGTGCGCTCGAGTCCGGATACATGAGTCTGGAATCAGCCCGCATGCTCGATCAGGAGATCTGGGGCCAGGGTTTCCCGGCACCGGTCTTCGACGACGTTTTCCGCGTCGAGCGTCAGCGCCTGCTGAAGGACAAACATCTCAAGCTCGAACTGTCGCGCGGCGGCACACGGTATGACGCGATCCAGTTCAATCATGCCGACGGCGCGCCTGGCGATATCCGCGCTGCATTCAAACTGGCGATCAATGAATACAATGGCGTATCCAGCGTGCAGTTGATGCTGGAACACTTCGAAGCTGCCTGACGCAAAAACAAGGCAGCAATTCCCCCGACGACCTGACATCCCGGAGACCAGACCATGGCCTACGACAACAACAACGTTTTTGCCCGCATTCTGCGCGGAGAGCTGCCCTGCCAACGGCTTTACGAAGACGAGCATACGCTCGCCTTCCTCGACATCATGCCGCAGTCGGAAGGCCACACACTGGTGTTGCCCAAGGAGCCGGCGGAGTTCATCACCGAAATGAGCGACGCCTCGCTCGAGGCCACCATGCTCACGACGCGCAAGCTGGCGCGTGCGGTGCAGACGGTGACTGGCGCGCCCGGCCTGCTGCTGTCGCAGTTCAACGGTGCGGCTGCCGGCCAGACCGTGCCGCATGTTCACTTTCACATCATTCCGCGCTTTCCCGACCAGCGCCTGAAGTCGCACGGCCGCGAAAAGGCTGAGCCGGCCGAGCTTGCCGCACTGGCCGAGCGCATCATCGCCGAACTCGCGAAGTCTGCCTGAGCACGCGGCCCGGCCGCACACCCCGGATCAAGACTTCGGGATCTTGTCGGCCATGCGCTGAATGTCATCCACCACCACCGACAGCGCGTTGGTGGAAACGAGCACCTCCACCAGCGACAGCACCAGCGATACCGCCAGGGTGACGATGCTGACGCCGAACATCAGCTTTCCCGCCGCCTCGCTGTGCACGAACAGCGCCAGCATCGACAGCGCGCACATCAGAAAACTGAGCACCCCGAAGGACTGCATGTACTGAATCATCGTGATGCGCCGCTTCAGCCCCGGAATCTGCATCATCACCACCGGGCTGCTCGGATCAGGCGAGGCATGCAACTGCCGGATCACCTGCGCCAGACTCAGAAAGCGGTTGGTATACGCCAGCAACAGCAGCGAAATGGCGGGAAACAGCAGGGCGGGCGTGGTGAGATCCATTACTTGGGGCCGATGCGGGACATTGAGGCCACAGTCTACCTCTTCCACCTGCAGTCACGCCTCATTCAGAGAAGCGGCAACCGTCGTACCAAGGGCCTCGGGGTGTCACTGCGCGGGGCTGTCGAGAGCGCCATTGCCAGCGGTGCTGCGGCGGAAACACGGCGGCGCATGTCTGAGGGCGCGCAGCGACCGAGTTTGCGCCGACGCCGCCGCAGTGCCGCTGGCAATGGGAAGCCGAAGGCCGCGAACGTCTGCCCCGCGCGGTGACGCCCCGAGGCCCCAGCACCGGACCCCAGCGCCAAGCCCAACCCAGCCTACAGCTCACCCCCCCATCTTCTGCCCGAATCCACGCCCTTCCCCGGTATAATGCCCGGTTTTCCGCATTGTCCCCCGGAGCTGTAAATGGAAGCAGAACGCCAGAACGCCATCGCCGAAAAACTCGCCGACCTCGCAGCCCGCGGTCGCGAACTCCGGAGGTATCTTTGACTACGATGTGAAAGCATCGAAGCTCGAAGAAGTTAACCTCGCGCTGGAAGACCCCACCGTCTGGGACAAGGCCGAACGTGCGCAGGAGCTTGGCAAGGAAAAGCGCCAGCTTGAGGACATCGTCGTCACCCTGCAGAACATCGACCAGCAGTCGAAGGATCTGAAGGACCTGTTCGAACTCGCCGAAGCTGAAGATGACGACGAGACCTTCGTCGCCGTCGAAGAAGACCTCGGCGACCTCGAAGCCTCGGTCAACAAGCTCGAATTCCGCCGCATGTTCAGCAACCCGATGGACCCGAACGCCTGCTTCATCGAGATCCAGGCCGGCGCCGGCGGTACCGAAGCCCAGGACTGGGCCGGGATGCTCGAACGCATGTACCTGCGCTACGCCGAAAAGAAAGGCTTCACCGTCGAACTGATGGAAGAAACCGAAGGCGAAGTCGCGGGTATCAAGAACTGCACGATCAAGGTCAGCGGCGACTACGCCTACGGCTTTCTGCGCACCGAAACCGGCATCCACCGCCTCGTGCGCAAGAGCCCGTTTGACTCCAACGCGCGGCGCCACACCAGCTTCACCTCGGTGTTCGTGTTCCCGGAAGTGGATGATTCGATCGAGATCGAAATCAACCCCGCCGACCTGCGCGTCGACACCTACCGCGCCTCGGGTGCCGGTGGTCAGCACATCAACAAGACCGACTCCGCCGTGCGCATCACGCACGAACCGACCGGTACCGTTGTGCAGTGCCAGAACGACCGCTCGCAGCACAAGAACCGTGCCGAAGCCATGTCGATGCTGAAAGCGCGTCTGTACGAACTGGAGTTGCGCAAGCGCCAGTCCGAACAGCAGAAGCTGGAAGACTCCAAGAGCGACATCGGCTGGGGACACCAGATCCGCTCCTACGTGCTCGACCAGTCGCGCATCAAGGATCTGCGCACCAACTACGAAGTCGGCAACACCCAGGCCGTCCTCGATGGCGACCTCGACGACTTCATCGCCGCCAGCCTCAAGCAGGGCGTCTAAGCCCACGCCGGACAGGCCGGTCATCATGACCGGCCTGTGCAGTGCCTCCCTATGATCGATCCCGACCTCTCCGACTTCCTCGCCGCAGGCGTCACCACAGATGACGTACCCGAACTCGCGCCGCTGCTGGCCGCACGCGGGATTGTCGGCACCTTCATCTCGCTGTTTCGCGGCTCGGATGCCGAGGTGTTGCTGCGCCTGCTGGTGCTGCGCGAGATCGGACAGGAAGCCGACGCCCCGCGCTGGTCGCCCGACACCTTGCGCCGGCGGTTCTCCTACCTCGACCCGGTCAAGCTCGAAACCGTGCTCAAGCGCCTGCGCGAGCACGACCTGCTCGCATTCGCAGACGACGGCCTCTATCACCTGTCGGACATGGGCCGCAACGCGGTTGCCGCGCTGTCGATGCTGCTGCGTTTCAGCGCCGAGGAAGACGCCGAGCTCGGTTTTCTCACCGCGCAGCTCGCCGGCCTCAGCGCCACCGGCAGCATCACGCCCGACGCCCTCAGCCACCTGTTGTCAAAACTCAACGACCTCACCTGGCACTTCGAGGAGGCCATCGCCTCGGGCTCGGAATTCCGCATCGTCACCGCCCGCAGCCGGCTCAAGGCCAACGGCCGCTGGCTCGACCGCGGCACCGGCATCCTGCGTGAGCTGCTCACCGACCCCGAAGTCGATTTCGAGATTGCCCGCGTCGCCCAGCGCATCGGTCTGGCGCAATCCCGTCTCGCCCGGGTGGACGCCGCTTTCCAGCGCGCGCTCAACAAGATCGAGACCCAGCGCGTCACCCTCGGCGGCTCGGGCATTTCCTCGTCCGACGTCTCGGCCTGGCTGCGCCATCAGGATTCGGCGCGCCTGGCCGACCTGATCCTCGGTGCGCTCGAAGCTGCACCCGCGCCCGCCTTCCTCGCCGGCGGCCACGAACTGCTGGATCGTGCCGAAGCCGCGCTGGGTGCCGACGCGCACGAGAAAGCCGCCACGGCCGAACTGCCCGCGGCGCACGACGCACCGACCTCGATCGCACCCGAACACGAAGACCTGCGCCTGCTCGAACACTTCGGCCATCGCCTCGAACAACTGCAGCAGCCGGCGCCCCTGCACACCATGGTGAGCGGCGGCGGATTCGCTGCGGCAAGTTACCGCCTGTCGCTGCTTGCACTCCTCGCAGATGGCGGCGAGGGCGGCCCGGCGGACGGCCCCGTCAGTCAGTTCATGCGCCTGCCGCTGCAGATCGAATTCACCGACCAGCTGGTGGATGTCGACGAGGACGAAATTGCACGCATGACCGCAGGCGAGATCCGCCCCGCTCAAGGCAGCGCCCGCCCCGCGGACGCCCCCTCCGCCACGGAGACATGATGGAACACGAACTGCAAACCCTCACCGCGCGCCTGCTCAACCATCGCTGGCTGCCGCGAACCGACCGTCTGGTGCGCCGCGCGCTGGTGGACGAAACCTTTCGCCTCGATCTCGACCGTCGGCTTGCCGCCGTCGGCCTGCGTCTGCTCGACAACCCTTACGCGGCGCATGTCGCGGTGGGTCTCAATGCCGACATGCACGAACCGGTGTTCGGTGCCACCCGCGAATACGCCGCCAGCAACCTCGGCCTCACCCGCGACGAGATCGCCCTGCTGGTCATCATCTGGTCGCTCATCGTGCTGCCCAAGCGCGAGCGTCAGGTCACCCGGCGCGACGTCATCGACGACGGCCAGAGCGACATGTTTGGCGGCGACAAGCCGGTGCCGCATGGCGACTCCGTATCCGCCGGCCTGTCCGAGGCCTCGCTGATCGCGGACTTCGGCGCCCGCCTCGGTGGCAAGACCAAGGTGCGCAACTTCGCCCTCGGCAAGCTCGCCCGCCTCGGCTTCATCGAACGCCGCAACGGCCAGATCCTCGAAGGCCCGCTGCTCGACGTCGCCCTCGATTACCGCCTGCTCGCGGACCGCATCATCCACGGCACCCTGGCCGACGTGCTGGCCGAAGCCGGCCACGAAGTACCCAACGCGAACGCGCTCGACATCGCCGACGTGCTCCCCGACGACGACCTGCCCGACGAAGACACGGAAGACTGATCACGATGTTCCACATCAAGACGCTCGAACTCGTCCACTGGGACTACTGGCGCCGCTTCAGCCTGCCGCTGGACGCCCAGATCATCACCATCGTCGGCCCCAACGGCTCGGGCAAGACCACCCTGCTCGACGCCATGCGCACGCTGTTCGCGCTGCGTTGCTCGGGCAAGCGCGACTTCCGCCGCTATGTGCGCCGCGCCGAGCGCAGCTTTGCGTGGATTCGCGCCGTGGTCGCCAACGTGCCCGGCACCAACGGGCGCCGCCCCTTCTTCCCGTGTCTCGCCGACGAAGTCACGCTCGCCTGTCGCATCCGCAAGAGCGGGGGCGAATGGACGCGCGACTACGCCATCATCGACGGCAACCTGTCCATCGAAGAACTCGAAACCTCGAGCGACTGGACCGGCCTGCGCGACTACCAGACCCGGCTCGCCTGGGGCGGACTGACCCCCGCCATCGCCAAGGTGCTGTCGCTCGAACAGGGCGACACCGACAAGCTGTGCGAGTACTCGCCCAAGGCCCTGCTCGAACTCGTTTTCGATGTCTTCGGCGACAAGGAAGTGCTCGACAACTACGCCGCTGCCCGCGAGGAACAGAAGAACGCCGAACGCGAAATCGAATCGCTCGGTATCGACCTCGACCGTCTGCGCGCCCAGGCCGAAACCAAGCGCCTCGAGGCCGATCGCTTTCTGGAGTGGAAGCAGCTCAGCGATGAGATCCACGCCCTCGAAGCCGAGATCGTGCCGCGCCTCGAATGCGCGGAGCTCACCCGCGAGATTGCTACCGAGCGCGACGAACTGCTGCGCCTCAACCGCGAGCGCGCCAGCAAGCTCGCCGAGCAGCGCGATGCACGTACCCGTGTCGCAGACATCCAGACCGAACAGCAGGCCGCAGCCGCTGAACGCAACCGCCTCAAGCAGCACGACAAGGACGCCGAACAGCGCCACCTGTCCGCTCACGACCGCGTGCGCGACCTCGAGAAAACACTGGCCGAGCGCGACGCCCTGCGCACGCAGCTTGCCACCGAGCACGGCGCCGACGCCGTTGCGCTGGAGAAAGAACACGAAGCCGCCGACGCCACCCTGCTCGCTCTGCGCCGCAAGGAGCGCGAACTGCTCGCCGCCTTCGAGGAAAGAACCGAACATCTGCGCGCTGCCCGCAGCCGCAGTGGCCCGCCGGGCGACGTCGAGGTCAGCCGCTTTCGCGCCACCCTGTCGGCCGAAGGCATTGCCCACCAAGGGCTGGCCGAAGTCGTCGAAGTCACCGATCCCGCGTGGCAGGTCGCCATCGAAGCCATCCTTCGCCCCTACCGCCACGTGATCCTGCTCGAGCGAGAATCCGACCGCTACGCCGCATGGGCACTCGGTGAGCGCGAGCGCTTCCGCCACTTCGTCGTGCCCGAGCGCGAAACCGCACCACCGCCGCGCCCGATGAGCCTGGCCGAAGTGGTCAACTTCAGCGCACAGGTGCCGCGCTGGCTCACCGACCTGCTCAACCGCATCCGCCGCGTCGAGGACGCGGAATCCGCCCGCGACCTGCCGCGCGAGCAGGAATGGATCACGCGCGATGCCTACCACCGCGAACGCCGCGGTGCGCGGCACCTTGGGCGCCCGCACGACTTCCACTTCGGCGAACTCGCCCGCCAGTCGCGCATCGACGACCTCGAAGACGAAATCGCCCAGCTCGACAAGCAGCTGCAGGCCATCCGGCCCAGGCTCGACGCGGCCAGCGACAAGCTCACCGGCATCCGCCAGCGCCTGCTCGGCCTGCAATCCGCCCAGCTGCTCGCGGCCAACACCGAGAAATACGCCAGCGCGGAAGCCGAACTGCCCGCCGCCACCAAGGCCCTCACCGAAGCCATCGCAGAACGTGCCGACACCCGCGGCGCACTCGACGAAGTGGCCGAGAAGCTGCGCGGCATCGAGATCGAACTCGACCGCCGCAACCGCGAACAAAAAGCCGTCGACCTGCGTCTGGCAGACATTGCGCGCGAACACGCCCCGCGTCGTCACGCCCAGGCCCAGCGCATCATGAAGCTGCGTCGCCGCCGTCGCGGCATGCCCGCGCACTGGATGGACCACGCCGACATCGCGCTGCTCGCCGACAAATACGGCGACGCCCGCGGCGCCCGCCTGCAACTCGAGCGCCTGCACCGTCACCTCGACGAAGGTGACTGGATCACCGACATCTCGGTGCTCACCCTGCGCGACCGCATCACCGCCGACCTGCGCACCCGCGAACGCGACTACGGCGACCGTCAGGCCTACTGCGCCACCGCCAGCCGCCACACCGACGAAGCCCGCGCCGCCTACATCGCCAAGCTGCGCGCCACCGTGCGCCAGTACGGCAAGAACCTGAAGTCGCTCGGTGACCTCTCCAACGTCAGCGTCGACTGCCCCACCCCGCACCTTGAGAACGACGACGTCTCGCTTGGCGCCGCCGGCCTCGAAGTGCGCTTCGACTTCGACCGCAAGGGCGCAGTCGGCCTCAATGACGGCGAAGCCTCGGGCGGCCAGCAGGTCATGAAATCCCTCATCCTGCTCATCGCCCTGCTGATGGACGACGCCCGCCCCGGCGGCTTCGTCTTCATCGACGAACCCTTCGCCCACCTCGACGTCGCCAACATCGACCGCGTCGGCACCTTCCTGCGCGCCACCCGCGCGCAATACCTCATCACGACGCCGGTAACGCACAACGCAAACGTGTTCGCGCCCGCGCAACTGACGCTGGTCACGCGGAAAAAACCCCCTGCAGAAGAATGGGCACCGCCGATCGGCGTACTGACGCGCGAACTGTAAACCAAAGAACCAAAGGGGTCAGAACCAAAGGGGTCAGAGTCGTTTGATCGGTCAAATCAAACGACTCTGACCCCTTTGATCCTTCACCGGGTTGAATCGACAAGCTCTTGTTCAAACCTGCCTTGTGAGTCGATGCAGCTTTGTTACCTCTTGACTGGATTCGGCGTAAAGTGGGTTAGCTTGGAACGGAGCCCAGATACCATGAAAAGACCGTCGGCGCCTGCCGGACTGTCGAGCCTGATTGCCGCCCCAGCCAATGATGCTACGTTGCTGACTGCTGACAAGGCCTTGCGGCGTTCGGAGGCAAGATATCGACGCTTGTTTGAATCGGCGCAGGACGGTGTCTTGTTGATCAACGCCAAGACAGCTGAAATTGAAGACGCGAACCCGTTCCTGATCGACCTGCTTGGCTACTCGTTCAACGAATTGATGGGCAAGAAGATCTGGGAGCTTGGCGCTTTCAAAGACACCGCTCTGAACATGGAGGCTTTCGCGGAACTCCAGACGGAGCATTACATTAGATACGACGACCTGCCCTTGGTCGCCAAAAATGGTGCCAAGTACCACGTTGAGTTTGTCAGCAATCTCTATGACTGCGAAGGGATTGACGTCATACAGTGCAACATACGTGACAACACCAAGCGGCATGTTGCGGAAATTGCGCTGAAGGCAGCCACCCGTGCTCTGAAGATGCTCAGTGAAAGCAATATCGCCTTGCTGACCTCAAAGTCAGAATCGATTCTGCTGCAAGAGTATTGCCGTATCGCGGTGGAGACGGGCTGCTACCTGATGGCATGGGTAGGATTGGGAGAAAATGGCCCTGAGAAAAAAGTCAGCATTGTCTCCTCTTTCGGACGAGTGGACGGGTACCTGGATATCGTCGATACAGATTGGGCAGACTCGCCCAGCGGAGATGGTCCCGCTGGGCGTGCGATCCGCACTGGCGAGGTGCAAGCTATCGATGACATCTCCGCAGATGCATCGGCAATTCCATGGCGCCTTGAGGCGATAAAAAGAGGCTATCGTTCGCTGATCGCAATACCGTTCAAGCTTCCCGATGATTCGACGGCCTGTTTGACTCTCTACGGTTCGAACTGCGACGTCTGGTCGCCTCCCGAAATCAGGTTGTTGCGGGAAATTGCCAGCGACCTCGAATTCGGCATCTCCGCTCTGCGCACTGCGGTTGCGAACGTCGCGTATCAGGTGAACCTGAGAGAAAGCCTGGAACAGACGATTCAGGTCATCGCCGACACCACCGAACAGCGAGATTCATATACGGCAGGTCACCAAAGGCGCGTTGCGCAGATCTGTTCAAGGATAGGCGCCGAACTGGGACTATCCGAAGATCGTGTGCATGGCCTTCATCTGGCGGCCTCTATTCACGACATGGGAAAGATCGGCATTCCTTCAGAGATCCTATCCAAGCCTCGGAAATTAACCGATTTGGAGTTCCGCTTGATCAAGGAGCATGCGCAATTTGGTTTCAATATCATGAAAAGCGTGAACTTTCCCTGGCCAATCGCGGAGATCATCCTTCAACATCACGAGCGCATCGACGGCTCGGGTTATCCCAGAGGGCTGAAGGGGGCCGACTTGTTACTAGAGTCCAAAATTCTTGCCGTAGCCGATGTTGTCGAGGCCATGGCCTCACACAGGCCTTACAGGGCCGCACTCGGGATAGAAGCGGCACTGACTGAGATCACTACGCAACGCGGTATCACCCTGGATGCCGAGGTCGTGGATGCTTGCCTGCGAATCTTTCAGCAGCAAGCCTTCCGAATCGAAGACTGACACAGCACGCTCTGCCCCCTTTGGACTACTTCTTGACCGTTGGAAACAACAACGGGCATTCTAGGAGTTCAGATGAGATCAAGCGGAATCTTGAGATATCGTACGCCGTTGTCTTCGGCTTGCGGCATCTTGCCTGCGCGCACATTGATCTGGATGGCAGGCAAGATCAGCGTGGGCATTGCCAGTGTTTTGTCGCGCGCGGTGCGCATCTCGACGAATCCGGCTTCGGTGATACCGTCATGCACGTGGATGTTGCTGGCACGCTGTTCACCCACGGTTGTCTCCCATGCCGGCTCGCGGCCATCTGGCGGATAGTCGTGACACAGATGCAGCCGGGTTTCCGGCGGCAGCGACAGCAGCTTGCGGATCGAGCGAAAGAGCGCGGTCGCGTCGCCACCCGGAAAATCGCAGCGTGCGGTGCCGTAATCGGGCATGAACAAGGTGTCGCCTACGAAGGCATCCTGACCGATGATGTAAGTAAGGCACGCAGGCGTATGACCCGGCGTGTGCATGACCACGACCTCAAGTTCACCGATGCTGAAACGCTCGGCGTCCTCGAACAGGTGATCGAAGTCGTCGCCTTGCGTGTTCATGTCCTTGGCGTTGAAGATGCCCTTGAATACGCCTTGAACCTCGCGGATGTGAGCGCCAATGCCAATCTTTCCGCCCACTTGCTGCTTGAGATAAGGTGCCGCCGACAGATGGTCGGCGTGCGCATGGGTTTCGAGCTGCCAGTCGACCGTCAGCCCGGCCTGTCGGACATAGGCGATGACTGCATCAGCAGAGGCGCGCGAGGTGCGCCCAGACTTTGGATCGTAGTCCAGTACGCTGTCAATGATCGCTGCGCGCAAGGTCGCCGGGTCGGACACGATGTGCGTAACCGTAGACGTGCCGGGGTCGAAGATAGACTTTATCTGTGCATTTGCCATGATGGATAACCGTAACGATCTGGAAGCCGGTGGCTGCTGACACCAATCTAAAATACCCGAATCCGCACAGCGCAGGTCCGGACCTGAAAGCGCAACGATGAGCAGTCCGCTGTCACTACGCATGAGGCCACAGCGAAATTACTGACGGCCAGGACTCCGATTTCAGAAGCCGATCACCCTGCGGTTCGGCTCCAGCAGTGCAGCCCCCATTTCCGCGGGTTTGGCCGCCTTGATACCGTCCTTCAGGTCGTCGTGTTTCTTACCGGTATTCGGAAGGTAGAGCGCACAGACCGACGCAGTTGCACCCTTCTTCAGTGCGCCGTCCAGCAACTGTGCCGGACTCACGTTGTTGGGCTTCATCGCTTCGCCGCTTGCACCTTTCAGCGCGAGGCCACCCGCATGATCGCACAGCAGGATGTCAACCTGCGCACCCTGCTCCTGCATCTGATTGGCAAGCACCATGGCCATTCCCTGGGTCATCGTGCTTTCGGAACTGAGTACGACGGTGACAGCCTGCTTGTCTGCCATGGCTGCGCATCAGATCAGCGAAGGACTCAGTGGGCGCCTGAGCGTGCCAGGGTGCTGACGCAGGCGCTGCAACCCTTCCCTCACGACCCCATGCGCGCGATGCACCATAGGTTTGACACGTACCATCGGGTGATCAGTGCAAACGCACTTGTTCGCGCAGAACTTCATCGTGGTGTGAGGAAATTTCAGTTTTTCGCCGCGCTATCAAGAGCCATTGCGCGGCAAATCCGCATCCACGATGCGTAGACTGTTAATCCGGCAGCAGGCCCTGTGCAACGCAGTGCGGGGGCCTTGCCGAGGTTGGCGCGAGGCGTCGACTGTGATCAGCGTGAGCACCCGGTCGACGGACCGCCGGGTCATGTTTTCGGTTACGTCGCTTTCGAGCGCGTGACGGGCGCGGCAGCAGCACCTTGCGGAAGGTCGGCGCCGTTCAGGAAAACCTCGGGCTGGTCATCTTTTATGGGATAACTCAAGGACGCTTACAGCCATGCTCAACATCGAAGGACACCTGACTCATTTTGCCAACCCCGCCGCGAACGCCGATCAATCGTATCCTGAAGCGTTGAAGGACATCCTGAGCCTTGCCAAGGCCGGCGAGGCAATCCGGGAGATTCGCACCTGGCCGGGCTACGCGACGACGCCGCTGTACACCCTCACGTCGATGGCGAAAGCTGCAGGCCTTGGGACAATCTACTACAAGGATGAATCGCAGCGTTTCGGTCTGAAGAGCTTCAAGGCCCTCGGTGGCGCCTACGCGGTCACCAAACAGCTGCAGCAGGCGATCAAAGAGCGCACCGGCCGACGTCCGTCGATTGCCGGTCTGCTGGCAGGTGAGTTCAAGGACGATGTGGCCGGACTGGTGGTGAGTTGTGCAACCGATGGCAACCACGGCCGCTCGGTGGCCTGGGGGGCACAGATGTTCGGCTGCGGTTGCGTCATCTACATTCACCGGGATGTTTCCGAGGGACGCAAGCAAGCCATGGAAGCGTTCGGCGCCAAGGTGATCCGTATCGCCGGAAACTACGACGAGTCCGTGCGCCAGGCCGATGCCGACGCCAAGGCCAATGGCCGCATCATCGTGTCGGACACCAGCTACGAAGGCTACATGGAGATTCCCAAGGACGTCGCACTGGGCTACACCGTGATGCTCGACGAACTCGTCACACAACTCGACGGCGCGATCCCGACCCATGTATTCGTGCAAGGCGGCGTCGGTGGCCTCGCCTCGGCGGTCGGCGGCTATTTCTGGGACCTGTGGGGCACACGCCGCCCGCGCCTGGTGATCGTGGAGCCCGAGAAGGCCAACTGCCTGCAACAGAGCGCCAAAGCAGGCAAGCCGGTCGCAGTCGACGGCGGTCTGGAAACACTGATGGCGGGCCTCGCCTGCGGTGAAGTCTCTGCCCTGGCGTGGAAGATCCTCTCGGTCGGCGGCGATGACTTTATGACCATCAGTGAAGAAGCGGTGCCGGCCACCATGCGTCTGCTCGCCCACGGGTTCGAGCAGGATCCTGCGATCGAAGCGGGCGAGTCTGCGGTACCGGGCCTCGCCGCCGCCGTGATCGCGGCCCAGGACCCGATGCTGTCGAAGACGCTGGGACTGGACGCGAACAGCCGGGTGCTGGTGATTGGCACCGAGGGCGCCACCGATCCGGAACTGTACCGCACGTTGGTCGGCTGAGCCCCGCCGGGTACCCGTGGCACCGCGCCGCGGGTACCCTGATTTCACACACTGTCAGCATCAGCCGTGCCGCCCCCCACCGGCAGGCACAAACTCACCTTTACCGACGACATCACGACGTTGGTCTGGAAACTGCGCACGTTCGAGTTCTCGAAGAACGCGGTCCGGGTGAAACGCTCGTAATCGTTCATGTCCGCAGCGGTTACGACCAGAATGAAATCCGAGTTGCCGGTCACGTAGTAGCACTGCTGAACGGCCGGGTTGTTCCGCATCCCTTCCTTGAAAGTATCAATCAGATCGGCCCGCTCGCGTTCGAGGCTGACCTGCACCAGGAAGGTCATGTCCCGCCCGACCGCCTTTGGATTGACCACCGAGACGTCCGCCAGGATGACCTGCTGCTCACGCATCCGCTTGAGCCGGCGTTGAACCGCCGCAGGCGACAACCCGACCTGCTCGGCAATGTCTTCTGTCGTGGTGCGGTTGGCGACCTGGACAATCTCCAGGATGCGACGGTCGAAACCATCAAGATTTACAGCCTGAGGAAGGGCCATGGCATTGAACTCCCTGTATGCGGTGAATGCACCGATATAGTGATAATGACTTTTTCATGCACCACACCGGTTATTTAGTCATTCCACCAACGTGACGACCTATAAATCTGCGGAAATCCTGCAAAACCAAGGTCGATATCGACGAAATGCGTCCTGTGTGAAGCGTAGCGTACACCTGACTGCAGAACTTCTGCATTTGGCCCCCCGGCCGTTTGAACGACTGACTTTCCGTGGATGAGCTTGCGCAATGACACGTATTGATTCCGTATTACACAGCAAACCGCTCCAGCACCTGGCGCCCGGTGGGCGGATCGGCGTGATCTCTCTGGCGACCGATTTCAACATCGAACAGGATCTTCGCCGCATCCTGCCGCGCGACGTCGAGATTTTCACCAGCCGGGTGCGCAACACCAATCCGCTGACGATCGAGAACCTGCGCTCGATGGCACCCGGCATCAGTGCCGCCGCCGACACGATCCTGCCCGGCACGCCGCTCGATGCCGTGATCTATGCGTGTACGTCAGGCACGGTGGCGATCGGCATTGACCGAGTCAGCGAACTCGTGCGCCAGAGCCGTCCCGGCGTGCCGGTGAGCAATCCGGTCAGCGCGGCCCTGTCGGCCTTCGACACGCTTGGCGCCCGGCGCATTTCAATTCTCACCCCCTATACTGGAACGGTGAATGCGGAAGTGGCACGCCTGTTCGAAAACCAGGGTTACGAGGTTTTGAACATCGCCGGCTTTGGCTTTGAAGACGACACGGCGATGACGTTCATCGACCCCGACGACATCGTCGACGCAGCGCTCGCCACGTGCGACCCGGCCGCAGACCTGCTTTTCGTGTCATGCACCGCACTGCGTGCAGCCGCGGTCATTGAGCGAATCGAACGCGAACTGAACAAGCCCGTCGTAAGCAGCAACCAGGCCCTCGCCTGGCACAGCCTCCAACTGGCGAACTACCCCGCCCCGGTAGCCGGATTTGGCCGCCTGATGCAACACGTCGGCGGCAAGATCCATCGTCCCTGACCCCAACAGCTGAGACTCTGACATGTCACGATTGAGCCCGGCCCTTCTTGCCGACATGACCGAATGGCGTCGCCATCTGCACCGTTTCCCCGAGTGCGGTTTCGACGTTGAACAGACCTCGGACTTCATCGCAGCCAGGCTCGAGAGTTTCGGCATCGAGGTGGTGCGCAACATCGGCCACACCGGCCTGGTCGGCGTGCTTCGTGCGGGTGATGGTGCTGGCGCCATCGGCCTGCGAGCCGACATGGATGCATTGCACATCCACGAAAAGAACTCATTTGCGCACCGCTCGCAACACGAAGGCCGCATGCACGCCTGTGGTCATGACGGCCACTCCACCATGCTGATGGGTGCGGCCGCCGAGCTTGCGCAGAGCCGCGACTTCAACGGCACGGTGTATTTCATCTTTCAGCCGGACGAAGAACATGGCAAGGGCGCCCAGGCCATGATCGACGCGGGGCTGTTCGAGCGCTTCCCGATGGATGCGGTCTATGGCCTGCACAACCTGCCCGGTTTGCCCGCGGGCAGCTTCACGGTGCGCCCGGGTTCGCTGATGGCCAGCGAAAGCAGTTTCGAGATCGTCATCGGCGGCACCGGCGGTCACGCCGCCATGCCGCACACCGGTGTCGATCCGCTCGTGGTTGGTGCGCAGGTGGTCGTCGGGCTGCAAACCGTCGTCTCGCGCAGTCTGAGCGCCATTCACGAGACGGCGGTGATCTCGGCCACCGAGTTCATCACCAACGGCACGGTCAACGTCATTCCGTCGGAAGTCACCATCAAGGGCGACTGCCGCTGCTTCACCGAGGCCACGCTGGCAAAGATCGAGCAGCGCATGGAAGCCGTCGTGGCCGGCATCTGTCAGGCAGCCGGCGCACGTTACCGCTTCGAGTTCATCAACACCTTCTACCCGACGGTGAACAGCGCTGCGGAAACGCAGCACGCGGTCAGTGCAGCACGCGCTGCGCTCGGCAACGACATGGTCAACGACAGCTGCGATCCATTCACGATTTCGGAAGACTTTTCCAGCATGTTGCGCGTCAAGCCGGGCTGCTATGCCTTGCTTGGCAACGGAACCGAGTCTGTCGGCGGCTGTGCGCTGCACAACCCGAACTACGACTTCAACGACGGCATTCTGGAAAGCGGCGCGCGTTACTGGATTCAGCTGGTACGCGAGCAGTTGCGCTAACCCCCCCTCCCACCACCCACTCACACCACCCAAGCAGGAGATAAGCAGATGAAAAAAGTACTCGCAGCCGTATTGACGCTCGGCATCGCCTTCGGCGCCCACGCTGAAACCTGGAAGTTCGCCTCGGAAGAGGACAAGAACGATGTGCAGGACATCTTCGCGCAGAAATTTGCCGAAGTGGTCAAGAAGGAATCCGGCGGTGACATCAAGGTACGGATCTATTACTACGGTCAGCTCGGCACCGAGAACGACATCGTCGAACTCACCTCCAAGGGCACGGTGCAATTCGTGTCGGTCGGCACGGGCCACCTCGGCTCCTACGTACCCGAGGTGCAGGCCATCAGCCTGCCCTACCTGCTCGGCACCAACGAACCGGTTGTTCGCGAAGTCCTGACCAGCAGCAAGACCATCTACGGCGATCTGGCCGGCAAGTTCGAGAAGGTCAATCTCAAGCTGCTGACGATGTTCTCCGAGGGCGAGGAAGTCTGGGGTGCGAACAAGCCGATCCGCTCGCCGGAAGACTTCGCCAACCACAAGATCCGCACCTTCACGTCGACCATCCCGGTCGAAACCTACCGGACCTTCGGTGCGACCCCGACCCCGCTGTCCTGGGGCGAGGTATACGGCTCGCTGCAGCTCAAGACCATCGACGGCATGGTCAACCCGATCTACTTCATCTACAACGCCAAGTGGCACGAGGTGCAAACCCACCTGATGTACCCGGGCCAGCAGGTCTATGTCGGCACCGTGTCGTCGAACAGCAAGTGGTTCAAGAGCCTGTCCGCCGAGAAGCAGGCGATCGTCATGAAGGCCGTCAAGGAAGCCGAAAAGGCAGCCTATGACTACAACCTGAGCATCAACAAGGAGAACATGGCCAAGATCATGAAGGATCGCCCCAACATGCAGGTGGTGGTCCTTACCGAGGCCGAGCGCGCCCGCTTCAAGGAACTGAGCACCAAGCTGCACGCTACTTATTTCGACATCGTCGAAAACGCCTACAAGGACGGCGAGAAGGCTGCCGCTCGCAAGGGCGCCGAGGCAATCATCTCCGGCCTCGAGCAGGAAGTGAAGGCCGCCGCGGCCAAGCTCGCCAAGTAAGCGCCTGCTCGCTCACGCACGACATTTTTCACCTCGGAAGCCACTGCCCTGCGGCAGTGGCTGGCAGGAGGAGACATCATGAAAAACGTACTAAGAAAAGTGAGTCGCATCAGCGAGCGAATCGAGGAGTTCATCGTGTGCTTCTCGATCGTGCTGATCATGCTGAACTCAACCGCCAATGCGATGGGCCGCTACTTCTTCGGCAAGAGCATTTTCTTCTCCGAGGAGCTCAACCAGTTTCTGATCGTCTCCGTCACCTTCATCGGCTTTGCCTATGCAGTCAGAAAGGGACGGAACATCCGCATGACCGCAGTCTATGACTCGCTCGGCCATCGTTCGCGAAAAGTCATCACCACGGCCATTTCGATCACGACGGCCATGCTGTTGTTCTACCTTGCCTACAAAGCCTTCTTCTACGTCCAGGAACTCAAGGACATCAATCGCCTGAGTCCGGCGCTTGAGTTCCCGGTGTACATCATCTATTCGATCATTCCGATCGGTCTCGCGATGGCCGGCCTGCAGTACCTGATCAGCTTCGTGATGAACCTGCTGCACCGCGAAATCCATCTCTCCCACGACGTCATCGAAGGCGCGACCACCGGACTCGGAGACTCGATATGAGCGGCCTGATGCAGTTCTTCTCCGACATCATTGCCGGCGACCCCGACGTCTACGTGATCACGTTCACGCTGATTGCGGTGATGGTTGTACTGCTGTTCCTGAGCTTTCCCATGGTCGTGCCCCTGGCTGTCGGAGCGCTCATCGGGATGATCCACTTTTCGGACGTCGACACCGGCGTCGTCATCCA
Organism: Parazoarcus communis; assembly: GCF_003111645.1. Classification (NCBI taxonomy): domain Bacteria; kingdom Pseudomonadati; phylum Pseudomonadota; class Betaproteobacteria; order Rhodocyclales; family Zoogloeaceae; genus Parazoarcus; species Parazoarcus communis. The sequence goes on from NZ_CP022187.1 coordinate 1,177,403, forward strand.
GCAGATGGTCACGGGCATCTCGCCCAACGCGCTGATTGCCGTACCCATGTTCATTCTGGCGGCCGACATCATGACCCGAGGGCATACGTCGCAGAACCTGCTCGGGCTCATTGAAGCGTTCGTCGGCCACATGCGCGGCGGACTGCCGATTACGACCTGTCTGGCGTGTACGCTGTTCGGCTCGGTCTCCGGATCGACCCAGGCCACGGTGGTGTCGGTGGGCCAGATCATGCGCCCGAAACTGCTCAAGGCCGGGTACAAGGACAGCTTCGTGATGGCGCTGATCATCAACGCCAGCGATATTGCCTTCCTCATCCCGCCGAGTATCGGTCTGATCCTGTATGGCACGCTGGCCAACGCCAGCGTCGGCGAGCTGTTCATCGCCGGCATCGGGCCCGGCATCGTGCTCGCGCTCCTGTTCTCGGCGTACTGCTACATCTACAGCGTGCGCCAGGGCGACCTTGTTGCCGTGGTTGAAAAGACCACCATGGCGCAGAAGCTCCAGGCGCTCAAGAAGGCCCTGTGGCCGCTGGGTTTCCCGGTGCTGATCGTTGGCGGCATCTATTCCGGCATCGTCACGCCAACCGAAGCCGCTTCGTTCTCGGTGCTCTATGCCATTGTGGTCGAGTGCGTCATCTACCGCGAACTGGGGCTGCGCGATGTCCTTGATTCGGCCCTGAGCACCGGACTGATCACCGCTGTCGTCTTTGTGCTGGTCGGCATCGGACAGGCCTTTTCCTGGTACATCTCCTTCGAGCAGATTCCACAGGCCCTGCTCGAACCGCTTGACCTGTCCAGTGCGTCGCCCGAGTACCTGCTCTTCATCATCGCCGTGACCTTCTTCGTCGGCTGCATGTTCGTCGACTCGCTGGTCGTGCTGCTGATCCTGACACCGATCTTCATGCCGGCAGTTGCCGCAGTCGGCCTGGACCCGATCCTGGTCGGCGTCATGATCACGCTGCAGATGGCCGTCGGTTCCGCCACGCCGCCTTTCGGCTGCGACATCTTCACCGCCATCGCCATCTTCAACCGGCCATACCTGGAAGTGATCAGGGGCACCCTGCCGTTCATCCTGATCCTCACCCTGATGACCGCACTCCTGATCTATTTCCCCGGCATCGCGCTGCTCTTGCGCGACCTGGCATTCAAGTGATCGCCACCTGTTTTCGAGAGACCCGCAATGACAACTGAACTGACCGCCCCGGCACGCGGGTTCGAGCGCGCCGAATTTGATCAACGCACCGCCAGGCTTCAGGAAGCGATGGCTGCGCAAGGCATCGACGCGGTGTTCTTCAGCACCGAACCGGAGTTCCGCTATTTCAGCGGCTTCAAGTCGCAATTCTGGGAGAGTCCGACGCGCCCCTGGTTCCTCGTGGTGCCATCGCAAGGACGCCCGATTGCGGTGGTACCCGAGATCGGTGTCGCAGGCTTCGCCGAAACCTGGGTCGATGATGTCCGCAGCTGGCCCTCGCCGCGGCCGGAAGATGACGGCGTGTCCCTGCTCGCCGATACGCTGGACAGCGTTGCGCAGCGCCATCGGCGCATCGGCGCCATGCTCGGCCCGGAGACCCACCTGCGCATGCCGGCGGCGAACTTCGCCACCCTGCAGGCAAGTCTTGGGCAGTGCGGGATGGTCGATGTATCGACCATCGTCCGCCAGTTGCGAAGCGTCAAGTCCGCCGCGGAAATCGGCAAGATCCGCTTTGCCTGCGAAGTCACCGCGGCCGGTTTCGATTACCTGCTCACACACCTCAAGGCGGGCATGAGCGAGCGCGAAGCGTGCAAGGCCATGCACATCGAGATGCTGCGGCTCGGCGCCGACGCCTGCCCTTACCTGATCTCGGCATCCGGCCCCGGCGGTTACGACAACATCATCATGGGACCAAGCGATCGTCGGCTCGAAGAGGGTGACGTACTCATCATCGACACGGGTGCGAACTTCGACGGCTATTTCAGCGATTTCGACCGCAACTATGCTTTCGGTCAGGTCGATCCGACAGCGCACCAGGCCTATGAAGCGGTCTTCGCCTCCACCGAAGCAGGCCTGCGCACCGCGGCGCCGGGTGCAACGACAGGCGATGTGTGGCAGGCCATGTGGTCAGTGCTCGAAGATGCCGGTGCGCTGGGCAACGACGTGGGACGGATGGGTCACGGGCTGGGCATGCAGCTCACCGAATGGCCCTCGAACGTGCCCAAGGGCGACGTCGTGCTGCAAGCCGGCATGATCCTCACCCTCGAGCCGGGCATGACCTTCGCGCCGGGCCGGATGATGGTGCACGAGGAGAACATCGTGATTACCGATTCAGGCTGCGAACTGCTGCACAAGCGGGCCTGGCCCACCCTGCCCGTCATCGGCTGAAAAAGCTTTACTGCGCCACCACGAGGCGCCTTCGGGCGCCTTTTTCTATTGCTCAGAGAACAACAGCATGCAAACGCGGACCACCGGACTGCTTCTAAGCCTCGCAGGCGTCACCCTGATCTCGCCCGATGTACTCGTCATGCGCTGGGTGAACCTCGATCACGCCAGCGTGCTGATGTGGCGCGGGCTGTTCATGACGCTGGGCTTCAGTGCAGTGGTGCTGTATCGCTATCGTCTCGCCGCCGTGCGCGCCATCAAGCGGGCCGGCCGTCTCGGTGTCGCGAGCGGATTCTGTTTTGCCCTGAACACCACTTGCTACACGGAGGCGATTCAGCGCACCAGTGCGACCGCAACGGTGATGATCATCGCCACTGCGCCGGTGTTTGCCGCGCTGATAAGCTGGCTGGTACTCGACGAGCGGATCGACCGCAAGACGGCCATCTCGATGTTCGTCACCCTGATCGGCATCGCCATCATCGCGACGGACGGCGGCGGTCAGAACGATATGCTGGGCAATCTGTTTGCCGTGTGCACCGCCATCTTCCTTGCCATCAACTTCACGCTTGCCCGTCTCAAGAGCAACATCGACCTGACGCCCGGCCTGATGTTCGGCGGAATGATTGCGGCGACCTTCGGCCTGATGCTCGGCGGCGCCCCGCAGGCAGACACGGAATGGACCCAGCTCGCTGCCATCGCGCTGACCGGTGCGATTCTGATGCCCATCGGTTTCACCCTGCTGCAGATCGCGCCCCGCTATACGAGTGCGACCGAGGTGAGCCTTTTCCTGCTGTTCGAAGCGGTTCTTGGCCCAGTCTGGGTATGGCTGGTCCTGAACGAGGCCCCAACCCGCACAACGCTGGTCGGCAGCGTGATCATCATTTCCGCACTGCTCTACTACGGCGCACCCGCTAGCTGGGGCACCCGGTTGCGCCTGCGCCTGGGCATGTCGTCGCGCTGACATCGTGGTCGCCTGCGCAACCGTCAGTCGCGCGCTTGCGCAGACCGACGGTACGTTGACGGGCTGATGCGGCAACTCAAGCGCTGACGCTGCTGGCAGCGTGAGCGCCTGTTTAGCGCGCCATCAGAGACGCGACAGCAACTCCGATTTCTTGCTCGCGAACTCGTCCTCGCTGATGAAACCCTTGGCCTTGAGGTCACCCAGCTTTTCGATCGCCGCAAGAACATCCTCGCTGGACGCGCCACGCACCTGACTGGCCGGCTGCGAACTCTGGGGAGCCTGCGGCGCCTGGCTTGACGACTGCGACGACTGCGGCGACTGCATTCCCTGCGGAGCCAACGGCGGGGAATACGGCTGGCCGTTGCGGGATATCAAGGGCAGCGAGGCCAGGTTCACGGTGCCGTACTGGCTGCCAAAGACAATGTCACTGCCCGAGCCCTGCTGCTGGGAGAATCCGCCGATGCTGTGATCCAGAGTGTCATAGACCCAGACTTCGCCGCCAGTCTTGACCGCGAGCCGACGCGCACCGCCAAAATAGGCGTAGCGCACGTTGTTCTGCGATCCGGTGGCATTGGGCGCACCGAGATCCTGGGGCCACCAGTTGTCCTCGGGATCGGGTACGAACAGGCTTGAACGTCCAGCCGGACTGCCGTTGGCCTGGTGCTGGAAACTGCCGCCGCCCTGGCTCTGCGACTGAAAGCTGCCCGAGCGCAGCAAACCGGGCTGATTGACCAGAATGTTCGAAATTTCCGAACACAGACTGTCGACCCGGCCCTTGAGGTAGCTATTGAACATGTCGCCGAGCATGATCATGCCGCCGCGCATCCACTGCCCCGAGCCCCCGAATTCGCCATGGCTGAACTGAGCCTGGCCGCCGTTTCCATTGAGCACGGCAAACAGCATGTGCGTGACCGCATCCGTGCTGAATCCGTGACGTGCGGCCAGATCGCTGACGATCATCTGGCCTTGTGAAGTAAGCTGTTGCATTGTTGATTTCCGGCTGAGGGTGGTCGGGCGCAAGGTCGACCTGAAGAGGAGCGGCGGTTCAGTGCTGCGGCATGTGCCACGAAAGCTGAACACACCGGTTCTGAAATGTCCCGCATCTGGCAGGACGGCCTTTGAGCTAAAGGCGAAGGAGACGCAGATGCTAACACTGACAAGCGACAATTGCGCGACCAACTGTCCTGGCGCCGTCGGCGGCTGACTGATCCGGCTGCGCCCCTGCGCTGCCCGTCTTGCGCCACACCGCGGCACAGAGCGCGAAACAGGCCGCGATCCTGCAGCCGCGCCGTCCCGGAACTATGGGCTTCCAGCCGTCAGATCGGAAAGAAAGCTCCGCACCAGCGGTGGTGGCGCGAGTCGCCGGCGGATCGCAGTGAAGCGTGACACAAGCACCATGCTGTTCGGGAGAATCTGTACCAGCTCCCCCCTCCCCACCCATTGCGCCGCGTAGTGGATTGGGAGAAAGCCGATGCATCCCGCCGACAGGATCAGGATGGCCTGGGCCTCAATGTTGTCTACGGTGAACGCCGCAACGTTGACGTTCAGCAGATCCAGATCGCGCCGCCTCAGATAGCCCCGGGCAACGACCTGTTCGCTGCGCACCTGCGCCAGCATGTCACCGTTACCGCCGCCGATGTCCGCCTTCAGCACAGCGTGGTCAGCTGCACAGAACAGGCCATGCGGCTCGTCGTAGAGCGGTAGCGCCGCCAGACCCGGCACCTGGAAGGGGAAGTGACCGACGGCCAGGTGCAGGCGCCCGTCCAGCACCCGTTGCTCCAGCTCACTGGGCGTACCGATATACACATGCACCCCCACGTCCTTTCCCCGTGCAAGAAAGCGCTGAATTGCGCCCCTCAGCGGTGATTTCGTGTCGGTGACCGTGTTGTCGATCAGCCCCAGGTTCAAGGTGCCGGAGAAGGTCCTTTTCAACTGATCGGCCTCAAGCCGAAACCCGTCGACCGCGCTCAGCAATCGTTGCGAAGCCTCATGAATCGCCCGCCCCTCTTCGGTCAGGCGGAACCCCCCACGACCGCGTTCGCACAACCGGGCACCCAGCCTTACCTCGAGCTGGGCAAGCTGCATGCTGATGGTCGACTGGCCCACATTCAGTTCGGCCTGAGCAGCCGACAGCCCACCGCACCGCACTACAACATCAAAAACCCGCAACAGGCGCAGATCCACATCGTGCAGCTGCTTCATCCCTCACCTCTCTCACATGCAGCCCTGCCCATGCCCACTCACCAGGCTGGTGCATTGCACCAGGATAAATCATCAACGCTCACCGATGTGACCTTCTGAAACTTAGCATTTTATCGATGCATGATGGCGTCTAGATTGGTCCCCAAGGCAAGCGAACACCCGCTGCAAGCATGGAAACTCCGAAGGAACGCCAACATGTCCGATAACAGCTACGACCAAGGTCGACTCAACCTGCCCTTCGTGGGCCACTGCACCTTCGCCAAGTCACGCCCCTGCACCGACTGGGATCACATTGATGCCGACGTTGCAGTACTCGGTGCGCCGAACGACATGGGCACACAATGGCGCCCAGGTGCGCGCTTCGGCCCCCGGAGCATCCGCGAAGCGTCGACGCTGTTCTCGTTCGGGCACGCCGGTGCCTACGATCACGAAGACGACACCATGTATCTCACCGAAGACCAGGTACGGATGGTTGACGTGGGTGACGCCGACATCGTCCATACGGATCAGGCCAAGAGCAACGCCAACATCGAGTATGCGGTGCGCAAGCTCCTCGAAAAGGGCGCCATGCCTGTCGTGCTCGGCGGCGACCACTCCATCCACGCACCAGTGATCAAGGCTTTCGAGGGACGCGGTCCGATCCACATCCTGCACGTAGACGCCCACCTCGATTTCGTCGATGAACGGCACGGCGTGCGCTACGGCCATGGCAACCCGCTGCGTCGCGCGTCCGAACAGAACCATGTCAGCGGCATGACCCAGATTGGCATCCGCAATGTTTCCTCGTCCAACCGTAGCGATTACCAGGCGGCCCGGGATGCGGGCTCGACCATTCTGTCGGTGCGCCAGGTGCGCCAGCTCGGTACTGCCGGTGTGCTGGCACAGATTCCCGAAGGGGTGTCTTACTACCTGACCATCGATATCGACGGCTTCGACCCGTCCATCGCACCGGGCACCGGCACACCGAGCCACGGTGGCTTCCTCTACTACGAGGTGCTGGAAATCATCCAGGCCCTGGCCCGTCGCAGTGGAGGGCAGATCGTCGGCATGGACCTCGTCGAAGTGGCGCCGGCCTACGACCCCACGGGATCCACCTCCATTCTCGCTGCCCAACTCTTGCTCAACACCATCGGCTTCATCTTTCACGCCCGGAAGCAGGCCGCGGCCTGACGCGATGCGCGTCCTTCCTCGCGGCGTGCGCGCTTGAGATCCCACCGCGCATGCTGCGCGCGTGGGGCGCGGAGCTGATCCGGGGCACAGAACACGTTTGGCTGCGCCACACTGATGGCGGCTGCAGCACATGGTCAGCTCAGTACGGTGAGCCTGCTGCTGGAGCGTGACGCAGACCTTCAAGTCCAAGGATGGACAAAGCGCCCTCGATCTTGCCAGACGGTACCGGCATTCACAGGTGGTCAAGAACCTCCTCCTCCCCGCGGAAGGACTGAGTTCGCGCGCTCCCCTGCCCTTCGACAGACCTTGCCGTTAGTGGCGCAAGCTGCAATGCTTGCGCCTCGCTGGAAGCGAACAAGACAAGCAGTGACCACAATGTGGTCGTCAAATTACCCAATTGGAGAGTTCAGATGTTCAGTCACGTATTCGTTGGTGCAAACGACCTTCCGGCATCGAAGGCATTCTACGATGCCGTGCTGGGGACGCTTGGCCACGGACCCGGTGTCATTGATCCGAAGGGTCGTTGTTTCTACGTTAACAAGGGCGGCGTCTTCGCGCTGTCGCTCCCGATCAACGGCGAACCCGCCTGCCACGGCAATGGCAGCACCCTTGGCTTTGCAGCCGAGAACCCGGCGCAGGTCGACGCCTGGCACGCAGCCGGCGTCGCCAATGGGGGGACAAGTTGTGAGGATCCTCCGGGTGTTCGCGAAGGCGCGTCCGGCAAGCTGTACCTTGCCTACTTGCGCGATCCGTCCGGCAACAAGATCTGCGCCCTGCACCGGCTTCCCTGATTCTGCGCCGAGGTGCCGCCCGCTGCGCGCACGGCACTCTTTCAGGGCGACGATGGCCTTCGGGCCATCAGGTCTTGCGAGCGCCGCACCTCCTGCCCGCGCCTCACTCCTCCTGAACCGAGACAAACATGATCACGGCAATCGTCGAATTCAAACTCCCGACCCCCCTCACCGAAGCCGAGGCCAAAGAGATTTTTCTGAGCACGGCCCCGAAGTACCGCGTCATGCAGGGTCTGATCCGGAAGTACTACTACCTCTCCGAGGACGGATCGACCGGGGGCGGTATCTACCTCTGGAATTCCCGTGAAGATGCAGACCGGGTGTACACCGAGGAGTGGAAGGCATTCATACGCGGGAAGTACGGCAGCGAACCCAGCCTGACCTATCTCGCGTGCCCTGTTGTCGTCGACAACCTTTCCGACGAAATCATCTCGACCAGCTGAGGCCGCAGGTCTCGCGTGCGCCCCCTCCGGCAGGCGCCGGGACCAGCGCTCAGTCGAGTCCGGCCCGCTGCAGACGGGCCTGCAGGTCCGCGATCTCGTCGAGCAGATCGAGCACGATGCCGACGCCCTGCGCATTCACTTCCATGTCGTGGGTCAGCCAGCGGGCCTTGCGGGCACGCCGCAGCGACGCGCCGGTGAAGCGCCAGTCCTCGGGCGCGTCACCGCTCGGCTCAAGGATGCCTTCGTTCACCCAGGCGACCACCGACGCCTCAGGCGCATTACAGGCCTGACACAGCTCCGCCAGTGTCAGCTGAACCTCTTCCTCGACGATGCGGATCGAGGTGATCTGGATATGTGTTGTGCTCATGGTCGATCATCCTTTCGTGGCCGCACGGGGATCGAAGTCGAATGTTTCGGCAAGCGCCCGGTAGGCTGCCTTCTGTGCCTCGCTGTCGGCTGGCGGCGCCACAATTGAAACGACAAAGTACAGATCACCCGCGGGACTGCCGGGTATGCCCTTCCCCTTGAGGCGCAGCTGCCGCCCCGCCGTCGTGCGCGCAGGAATCGTGAGCTGCACCGGGCCTTCAGGCGTGGGCAGACTCAGCGAGCAGCCAAGCGCCGCCTCCCACGGTGCCAGCGGCAGGGCCGCGAACACGTCGCGTCCGTCCACGCGGTAGCGCGGATCGGGATTGAAGCCGACCTCCAGAAACAGGTCACCGGCCGGCCCCGCCCCCATGCCCGGCTCGCCCTGGCCGGCCAGGCGCAGATGCTGCCCTGCGCGGATGCCTTTCGGAATGGTGATGTCGAGCTGGCGCTCCTGCAGCACGACACGGCCATGTGCGTCCACTGCAGGCATGCGCAGGCCGATACTGCGTTTGGCGCCGCGGTAGGCATCTTCGAGATCGATCAGCACCTTGGCGTGATGATCCTGACCCCGGGCATGCCCCCGCCCTCCATGCGCGGTGCGCGCGCGGCGGCCAAACAGGGCTTCGAAAAAGTCGCTCGCATCGCCGTGCACGTCGGCACCGTCGCCGCGGAACTCGAACCCGGCATCCCAGTCCGGCGGTGGCTGAAAATCGTCGCCGCCTTTCCACTGCTTGCCGACCTGATCGTAGGCGGCGCGCTTTTCCGGGTCCTTCAGCACGGCATAGGCTTCACCGATCTCCTTGAACCGCAGCTCCGCATCCGCGTCCTTGTTCACGTCGGGATGGTACTTGCGCGCCAGCTTGCGGTAGGTGCGCTTGATCTCGTCCTGGGTGGCGGTGCGCGGAATGCCGAAGACTTCGTAGTAATCCTTGAATTTCATGTTCCTGGCCCCTCGATGTTCCAGCGCATGGCATCAGCCGCACATGAACCGGATAGATCCCGACCTCCCCCATCCGGCGCACGATCGATCGACATTCGCCACAGGATGAGCTGAGCAGAACAAGACTGCGTTGGCTCGAAGGCTGGCAGCCCCGATCAAACATAGACCCGCAAAATGGAAATGTCGATTTCCGCACTCATGAATACAGAACTGCGGAGATGAACAACGAGCGCCAGGCGGGACAACAACCCGTCAGTCGTGTGCTCAGCGCGTCATCGGGAGCGCTGCCCCCATCACTGCGAACATGCCTCCGCAGACGCGGTTGAACTTGCGCCCGGTGCGTTCGAGGATCGGGCGAATGCGATGGGCAAGCCGCGCGAGCAGATACTCGACCGCGCATTCGACGACGGCAAAGGTTGCCGCCATGATGACGAACTGCAGCAGCAGATCGGCGTGCGGGTCGATGAACTGCGGCAGGAAGGCGCCGTAGAACAGCAGCACCTTGGGGTTGGAGATCGCCGCCAGCAGGCCCTGGCGGAACAGCGTCGTCCCCCGCGTATCGACCATGCGCGCGTCCGGCTGAAGCTGCAGTGGTGGTGCGCGCCACAGCTGAAAGCCGAGCCACACCAGATAGGCGCCACCGATCCACTTCAGTGCGATCAGTGCGTGAGCGGAGGTCTGCAGCAATGCGCCGATACCCAGCATCGACAGTGCGATCAGACTGACGAAGCCGAGCGCGCCGCCGTATACGGTGAACAGGGTCTTGCGATGTCCGTGCAGGGCGCCATGCGTGAGCGCAAGCAGACTGTTCGGGCCAGGCGTGAGCGACAAGCCAATGACCGCGACCAGATAGATCAACCAGATGTGTAACTGCACCAGACGCTCCCTGCCCCTGCCCGGGCGAGAAAAAGTTGAACGCGAACGCGAGAAATCCGTGAGCCAGGCACCGCAACCCCTGACGCTCACCAGTGAGCGAGAATGTACCACCCGGTTCCACCGGCGGCACCGGTAAGGATTGTGACGACATTGATACGCTGAATCCATTTTCTCTACACAGTGGGTCGCTACAGTGTGCTCATCCGCAGGCACGTGCTTGCAGACTCACAGGAGCAGTCTGATGATCAAGGTAGAGCAGTCCTTCTCGCGCGCGGGCTTCGTGGCCACTGTCGCTTGCAGTTCCGCCCTTCTTCTCGCGCAATCGGCCATCGCACAACAGGGCGGTCCGCGCAAACCGCCGCAGGAGGCACTGGACGCGTGCAAGTCCCTGAGCGACGGCGCCAGTTGCAGCTTCAGCACGCCTTCCGGCACTGTCAGCGGGACCTGCGCCACGCCCGAGGGCAAGCCACTCGCCTGCCGCTCCGCCCATGGCCCGAACGAGAGATCGCGTCCGCAGAAGCAGCAGTAAGCACGCTCGATTCAAGCCGGACCGTTCGTCGCAGACAGCCGGAAACCAGTGCGGATTTCGTGCCCGGGCCGGTCGTGGGAAGCGCCGGAGAAGGATTTCCACGGGCTCCCGCGGCCGGGCAGGTTTTGTCCCTCAACGCAGACGTCGTAAGATCGCCTCAACGGGGCCAGCATCGCGCGGCCCGAATGCCGGGACAGTCATCCCCGTCGCTGCAGCAAGGGCACGAGCGCCCTGCTCGCCGAAGCGCGCATGAAGAGCTGTATTGTTGAGGCCACTCCAATTGGATGAAATCACGAGAATCGTGGTGTACGCGGTTTGCGCAGGGGCCTGCATTCCCCTGGGCGGCGTGCTGGCGAAGTACGAGCGCCTGCGGCCGTCGTGGCTGGAGAACGAGTTCCGCCATTCCGTGATCGCCTTTGGCGGCGGCATTCTGGCGGCAGCGGTTGCCTTGGTGTTGATTCCCGAAGGCACCGAATACCTCGGCCACTCGCTATCGAGCACCTTTTTCTTCCTGCTCGGCGGCATTGTGTTCTTTGCGCTGGAGCGCTTCCTGGGGCTGCAACGCCGCGAGAAGCCACAATTCACCGCGATGCTGCTCGACTACATTCCGGAATCCCTGGCGCTGGGCGGCGCCCTGGCCGCAGGGTCGCGGGCGGCTCCGCTGCTGGCCCTGTTCATCGGCCTGCAGAACATCCCGGAGGGCTTCAATGCCTACCGTGAATTGAAAGCTGCAAAGCAGCCGGACGCGTCGCGCATCCTCCTTCTGATGCTGATGCTCGTTCCCATCGGGCCGGTGATCGCCATTCTGGGCTGGCTGTATCTGGGGGACAGGCTCGAACTCCTTGGTGCAAGCATGCTGTTCGCCTCAGGCGGCATCCTGTACCTGATCTTTCAGGACATCGCACCGCAGTCGCACATGCGCCGCCACTGGGCGCCGCCGCTGGGCGCCGTGCTGGGTTTCAGCGTCGGCATGCTGGGCAACAATCTGGCGGGCATGTACTAGACTGATCGGGTCCGGTGCAGCCGCTCACGATTCGTACGCGTCGCTGCGCCTCCTTTCCTTCGGAACGCCGTCTGATGAACCGGGATAGCTATAACGCCATCGCCCCGTCCTGGGATGCCGCCCGCGCGGGTTTCTACGGACGCGAGCGCGACTACCTGGAAACACTGCTCTGTGGGCTGCCTGCTGGCGCGAAGGTGCTCGATCTGGGCTGCGGAACCGGCAGGCCGATTGCGGAACACATTCTTGCCGCGGGCCATGCGCTCACCGGCATCGATCAGTCCGAAGCGCTTCTGGCGCTCGCGCGCGAACGCTTTCCGCAGGCCACATGGATCCACACCCGGATCGAATCCTTCAGCACCGAAGAACGCTTCCACGCGATCGTGTGCTGGGATGCGCTGTTTCATATCGACCGCACCATGCATGAAACACTGCTGAGGCGTTTTCGCGCCATGCTCCTGCCGGGCGGACGCATGATGCTGACCTGCGGCGGCTCCGAACACCCCGCGTTCACCGACACCATGTTCGGCCAGCCCTTCCATTACGACTCGCATCCACCGGAGACCGTGCTCGAAATGCTCACCGGACTCGGCTTCGAGGCGCTTGTGTCGGAGTTCATGAATCTGCCCACGTCAGGCCGGGACAAGGGGCGCTACGCAGTCGTCGTGCGCACGACTTGAGCGCCCCCTGAATCGCCACGCCCGCTCACACGCCGGGCTGAGCGCCCGGCCTCGCGGCACTCGCCAGATCCGGCTCGCCGCAGTGCGCGAGGATGTGCTGGCGCACGCCGTTCCGCAGCGCGAGCACGCCATGCCAGTCTGAAGCTTCGGGCACGACCGGCGGACAGATGGTGACACCGAGCGGACCGGGGCGCGGACGCCACGAGTCTCCAGGCAGGATCTGCCGGGTGCCGGTGATGGCGATCGGCACCACCGGCAGGTGGTTTTCGGCCGCAACCTGAAACGCACCGAGGCGGAACGGCCGCAGCCCCGGGCGTGCAGTGAAGGTGCCCTCGGCAAAGAAGAACAGCGGCGGGTTGGCGCGTGCCGCGGTCGCCAGCGCCTGCGCGTCGGCTACGCCACGACGCGAATCAAATCGTTCGACGAAGTGCGCCCCCATGCGCTCGAACAGCGGACGCATCACCCGGTTGCTCTTGAACTCTGCCTTGGTGACGAAGGCGACGGGGTGCGGCAGCACGGACGCAAGCACCAGCCCGTCAGCATAGCTCGCATGGTTGGCCACCAGCACGCAGGGACCGGTGGGCAGATGTTCCAGCCCGGCGACCTGCAGACGATTGCCGCTCAGTACGCGGAAGACACGCGCCAGCTGATGCACCACCGCCCAGCGCTGCTCAAGCCGGGGCAATGTGAAGATCCCCACGGCCGCAATCGGTGAAAGCACGGCGAATACAGTCCACACCCAGGTCCCGTAGAGTCTGGCGCTGGCACGACGCGCAAAACCGCGCACCCTGCCCGGCACACTCGCCACAAACAGCCGCGTCGCCTGCAGCCAGGCCGCGCGGCCGGCGGCACCCAGCGTGCCATCCCGCCAGGCATCGCGAATCGCTGCGCGCCGGATCTTGCCGCTCGAGGTCTTCAGCACCGCGTGCGGCGGCGCAAGCACCACCACATCGGGCGGCAGGCCCAGCTCGTCCGCCGCCGCGGCGACAATCCTGCGCTCCAGCGCCTGTCGGGCAGCGGCATCCTGCTCGCGGGTTTCTGCGACGACGACCAGCTGCTCATCGCCGTGCTGGGGGTCGGCAGCACCGAAGACCGCCACGCAGCCCTTGCGTACCCCCGGCAGCTCGCCGATCGCATGCTCGAGGTCATACGGATAGAAATTGCGCCCGCCGCGAATGATCATGTCCTTGGCACGACCGGTGAAATACACCTCGCCATCGGCGAGATACGCGTAGTCACCTGTCACCAGCCAGCCGTCGTGAAACAGGCCTGCAGTGGCATCGGGATTGCGGAAATAGCCCCGCGTCGCCGACGGGCCGCGGAACTCGAGACTGCCGACAACACGTTCGGGCAGCTCGCTGCCGGCATCGTCGACGATCCGCAGTTCGTGCCCCGGCAAGGCCGAGCCGCAGGACACGAAGTGCATCGCCGATGCATCGCCGGCTGCTGCAGTTTCGGCACGTCCATTGCGTGTCAGGGCTTCGCGCCCGACCGCATCGATGCGCGCCCCGCGTCCCGGAGGCGATACGGTGAGACCGACCGAACACTCGGCGAGCCCATAGACGGGCGCGAGCGCTTCCGGCCGCAATCCGTAGGCACCAAACGCCTCGCGGAAGCGCTCCAGCGTGGCGGGACTGATCGCTTCGGCGCCGTTGGCCGCGAAGCGCCAGGACGACAGGTCGAGCCCGTCCAGCGGCTGCCCGGCGAGACGCTTGACGCACAGATCGAAGGCGAAGTTCGGGGCCGCCGTGACCGTACCGCGATGACGATGGATCGCCCACAGCCAGCGCTCGGGGCGGGCAAGGAAATCCAGCGGAGACATCAGCACCAGCGGATAGGCGTGATACACGCTGCCAAGCCAGGCGCCGATCAGCCCCATGTCGTGGTAAAGCGGCAGCCAGCTCACCGCGACATCGGTCGAGCTCAGCCCGACCCCGCGACCCCAGGCGCGGATATTGGCGAGCAGGTTGGCGTGGGTCAGCATCACGCCCTTCGGATCGCCGGTCGAGCCGGAAGTGTATTGCAGCAGTGCCAGGTCGTCCGCACCGGCCTGTACGCGCGGCAGGGGTTCCGCATCGAGCTCGCCGGGCGTGAGCACCTTGTCCAGCGTCGGGCACAGCCCGGTCAGCATCTGCGCCAGCGGACGCACACGGTCGAAGGTAATCATCACCCGCGCTTCACAATTGCGCAGAATGCCGCCCTGACGGCGCAGGTGATCCTCGAGTTGTGCAGGGCGTGCCGGCGGATAGATCGGCACCGGCACCGCGCCGGCCATCAGCACGCCATAGAAGCTGCACAGGAAATCCAGCCCGGTCGGCAGCATCAGCGCAACCGCGTGCCCGGGCTGCACCCCTGCCTGCGCCAGCGCTCCGGCGACCCGCGCCGCCGCATCGGCGAGCTGTCGGTAGCTCAGGGTCTCGGTTTCGTCCTCGCTGCGGTAGAAGGTGACGTGGATACGTTCGGGGTGGCGCGCAACATGCCAGTTCAGCACCTCGACCAGCGTCGATGCGTCCTCCGGACTGCCTGCAGTCTGCTCGGGCGTCGCCAGCGCCACCTTGCCGGTCCGCGCCGCCGGCAGCGGGCGGTGCCCGGCGACTTCGAGCGCAGCCAGCAGCTGACGCGGCGTTTCCACCCTCCCCAGCGTATCGTCCGGAAGTCGAACATCGAAGCTGCGCTCCACGCGGGCGAGGAGTTCGACCCGCGCCAGACTGTCGAGGCCCAGGTCGCGGTCGAACTGGCTGTCGAGGCCGGCACGCAACAGCGCCCCCGGCTGGAGCTCGCGGATGACCGTATCGACAAGGTTCAACAAGGCATGGCCATCGTGCTGCGGGTCGGGTTTCAAGAATCTCTCCATGCGTACGTCCCTGCAGACCTCCCCTGATAAAGGCTTGATCCGCGCCGCCAGCGCGTGCCCCGTCTTGCGGGCAAGATGCGGCACCTGCCGCCCTCACCCTGACTACGATGCTCGGCGCGCATGAAGATTCCCCGTGCGCAACGACAGCGACGACGCAGCGGAAGCTCATGCACTGTTCAAGGGGAATCCCGATGTCCTTGACTCGTCCTTCGAACTTGTTAAGCTTGCGGCCTGTTTTTCAGGTGCCTGAACGCAAATCCATTGCGTTCGGGGTAAACGGGAAACGGGTGCGCTCTTGGAGCAATGCCCGTACTGCCCCCGCAACGGTAAGCAGATTCAACCCTTCGGCCGTGCCTCCCGGCATCGGCAGCCACTGCGCAGATCGCGTTCATCGCGGCGTGGGAAGGCGAAGGTGTTTTGTCGAACCCTGGTGTTCGGCAATCTGCGAGTCCGGAGACCGGCCTGAAATCGAGAGAGATGCGCAGTGGCGGGGTGCCACACAGGTTTCGTTTTTATTTTGCCAGCCCCTTCCCCCGGCCGTTTCACGTGATCAATAACAAGCCGCGAGCGGGAGCGCCGCGGCAGGAATTCTTTCATGCCATTTCCGACACGCCCGTTCCGCTGGCCGGGCCTGGGGGCCGCGCTGTGCCTCGCTTTCTTGCTGCTTTCGCAGCCACTGCTGGCCGCTGACAAAAGCGTCCTCGCCATCGTGTCTGACCGTTCCGCACCCACGCTGGTCGCCGGCGCACACGAACTCCTGAGCGCGCGCAAGGGCCAGGTCATCCACATCCGCAGCGTCAGCCAGCTGGCAGAAATGGACGACAGGCAATTGCAGGCCCTGATCGCGGAGCACCAGGCCGTGCTGATGATCGCGGTGTTCGGCGAGCCCGTCGAGCGCCTGCTGAACATGCCTTACCCACAGGGGCAGGCGCGCATGGTGCTGCACAGCGACCGGCGCCTGCTGCCGCTGCAGCACGACCGCAATGGCAGCATCTTCGCCAAGGACATCCCCGAGGCAATCGTCAGCGAGAAGGCGGCCCTGAGCGGCACCGATGAGCTGTCCCGGCTCAAGGCCGCCCAGCCGCGCCATGCAGACTGGCTGCACGCACGCGCGTACTGGGTGAATCGTTCGGTAGACAACGCCGCCAGCCTGCTCGACCTGGTTGCCAGTGGCGGTGTGCGACAGAAACCCGTCACCCTTGTGCCGGCCGTGCGCACCGCCCTGCATGACAAGGGTGGCGTGCGCTGGATGGACGCAGCGGAACTGGGCCGGCAGATCAACCTGAACCGGCGCACCCTGTGGATTCTGGATCACGACACCGGCGACCTTGCAGGCGAATGGGCGCTGCATCAGCAGCTGTGTGCGGCGCAGGACTGGCAGTGCGTGTCGGTACTGGCGGCCTGGGGCCCGCCGAGCGTGAGCGCGGTCGACACCATCGCGGCACTGACGGCGAAGCAGCGCGGCGCAACCGCGATCGTCGCGGTGCAGGATTTCGTCATCGGCGGCGGCGAAGGCCGCGAAACGGTGAGCGCGGCACTGGAAAAGCTCGATGTGCCGGTGATCAAGGCGCTGCGCATGAGCGAATGGAGTGAGGCCGACTGGCAGCTGTCGGATCAGGGCATTCCGCGCGACGCGATCCACTACCGTCTCGCCATGCCCGAACTGCAGGGCGTGAGCCAGCCTCAGGTGGTGGCACTGGCCGAACCCGCACAGCTCGACCCGCTGACCGGCGCGCAGGTCTCGCGCAGCAAGCCTGTGGTGCCCGAGATCGAGCGCCAGGCGCGGCGCCTCAACAACTGGCTGCGGCTGCAGGAAAAGAAGAACGCCGACAAGCGCATCGCCATCGTCTATTACAACCATCCGCCCGGCCGCCACAACATTGGCGCCGACAACCTCAACGTGCCCGAGAGCCTGCTCGACATGCTGCGCAGCCTGAAGGCCGCCGGCTACAAGACCGGCGACCTGCCCGCCGACGGCAAGGCCCTGCTCGATCTGCTGCAGGCCAGCGGCGTGAACCTGCCCGAAGACCGGCAGGCGCTGCAGGACATGTCGAAGCGGGTGCAGACCCTGACGGCGGCAGACTACGAGGCGTGGTTCAAGACCCTGCCCGCCAGCGTTCAGGCGGAGATGGTGAATGGCCCCCTCGGCGCACTGCAGCAACTGATGCAGGATCAGGCGGCGTCGATTGCGGGGCTCGAGTCGATGAGCGAACGTCTGGCGCGAATCGGCCTGCTCAGGCAGCGCATGGAGCGCACCGTCAGCGACCTGCAGCACGCGCTCGACGGCCTGCGGCACAAGGGCCGCCCGCGTGCGCTCGATCTGCTCGCACAGCTCGAAGTGGCCTATCGCAACGCCCTCGATGCGCTGGCCAGGGGCGAGGCACCGCAATGGCAGCCGAGCCAGCAGCTTGCACAGGCGCTGATCGCAATGCAGATCGAGGGTATTCGCGGCTGGGGCGCTGCCCCCGGCAAGGTGATGGTGTGGGAAGGCCGGCAGCTCATCCCCGGCGTGCGTTTCGGCAATGTCTTTCTCGGGCCGCAACCTCCGCGTGGCTGGGAGCTGAACGAAGAGCTGCTGCACGCCAACATGTCCTTCCCGCCGCCGCACCAGTACCTCGGCTTCTACCATTACCTGCACTCGGTATTCAAGGCCGACGCGCTGGTGCATGTGGGCCGCCACTCGACCTATGAGTTCCTGCCCAAGCGCAGCGCGGGCCTGAGCGAGAGCGACTACCCGAGTCTGGTCGCGGGCGATCTGCCCGGCATCTACCCCTACATCGTCGACGGCGTGGGCGAAGGCATTCAGGCCAAGCGCCGCGGGCTCGCCGTGATGGTGGACCACCTCACACCGCCGCTGGCGATCACCGAGCTGTACGACGATCTGCTCGAACTGCGACAGCTGATCGAGAGCGCCGAAGCTGCCACCGACGGCTACACCCGCAGCGAGGCGGTGCAGACCCTGCGCCGCAAGATCGACAGCATGGGCCTGCGTGAGGAGCTGACCGCCAGTATGGACGAGGAGCTCAAGGTGCGCGGCATCGGCTTCGACGACATCGACGAGGCGCTGCTGCTGCACGAGGTCGGCCACTACCTGACCAAGCTGCAGGAAGACTTCATGCCCCTCGGCCTGCATGTGTTCGGCCGCGCCTGGTCGCGCGATGCGATCGACACCATGATGAAGTCCATGCTCGACGGTGGCGCGCCCGACAGCGCCGAGGCCAGGCGCTGGCGCGCGCAGCTGCAGGCCTCGCCCAGGGCCGAGATGGCTGCGCTCATCAGGGGGCTGGATGGCGGGTTCGTCGCACCCGGCAAGGGCAACGACCCGATCCGCACGCCCGAGGCGCTGCCGACCGGGCGCAACTTCTATGCGCTCGACGGCAGCCTGCTGCCCACCAAGCTCGCGTACGAAACCGGCTCGACGCTTGCCGGCCAGGTGCTCTCCGGCGAGACCGGCGTCGCCGCCTACACCAAGGAAGTGGCGGCGAACAAACAGGGCGTGATCCTGTGGGCCTCGGACGCGGTTCGCGACGAAGGCGCGATGATCGCGTTCGGCATGAAGCTGCTCGGCGTGCGTCCGGTGTGGAACAGCCGCGGCATCGTCAAGGGGCTTGAGCGCCTGCCACTGGGCAAGGACCAGCCGAAACGCTACGACGTCGTGTTCACCACGTCGGGCCTGTTCCGCGATCTTTACGGCCAGCACATGCTGCTGCTGGACAAGGCCGGCCTGCTGGCGCTCGACGCCAGCCGCGACCGCATCGTCAGGGACTACCCCGCGCTGGCGCTGGCGCTCAAGGAAGCGCTGACGCCGCTGGGCGAATGGCAACGCGGCGGCGACGAAGCGCTGGAACTGAACCAGGTCGCCAACAACTGGGTGGACCAGGCGCGCAAGCTGCTCGCGAAAACCCCCGGCATGTCCGCCGCCCAGATCGGCCGCAGCGCCAGCGTGCGGGTGTTCGGCATCACCCCCGGCGCCTACGGGGCCGGCATCAACCGCATGGTCGAGCGCTCCGGTTCGTGGCAGGACCGCAGCGAACTCGCGCAGGTCTTCATCAAGCGCATGGGCCATGCCTATGGTGCCGGCCTGCAGGGCGAAGCCGCGCAGGATCTGTTCCGCCAGCAGCTGGACGGCATCTCGCAGACCTTTCTTGGCCGCGCGAGCAACCTCTACGGCCTGATGGACAACAACGACGCCTTCGACTATCTCGGCGGCTTCAACCTCGCGGTGGAAAGCCAGCGCGGCAAGGCGCCGGCGAGTGCGGTGATCAACCACGCCAACGGCAAGAACCTGAGCATCGACGCCCTCCACACGGCCCTGCTGTCGGAACTGCGCGGCCGCTACCTCAACCCGCAGTGGATCAAGCCCCTGATGAAGGAAGGCTACGCCGGCGCACGCACCATGGGCAGCGAGTTCATCGAATACCTGTGGGGCTGGCAGGCGACGAGCCCCGAGATCATCGACGAGCGTGTGTGGCAGGAGGTCAAGGCCGTCTACGTCGATGACCGCCTCGAGCTGGGGCTGGACACGTTTCTCGCCGAAGGCAACAACCGCTATGTGCAGACGAACATCCTCGCGGTGATGCTGGTCGCCATCGACAAGGGTTTCTGGAAGGCCGACGCAGAAACCGTCAGGCAACTGGCCGAGCGCTTCGCCGACAACATCGTCGAGCACGGCAACCCCGGCAGTGGCCACACCCATGCAAATCATCCGATGTACGCCCTGGTGAAAGCGAACATTGCGCCGGCCAAGGCGGAAGCGCTTGAGGCGGCGTTGGCGCAAAGCCGGCTCGAGGCCGCTGCGCAGGCTGAGGCCTCACCGAGCCATATTCAGGAGGTCAGCCTCGACGACCCGAACCGGAGCACGGCGGACGATTCGTCGCCGAACGCCGCTGACGGCAATGCGCCGACCACGGACGAGGCCACCGACAGCGAGACTGAAACCCAGACCTCCGACTATCTGCCCTGGCTGCTGGCGCTTGCCCTTGGCCTGCTGCTGCTTGGCGCGCTGCGCGGGCGCGCAACCCGATAACCTGAAGAGAGCGACACATGTTTTCCGGAATCTCCCTGACTCTGATGCACCAGATCACCACCTTGCTGCTGCAACCGGTGATCTGGGGCCTGCTGTTCTTCGTCGCCCTCTCCGTGTATGAACTGGGCATCAGCATCGGCGAGCGCTGGGGCGGCATCCAGCGCCTCACCGATGCGCGCGACCGCCACGCCCTGATGCGGGCCGGCAAGCGCCGCATCGAGCGCGCCGATTTCATCACCCGGCTCGCGCCCATGCTCGGCCTGATGGGCACGCTCATCCCGCTCGGGCCGGGGCTGGCCGCACTCGGCGAAGGCGAACTGCGGGTGCTCACCACCGCGATGACGGTCGCCTTCGACACCACGGTGATCGGCCTGCTTTCAGGCATGATCGGCTTCGTCCTCGGCCGCCTGCGCCGGCGCTGGTACGACAACGCGCTGACCGCGCTGGAGAGCAGCCATGGATAAGTGGCGGCACAGCGCCTTTCTCGACACCGACGAAGACCCCCTCGGACCGATGGCGAATCTCATCGACATCGTCCTCGTGTTCGCCTGCGGTCTGATCGCCGCGCTGGTGTCCTTCAGCCCCGACCTGCAGAAGCATTTCGCAACCGAGCCGCCACAGCAGCAACAGCAGCAGCGGCAACAGCAGCAGCGGCGCGAAATCACGCTGGGCAAGGAGCTCACGACCGTGCCGGAGTCGATCCAGCGCGAAGCCGAAACGGGCAGCGGCTATGAAGCGCTCGGTCAGGTTTACCGCGACCCGAAAACAGGAAAGCTGCTGCTGATCGGCGGTTGAACCCCGCCCGGACAAGAACCGGGCGGCACCCGAACGCCCCGGCCTGCGTATTACATGTTCGCTATTGCGACGCGCCCGCGGTACTCTTGAACTGGAGGCTGAGTTCATACAGATATAAGGGAAGCGACGACCTGACGTGAAAAAAACAGACTCCGCACAAAAGAAGCGTTCGATGACTGCGGACACGCTGTTCCCGGTCGTCGGTATCGGCTGTTCTGCAGGCGGGCTTGAGGCGCTTGAAGAGCTTCTCGCCCATGTGCCGGAGTCGAGCGGCATGGCGTTCGTCATCGTGCAACACCTCGATCCGTTCCATACAAGCGCCTTGCCCGAACTGCTGCAACGCGTCACGTCGATGACGGTCGTCGAAGCGGTCGATGGTGTCGTGGTCAGACCTGAGCACGTGTACATCATCCGGCCCAACTGCGACCTGTCGATACTCCACGGCAAGCTCCATCTGCTTGAGCAGATGGCCCCGCGTGGTCTGCGGCTTCCGGTCGACTTCTTCCTGAGAACACTCGCTGAGGACCTCAAGGAACGTGCCATCGGCGTCATTCTCTCGGGCATGGGCTCGGACGGCGTATTCGGGCTGCGCGCCATCAAGGACAGGGGCGGGCTCACACTGGTCCAGGATCCCCGCGCCGCGCAATCCGACAGCATGCCGCGCAGTGCAATCGAGGCTGGCATCGCCGATGTCGTTGCGCCGGCCAAGGCGATACCGGCACGGATCATGGAATGCCTTCGCCACCCCTTGCGCAGCGCGAACAGGGATTCGACACCGCTCCTGTCAGCGCTCAATACACTCGACAAGATCGTCGTGCTGCTGCGCGACCGTTGTCGAACGGATTTCTCCCTGTACAAACCCAACACCCTGCAGCGGCGCATCGAACGGCGCATGGTCGTGCATCAGATCGTCAAACCGGACGACTACGTTCGCCTACTTCGCACCAACCCCCACGAACTTGACCTGCTGTTCAAGGAACTCCTGATCGGTGTCACCAGTTTCTTTCGCGACCCGGAGGTGTGGAACCTCCTGCGCGAACAGGCGATTCCGGCCCTGCTCTCGGATCGACCGTCCGGCGGCAGCTTGCGGGCCTGGGTCGCGGCGTGCTCCACGGGCGAAGAGGCCTACTCTCTGGCCATGACGTTTATCGAAACGGTCGAACAGCTCAAACCTTCGCAACGCTATTCCCTGCAGATCTACGCGACCGATCTCGATCCCGACGCCATCGAGCGTGCGCGCAAAGGCGTGTTTCCCGCCAAC
This sequence comes from Parazoarcus communis, assembly GCF_003111645.1. NCBI lineage: Bacteria > Pseudomonadati > Pseudomonadota > Betaproteobacteria > Rhodocyclales > Zoogloeaceae > Parazoarcus > Parazoarcus communis. The sequence goes on from NZ_CP022187.1 coordinate 1,199,653, forward strand.
ATCGCTGCGGACGTCCCGTCATCGCGGCTAACGCGTTTCTTCACTGCAGAGGACGGCGGCTATCGCATCAACAGGCAAGTGCGAGAGATGGTGGTGTTTGCAACCCACGACATCATTTCCGACCCACCCTTTACCAAGCTCGATGTTCTGTGCTGCCGCAATCTGCTGATCTACTTCGGTGCGGAACTCCAGAAACGGCTGCTGCAGACTTTCCATTACAGTCTCAACCCGCACGGTGTGCTGCTGCTTGGCAACGCCGAGACGATTGGCAACCACGACCACCTCTTCATGCAGCTCAACAGCAAGCTGAGGCTGTTTCAGCGGCGCGATGAGTCCACGCCACCGGGTGTGCTTAACTTTCCGGCCTACGTGGCACCATCGACCACCTTGATGAACAAACCGCTCATGGACTCAGGCACAGACGACATCGGCCAACTTACCGACCAGCTCATTCAGCAGACCTTTGCGCCTGCGGCCGTGCTCGTGGGCATCAATGGCGACATCATCTACTTCAGCGGGCGTACGGGAAAATATCTGGAACCGCCGGCGGGCAAGACCAATATCAACATCCATGCGATGGCGCGGGAAGGTTTGCGCGAAGCGTTGACCGGAGTCATCCTGCGGGCCCTGAAGGACCCACAGCCCATCCACCTGAAAGGCCTGAAGATAGGCGCCAACGAAGGGACGCAAACCGTAGACGTGACGGTTCAGGCCATCCAGAAACCGGAGCAACTCCGCGGCCGCGTGATCATCGTCTTTCAGGACGTGCCGACCGCTCCCGTGCGACGGCGGAAAGGCAAGGCCATCGAGGCCGAACCGCACGACGCCGTGCATCAGGAGTTGCAGCAAACCCGCGAGGCACTGCAGCTCACACAGGAGGAAATGCAGACGACCGTTGAAGAACTCAAGTCGAGCAACGAAGAGCTGCAGTCCACCAACGAAGAGCTGCAATCCACCAACGAAGAGCTGACCACTTCCAAGGAGGAGCTGCAATCGCTCAACGAGGAGTTACAGACGGTCAATGCCGAGCTTCAGTCCAAGGTCGAAGACCTGACCTGGATACGCAACGACATGACCAATCTGCTCAACAGCACCGAGATCGCCACCATCTTTCTCGACAATGACATGTTGCTGCGCCGCTTCAGCAGCCATGCCACCAAGATCTTCAAGCTGATTTCCGGTGATGTCGGGCGTCCGCTTTCCCACATTGTCACCGACCTCGACTATCCCGGACTTCGCGACGACGCGATGGAAGTCCTGAGAACGCTGATGTTCTGCGAAAGGGAGATCGAAACACACGACGGACGCTGGTATCGCGCGCGCATCATGCCTTATCGGACACAGGACAATGTGATCAACGGCGTCGTCATCACCTTCATCGACATCAGCGAGACCAAGAAACTCGAAGCCTCGCTGAGGGAACGTGGAAACCCATGACCCCAAAGGACGAGGCCAATGAACTGCGTCAGGCAGCGGAATCGCGCCTGAAGGCCAGTAAGGACATGGCCCGACTGGACTATGCCGATCAGGCGCGCCTGGTCCATGAGCTTCAAGTCCATCAGATCGAACTGGAGATTCAGAACGCCGAGTTGCGTGAGGCCCGCGATAACCTCGAGATTGCGCTCACCGAGTACACCGAGCTCTATGACTTCGCGCCTGTCGGCTACTTCACCCTTGATCGACGCGGGCACATTCTCAAGCTCAATGTCGCAGCCCAACGCCTGCTGGGTGGCGACAGCACCAGCCTTTCCGGCAAGACACTGCAACATTTTGTCGCACCAGAAGACCAGCGCAAGTTTGCGTTGCTGCTGCAGCGCGCCTTGAGCCCGGCAGCACGCTGCAGCGCTGATCTGACGCTGCTTACGGGCGACGCTCCCCCTCGGCGCATTCATGTTCAGTCCGATGCGGCGAACAACCCGCGGGACGAGACATTCCGTCTGGCTGCAATGGACGTCACCGAACGGAACCTGGCGGATGATGCACGGCGTCTGAGCGAATCGAAATTCAACGCGCTCTACTCCGCCATGTCCGAAGGCATGGCCTTGCACGAAATGGTGCTTGATCTCCACGGCAACCCCATCGACTACATCCTCCTGGATGTTAATCCCGCGTACGAGTCCATCCTTGGCCTCGATCGTGCGGCGGTCATCGGCTGCAGGGGAAGCCAGGTCTACGGCCTTACACCACCGCCTCACCTGGAGCAGTTCGCTGCGGTGGCCTCAACCGGTCACCCGATCCTGTTTGAAACGCTTGAAGACCCGGCCGGGAGAGTCTTTTCCATCTCCGCGTTCTCCCCCGCCCCGAATCAGTTTGCAACGGTTTTCGTAGACATCACCGCGCAACGCGCGCTGCAAAGGCAACTCGAGCGAATCGCCCACTTCGACTCGCTGACCGGTCTGCCAAACCGGGTATTGCTTGCCGACCGGCTGCGGCAGGCGATGTATCTGGCACTGAGGCACGGAAAGTGTCTTGCCGTGGCCTTTATCGACCTCGATGGATTCAAGGCAGTCAATGACCAGTACGGCCACGACGTCGGAGACGATCTGCTCGCACGCTTGGCTGTGAGGATGAAGCATGCCCTTCGTGAGGGCGACACGCTCGCAAGGCTGGGCGGTGACGAGTTCATCGCCGTCATGGGTGATCTGGCGAATGTCGAAGCCAGCACACCGATGCTGGAACGCCTGCTCGACGCCGCGGCGGAGCCGTTTCAGGCGAATGGTGTCGCAGCAAAGGTCTCCGCCAGCATCGGGGTCAGTTTTTTTCCTCAGATCGATGACATCGATGCCGACCAGCTCCTGCGCCAGGCCGATCAGGCCATGTACCAGGCAAAGCTGGCCGGAAAGGGGCGATATCAGCTGTTCGATGCAAGGCAGGACAGGAGCGCCCGCGACTACCACGATCAGATCGCGCAGATCCGCCTCGGACTGGAGCGGAGTGAGTTCCTGCTGTTCTATCAGCCCAAGGTCAACATGCGCACCGGCAAGGTCATCGGCCTCGAAGCGCTGATCCGCTGGCAGCACCCGATACGCGGATTGCTGTCGCCGGCTGTTTTTCTGCCACTCATCGAGGATCATCCCCTGACAGTAGACATGGGAGAGTGGGTCATCAACAGCGCACTCATCCAGATCGAAACCTGGCTTGCACAGGGTCTGGACATTCCGGTCAGCGTCAACATCGGTGCGCTGCAACTGCAGCAGCCCAACTTTATCGAACGGCTGCGCAACACACTTGCGGCGCACCCGGATGTAAAGCCGGGCAGCCTCGAACTCGAGGTACTGGAGACAAGCGCGCTGCAGGATGTTTCCAAGACATCGAGAGTCATTTCGACCTGCAGTGAAATGGGCGTCCGATTCGCACTGGACGACTTCGGTACCGGCTATTCGTCGCTCACCTACCTGATGAAGCTTCCCGCCGAGATCCTGAAGATCGACCAGAGCTTTGTGCACGACCTGCTCATGGACCCCGAAGCGCTGGCGATCCTCGAAGGCGTGATCGGGCTCGCGACTGCGTTTCAACGCCAGTCCATCGCCGAAGGCCTCGACTCGGTGGAGACCGGCATCATGCTGATGCGTCTTGGCTGCGAGCAGGCTCAAGGCTACGTGATCTCCCCGCCCATGCCGGCAGACAGGGTTCCTGACTGGGTGGCTGGATGGCAACCCGACCCGCGCTGGGCGGCCACCCGTGTGATCAGGCCCGACCAGCTCCCGCTCCTCCACGCCGAGGTTGAACACAGGGCCTGGCTTGCCGCAATCAAGGTTGCCCTCGACGGTCCGCACGCAGTGCCTCTCAGAATGTGCGTGCATCCGTGCCGCTTTGAAGCCTGGCTGGCGACCGAGCGTGGCGCTCAACTATTATTGAAATGCGGCAAGCACGAACTCCACGACATGCACCGGGCGCTCCATGATCAGGCCGAGGCGCTCGTGCTCCGGCATGAGCAGGGCGAGCGCACCGAAGAGCTTGAGCCTGAACTCGGGGTGTTTCTGAAACTGAAACACGAATTCCTGTCCTGTCTCGAAGCACTGATCTCGTCTGATGTCGTCCCGCCCGCCAGACGATAGACTGGCCGCTCGCAATAAGCTGGCGCGTCGATCTGCGGCACACAGCATTCAGGAGACTGACCGATGCAACCCAGAATCAGCATGATCACGCTCGGCGTGCGCGATATCGCGGCATCCGTCGAATTCTACGAAAAGGGCCTCGGCTTTCCCCGGCTGGAGTCCCCGCCCTCGGTTGCATTCTTCAAGCTGAACGGCACCTGGCTCGGCCTGTACGGACGCGAGGCGCTGGCCGAAGACGCGCAGGTGCCGGCCGACGGCAGCGGATTCAGTGGCTTTGCGCTGGCACACAATGTGAGCTCCGAGAAAGAAGTCGATGGGGTCATCGCCCGGGCCGTGAAGGCCGGAGCAACCCTGACCAAGAAGCCTCAGAAGGTGTTCTGGGGCGGATACAGCGGCTACTTCAAGGATCCGGACGGCCATCTGTGGGAAGTCGCGCACAATCCCTTCATGTGGGTCGGCCCCACGGACAAACCGGCATGACGAAGACCGCTCTCCGCTCTCTGCCACTGAAGGCCCGCACCCTTGCCGCTGCAGGCCTGCTGTGCTGCCTCGGCCCCCCGCTGTCGGCCATGGCGGCAGATACCCAGCAGTTTCCGGACGTGCTCGCAGCAAAGGTTCGAGCGCTCACTGCGGACCGCTTCGACTTCGACGTCACGATCTCGTCGCCCTACGACTCCCCGCAGCGCTACGCCGACGGCTTCCGGGTCACGGGCGCGGATGGCTCCGTCTATGGCGAGCGCAAGCTGTTTCACGACCACGCATCCGAGCAGCCCTTCACCCGCGACCTCTACGGTGTCGCGATTCCATCGACGCTGCGCTCCGTCCGCATTCAGGCAAGAGACCAGCGCTACGGCTATGGTGGCAAGACCTTGGAAGTCTTTTTGCCCGGACGGGACGGGAACTAGCCTCTCCGCCCGCGCCGTCCCGCACCATCGATGATTTCCGCATGAACATTCGACGATTTCGCGCTGGCGACCTGCCACACGTCATCGCGCTTTTCAGCGCATCCGTGCATGGCCTCGCCGGCGTCCACTACGACGCGCGCCAGCGCACAGCCTGGGCGCCTGCCGAGCCCGATCAGAAGCTGTGGCAAGCGCGCCTCGAGGGACAGCAGACGCTGATCGCCGAAGATGAGGGCGTGCTGACCGGCTTCATCTCCTGGGCACCAAACGGACATATCGACCTGCTGTTCACCGCCCCGCAGCATGCACGCAAGGGCATTGCCTCGGCACTGTGCACACAGGTGGAGGCTGCGCTGTCGGCCACCGGCATCACCACCGCCTTTACCGAGGCAAGCCTCGTCGCCCGCCCCTTTTTCGAGCGTCGGGGTTTCGTCATGACCGAGGCGCAGGACCTTGATCGCAACGGCGTGCGCTTCCGCCGTTACGCAATGCAGAAGACGCTCACCGCCCGCCTGCCACCGGAGATGCCACCACTGCCCGAAGCCTGATACGGCAGAATGCTTCGGCCACCATCCGGAAAAAGGCATCGCGCTCCGGGAACGTTCCCGGCCGCAAGTCCATCTGAATGTGACTTCTGGGGGGCGCAGAAAGCCTCACTGCTTCAACACGGCAGACTTGCACTCACCGTGGCACGAAGGACACACGGCATCACCACGCAGTCGTCCCCAGGAACGGACTCGACAAACAATGCGCGCCGCACCCGGAGTTCACCCCCGCAGCACACGGACCCGACGCGCCGAAACGGACGAACATACTCATGCAGAAATGGCTATTCCTTGCTGTCGCCATTGTCAGCGAAGTCATCGCGACATCGGCACTGAAGTCCTCGGACGGGTTCTCCCGGCTGTGGCCCTCGCTTCTCGTGGTCACCGGTTATGCCTCGGCATTCTATTTTCTGTCGCTGACGCTGAAGTTCATTCCGGTCGCGGTCGCCTACGCGATCTGGTCGGGCGCAGGCGTTGCCCTGATCGCGCTTATTTCGTGGCTGGTCTTCGGCGAATCGCTCGACACCCCCGCAATCATCGGGCTGCTTCTGATCATTGCAGGCGTGACCGTTCTCAACGTGTTCTCCAGGACGGTCTCGCACTGAAAGGTTTTCTGTCTTCACACGACCAATCCCCGGGACGTGCCCGCTCCACTGCAACGAGGCACCCGAACCTCCCGACTTTTTCACGCCTGCCGGAGTTAGACATGAAGTTTTCCCGACTGCTTTTCGCTTTCACCCTCGCATCCACCGTCACTGCAGCAAGCGCTGCCGACGGCCTGATCGCGCTCAAGAGCCCGCACAGCGCCAAGGAGACCATGAACCGGCTTGAGGAGCAGGTGAAGGCCAAGGGACTGAACGTCTTTGCCCGGATCGATCACGCCGCTGGCGCGGCAAAGATCGGCAAGACGCTGCGCCCCACCGAGGTTCTGATCTTCGGTAATCCGCAAGGCGGCACGCCCTTCATGGAATGCGCACAGACCGTCGGCATCGACCTGCCGCTCAAGGCCCTGGTGTGGGAGGACGCTTCGGCCCAGGTCTGGCTCGGCTACAACGATCCGGCCTACCTTGCGAAGCGCAGCGATGTGGCCGACTGCGCAGTCGTCCCGAACCTGCAGAAAGCACTCGCCGGCCTTGCGGGCGCGGCGACAGCCCCCTGATCGACGCGGGGCAGCACCACGCCTGCCACGGCTGACGAACATGCCTTGGACGGCGCTACACTTGCAGGCATGAAGATCATCTATCGCGCCAGCGACATCGTCGAGGCACACATCGTCGCCGGCATGCTTCGCGCCAACGGCATCGAGGCCCATGTGGGCGGACACTACCTGCAGGGCGGCGTCGGCGACCTGTCGCCCATGGGCTTCGCCACGGTCATGGTTGACGAGCAGGATGTCGACGCGGCACTGACGCTGGTACGCGAATACGACGAGGCCGAACCAGCAGACGACGCCTAGGCGCCGCGCGGGCCATGTCTGCCCTGGCCCGCCTTCCGACCACCGTAAGAATCCGACGCTCCGCGCGACGAAGTCTCATCGTCACAGGAGAATGGATCATGCGACCTTGCTCACAGGTGCTCATCGGCACGGCTGCGGTGCTCGCGCTGATTGGCCAGCCATCCGCCGCGGACCACTCACGGCAGGACCACGCCACCTCCAACCGCGCTCCGCAGACCTGCAGCGCTCAGAGTCCGGCAACGGTGTCGCCGCTGGTCGAGCTCTACACCTCGGAGGGCTGCAGTTCGTGCCCGCCAGCCGATCGCTGGCTGTCGCGCCTCAGGGACGATCCGGCCGTCATCGCGCTCGCCTTTCATGTGGACTACTGGGACAAGCTGGGCTGGAAGGACCGCTTCGCCAGCCCGGCCTACTCACTGCGCCAGGCACGGCAGCAAGCAGTAAACGGCGCACGCTTCAGCTATACGCCCCAGGTCGTGCTGAACGGACAGGATTACCCGCGCTGGCACGCCACGCCGAACCCGACTTCGGCAAGAACACGTACGACGGCCAGCCTTGCACTGAGCCTGTCGCACAACGGTGACGAGGTCACGGCCACCATCCTTCCGTCCGCTGGCTCACCCGCACGACTCGCCGCCTACTGGGCGGTCACCGAGGACGGGCATTTCACCGCCGTCCGGGCCGGAGAGATCCGTGGTGAAGGCCTCCGACACGATGCGGTAGTACGTGAGTATGTGCAGGTTCCCGAATGGGACGCGCAAAATGGCACTGCCCGGACGCTCAGGTTCACGCCGACGCAGGCCGAAAGCGCAGATCATCCGCGCCACATCAACCTGGTCGTCATCGACGCCGTCACCGGCAAGCCGCTGCAGGCACTCAGACTGGATTGCTGATCGTCGCGCACCGGGTGGTGCCATCCGGCGCAGGTGGCGACACGGGTCGCCGAGTCTGCCTGCGACCTCAGCCCTGGCCCCGCCTCCCACACGCCCGGCTCACGGTCGGCGGGAAGCGGCACGGTTACAGAGCAGTGGCAGCGATCACTTCAGATTCGCGTGCTCTTCGAGATAGTGCTTGAGCACCAGCTTGAGCTTGGCCGCATGCTTGTAGTCACCCTTGCTGCGTGCCTCAGCGATGTCGTCTGCGATCATCTTCTTGATCCGCTTTTCGCCGCTTGAGGTGTGCACCAGATAGCTGCCGAGTTCGACCGCGATCATCTCGGGCACATGCTCATGCTCCGCGATCGCGAGGATCTCTTCTTCGGTCAGATCAGACAGCTCGATACAGTCCTGTATGGTCAGCATGTTGTCTCCTCTTAAGATTTATTTGTAGCACGCTTCGCTTTACTATTAGGCACCGCATGGGGCTTCAGGGCATTGATCTGTCGCAAGTGCTTGCCGATGGCAGGAAAGCCTGACGCATCGTTCGACAAGGAAGACGCCCGCACCCGCTGTCAGACTGAGGACTTGAGGAAGCCCAGGTGAAGACAATCGGACTGATCGGCGGCATGAGCTGGGAATCCACCATGCCCTATTACCGGATCATCAACGAAACGGTTCGCGACCGCCTCGGGGGGCTGCATTCGGCCAGAATCGTGCTCATTTCGGTCGACTTCCACGAGATCGAACGCCTGCAGAGCAACGGACAGTGGGATGAAGCCGGCGATCTGATGGCCGATGCGGCGCGCTCGCTGGAGCTCGCCGGCGCGGATTTCATCGTGCTGTGCACGAATACCATGCACAAGGTGGCGCATGCGATTCAGTCGGCCGTTGCGATTCCGATGCTGCATATCGCCGACCCGACCGCTGCGGCGATCAAGCGCGCGGGGTTTTCCAGGGTCGGGCTGCTGGGCACGCGCTTCACCATGGAACAGGATTTCTACCGGCACCGCCTCGAAGAGCAGCACGGCATCGAGGTTCTGGTGCCGAACGACGCCGACCGCGCCGACGTTCACCGCATCATCTACGACGAACTCTGCCTCGGCACGGTCCTGCCCGCTTCGCGCACCCTCTACCGCGACATCATCACACGCCTGGTCGACCGCGGTGCAGAAGCGATCATCCTGGGATGCACCGAGATCTCCCTGCTGATCGGCGCCTCCGATGTGAAGACTCCGCTGTTCGACACCACGGCGATCCACGCCTGTCATGCTGCGGAACTCGCCCTGGGCGACGACTGATACCCTGCGCAACACGCGCGATCATCACGCGGGCAGATGCAGCAAGCCAGCGAACGAGTACGCGCCGAAGGCAGCGAGCACCAGTGCTGACACGCGATTGATCCAGCGCAACCCACCGCCGCCCATGCGGCGCGCAAGCGTCGTTGCCAGTCCCGCCAGCAAGCACCACCACAGCGCCGATCCGATGAATACACCAAGCACCAGGACCATTCCCTGCACCGTATCGCCTTGTGGAAGCCCGAGTCCGGCAAAGATGGCGGCAAACGACAGGATCGTCATTGGGTTCGACAAGGTCAGCAGCATCGTCGTCAGGTAGCCACGCCACAACCCGCCCCCCTCCGCCTCGGCAGCCTGCCGCGCCGGCACGCTGCGCCACGTCTGCCACGCAAGCCAGAACAGGAACACCCCCCCGAGCAGGCGCAGCCAGACCGCATGTCCGAGCAGAATTGCGCAGACGGCTGCGAGCCCGAACGCGCCCAGCAGTCCGTAGCACGCATCGGCCGTAGCGGCGCCAAGCCCGCTGCTGAATGCGGCCCAGAACCCCTTCTCCAGCCCGCGCCGCAGGCACAACAGACCAATCGGCCCCACCGGTGCGGCGATGGAGAATCCGAGCACCAATCCCTTGATCAACATGGCATCATTCCGCGCAATTCGATGCCATATTCTGTGCGCCACCGCCGCCGCCCACCCATGAGGGATCGACGGTATCGCGCCGCTTTTGCCTCAGAATCGAAGGATCTTCAGGATACGTAGGCCGCCAATGTCCGATCACCCCAGGCTCGACCGCCTCAACCGCCGCCTGCTTGCCGAGCTGCAGCAGAACGCCCGCCTTCCGCTGGCCGAACTCGGGCGACGCGTCGGGCTCTCGTCGCCCGCGGTGGCCGAGCGCATCAGGCGCCTCGAGGAGCAGGGCGTGATCCGTGGCTATCGTGCGGAAGTGGACCCACACAGCATCGGCTACCCCGTCACCGCCTTCGTCGAGCTTCATATCCCGCCGGAGTCCTACACCCGTGTCGAGGCCCTGCTCGGCACCTTGCCCGCCATACGCGAAGCGCACCATGTCACCGGCCGTGCGGCCTTCATGCTCAAGGTGGTGGCGCAGTCGCTGTCCGAACTGGAAGCACTGATTGCGACTTTTGCACCTTACGGCAGCAGCGAAACGGCAGTGGTGCTATCCACCCGACTCGCTCCCAGGGCATTGCCGATTGATGGGGCAAACTAGTACGGCGTTACTCGATACGCCATTCACTCGGCGCTAGAAAACGCACCGTCACCGTGCGCAAAGCGGCCAATCCGCCCCGCCTGGCACGCATCCGGTGCGCCCTGTGGCGCGTTCTCCGCGTAAACCCGTCCTTTTTACTTGGCATGAAACTCGCTATGCTGAAACTGACCATCTGGTCAGGTTTTTGCAAACCGGTTACAGGAAGGAGCGTGCCATGACGTCTCACATTATGCTGACCTCGCATCCTCGCACCCGCTCGGGCCTTTACCACGCGGTCAAATGGGGCGCCCCCTCGGCCCGCGACCGCGGCCCCTTCGTCGCCAGCCTGAGTGATCCGGCCCAGCGTAACGTGATCGGCACGCACTCCGGGGCGTACTCACTGTACCGCGCACTCGCGGTGGCAGCAGGCAACCTGCAGAGCACGCACCGGCCTGACCTCTCCAACACCACGCCGGCCGCCGAGATCGGGCCGCATCCGCAATGGTGCGACCCGAAGAAGATCGTTTCCTTCGACCCGTGGGGCCACCGTGTCGCCGAAGAGTTCGGCCATCTGCTCGCCGCGGGCATCGACATCCGCCCGACCATCGCGGTCACCAAGGCGCACATCAACATGCCCGAACTTGCCGCAGCCATCGCGGCCGGGCGGCTCAAGCCCGACGGTGACATCCTCGCTGCCAATGGCGACGTCAAGGTCACCAAGGCCGCCATCGATCCGGTGTGGTATCTGCCCGGCATCGCCGAGCGCTTCGGCATCGGCGAGCGCGAGCTGCGCCGCACGCTGTTCGAGCAGACCGCAGGCATGTTCCCCGAACTCATCACCCGGCCCGACCTCAAGGTGTTCCTGCCCCCCATCGGCGGCATGACGCTGTACATGTTCGGCGACGTCGAAAAGCTGGGGCAGCCCGAAACAAAGGTGGCCTGCCGGGTGCACGACGAATGCAACGGCTCCGATGTGTTCGGTTCCGACATCTGCACCTGCCGCCCCTATCTCGCGCACGGTATCGAGATCTGCGTCGAGATGGCCCAGCAAGGCGGTGTCGGCCTCGTCGTGTACAACCGCAAGGAAGGCCGCGCGCTGGGCGAAGTCACCAAGTTTCTGGTGTACAACGCGCGCAAGCGCCAGAAAGGCGGCGACCGGGCCGAGACCTATTTCGCCCGCACCGAATGCGTGGCCGGCGTGCAGGACATGCGCTTCCAGGAGCTGATGCCCGACGTGTTCCACTGGCTCGGCATCAGCCGCATCCACCGCTGGGCGTCGATGAGCGACATGAAGCGCAACGCGCTGGTGTCCGCAGGCATCGACATCGTCGAGCAGGTTGCGATCCCCGACGAACTGATCCCGGCAGATGCACGGGTCGAGATGGACGCCAAGATGGCCGCAGGCTATTTCTCCCCGACCGGCGCACCGCAAGCCGATGAACTGACGCGCGCCAAGGGCCGGGGACTGAACGAATGAGCGTTGCCACGCCTATCCATGACGGCTGGTACACCCCCGTCGCGGCCGACCATCCCGCAGCGCCCCTGCTGACGGCAAGCGCCGTTCGCAAACGCTGTGCAGCCGTCATGGCAGCCGTCGAACGCGGCCGGTCGCCCTTCTTCCAGTGGAACGCCGACGCCCTGCCGGTCGCCGCGGCCTACGTGGCCGAAGCCATCCGCCGCGACTACCCCGATCTCGATGTGCCCTATCACAGCCGCTGGCGTCACTTCGAGGTGGGTGGCGTCGACCGCTGGCAAGGGCTGTGCAGCACGCTGCCCGACGCCGACGCGCTGGAACTCGCGCGCGTCGCCATCGACCTGGTGATCCCCAGCGTGCTACTCGACGCCGGCGCCGGCCCGGACTGGCGCTATCACGACGCCGCCAATGGACAGACGCACGCACGCTCGGAAGGCCTGGCAGTTGCGAGCGTCGCACTGTTTGCGAGCGGTGCGCTCTCGGATGACCCCGCCTGGCCCCTGCGCACCGACGCGAAGGCACTCTCGGCCCTGAGCGCGGCGCAGCTTGCCTCGGTATTCCAGGTCGACGCGGACAACCCCCTGGTCGGACTCGACGGACGGGCGGGCCTGCTGCGCCGCATGGGCGAGGTGATCGCCGGAACGCCCGCAGTGTTCGGCACCCCGGCCAGACTCGGCAACCTCGTCGATTACCTGCTGGCGCATGCCGACGGTGGCGTAATCGAGGCGGAGTTCATCCTCACCACCCTGCTCAAGGCGCTCGGCCCGGTGTGGCCCGGGCGGATCAGCCTGCAGGGCGTATCGCTCGGCGACTGCTGGCACCATCCCGCGCTCGAGGACGAGCTGCTGCCCTTCCACAAGCTCACACAGTGGCTCACCTATTCGCTGCTCGAACCGCTCGCGGCCGCCGGCCTCGAAGTGCGCGGCATCGACAGGCTCACCGGCCTGCCCGAGTACCGCAACGGCGGCCTGCTGCTCGACCTCGGCGTCATCCGTCCGCTCGACCCCGCGTTCCACACCACGCCGTGGCGGGTGGACTCGCCGCCCATCGTCGAGTGGCGCGCGCTGACCGTCATCGCGCTCGACCGTCTGGCCGTAGCCGTGCGCGCCGAGCTCGGGCTCGACGCTGCAGATTTTCCGCTGCCCAAGGTCCTGCAGGGCGGCACCTGGTCGGCCGGCCGGCGGATTGCCGCGCAGTTGCGCCCCGGCGGCCCGCCTCCGCTGATCATCATCAGCGACGGCACCGTTTTCTAAACCGGCAGCAGAGCAGACGGAGCGCCCCATGCACCCCAACGTCACCGAAATCGATCATCCGCTGATGAAACACAAGCTGACGATCCTGCGCAACGCCGAAACCACGACCGACAACTTCCGTCGTGTAGTGCGCGAGATCGCCGCCATGATGGCCTACGAGGTGACGCGAGACCTCGCCACCGAAATGGTCCCCATCACCACGCCGGTGGCGGATTGCGAAGCGCCCGTCATCAGCGGCAAGAAGCTGTGCCTGATCGCGATCATGCGTGCGGGCAACGGCATGATCGACGGCATGGTCGAGCTGCTGCCGGGCGCACGGGTCGGTCACATCGGTCTCTACCGCGACCCGGAAACGCTGGAAGCGGTGGAGTACTACTACAAGGTGCCGTCCGACATCGACGAGCGCCAGGTGATCGTCGTCGACCCGATGCTGGCGACCGGCAACTCCGCCAGCGCCGCACTGTCGCGGCTGAAGGAGGACGGTGTCAGCAGCATCAAGTTCGTGTGCCTGCTGGCCGCACCCGAAGGTCTGGAAACAATGGCACGCGAACATCCCGACGTGCCCATCCTGACCGCCTCGATCGACAGCCATCTGAACGAGCACGGCTACATCGTGCCCGGCCTCGGCGATGCGGGCGACCGCCTGTTCGGAACCCGATGAGAGCGCAGACCGCGACGACTGCTGATGACGCGGGGCGGCTGAAAGGCCGCATCCGTCGGCGCCAGGAAGGCGCGATGCTGAAGGCCGCCGAAAAGGTCTTTGCGCGCGCCGGCTTCCAGGGCGCAACCATGGCCGAAATCGCCGATCTCGCAGGCGTGCCCAAGGCGACGCTGCACTACTACTTCGGCTCCAAGGAAGAACTCTACCGGGCAGTGCTCGACAACATTCTCACCCTGTGGCTCGCCGAAACCGAAAGCATCACCGCCGACGCCGATCCGGCGACCGCACTGACCGCCTACGTGCGCGCCAAGATGCGCCTGAGCGCGCGCCGCCCCGACGCCTCGCGCGTGTTCGCCAACGAGATCGTGCATGGCGCGACCCATATCGGCGAATACCTGCGCACCGAACTGCGCAAGACGGTGGAAGCGCGCGCGGCGGTCATCGACCAGTGGGCGGCCGAAGGGCGGATTCTGCCCGTGGATGCCACCCATCTGTTCTTCACCATCTGGGCTGCCACGCAGACCTATGCCGACTTCGAGAGCCAGGTCTGCGCCGTCATCGGCAAGCCCCGTCTGTCGGCGTCCGACCATGAACGCGCATGTGCGCATGTGCTGACCGTCGTGCTGCGCACCTGCGGTCTGCCCTGCGCAGGCGATCACCTCCGCCAGGTTGCACCACCTCCCGCAAACACAACCCACTGAAAGGAAGTCAAGATGACCAATCGTATTCGCCGAACCCTGATTACATCGAGCCTCGCGCTGGCTGCCGCCGCAATGCTGCCGCTGTCGGTGATTGCCGCAGACAAGATCAAGGTTGCCGCGATCTACACCGTGCCCGTCGAACAGCAATGGGTGTCGCGCATCCACAAGGCGCTCAATGCGGCGCAGAGCCGCGGCGAGATCGAATACGTGTTCTCCGAGAACGTCACCAACGCCGACTACGAGCGAGTGATGCGCCAGTACGCCGAACAGGGCAAGGGCCTGATCGTGGGCGAGGCGTTTGCGGTTGAGGCCGCCGCGCGCAAGGTGGCACGCGACTATCCCAAGACTGCCTTCCTGCTCGGCTCCTCGGGCAAGCCGCAAGCACCGAACTTTTCGGTGTTTGACAACTACATCCAGGAACCGGCCTACCTCACCGGCATGATCGCCGCCGGCATGAGCAAGAGCGGCCAGATCGGCATGGTGGGTGGCTATCCGATCCCCGAGGTCAATCGCCTGATGCATGCTTTCATGGATGGCGCGCGCGAGATCAACCCCAAGGTGAAGTTCACCGTCAGCTTCATCGGCTCGTGGTTTGATCCCCCGAAGGCGAAGGAAGCCGCGTTTGCGATGATCGACAAGGGTGCGGACGTGATGTACGCCGAGCGCTTCGGTGTGTCCGACGCCGCCAAGGAGCGCGGCGTGCTGGCCATCGGCAACGTCATCGACACCCAGCCGCAGTACCCCGACACAGTGGTCGCCTCGGCACTGTGGAACATGGAGCCGACCATCGACACCGCACTCAAGATGGTCAAGGCCGGCACCTTCAAGGCCGAGGACTATGGCAAGTATTCGACGATGAAATTCGGCGGCAGCGAAATGGCCAAGCTGGGCACCTTCGAATCCAAGGTGCCGGCGGAGCTCGTCGCCAAGGTCAAGGCGAAGGAAAAAGCCATTCTTGACGGCAGCTTCACGGTCAAGGTCAATGACACCGAGCCGAAGTCCAACTAAGCAAACCGGGTATTCCGCACCATGAATGAAAGCCTGCCTGCCCTACGCCTGGCAAACATCACCAAGCGCTTCGGCAAGCTGGTGGCCAACGACGACATCTCGCTCGACCTCGGTACGGGCGAGGTGCTCGCCCTGCTCGGCGAGAACGGTGCCGGCAAGAGTACGCTGGTCAGCATTCTGTTCGGGCACTACGTGGCCGACGAAGGCCACATCGAAATCTTCGGCCAGCCACTGCCGCCGGGCAACCCCAAGGCCTCGCTCGCGGCCGGCGTGGGCATGGTGCATCAGCACTTCGCCCTTGCCGACAACCTCAGCGTGCTCGACAACGTGCTGCTCGGCACCGAGCCAATGTGGCTGCCTTTTTCGCGCAGGCGTGCCGCACGCGCCAGACTGATCGCCACCGCCGAACGCTTCGGCCTCGGCGTCGATCCCGATGCGCGCGTGGCGGCACTGTCCGTCGGCGAGCGGCAGCGGGTCGAGATCCTGAAAGCGCTGTATCGCGGCGCTCGCATCCTGATTCTCGACGAACCCACGGCGGTACTGACGCCGCAGGAAAGCGAATCGCTCTTCGCCACCCTCGCCACGCTGGTCTCCGAAGGGCTGTCGGTGATCTTCATCAGCCACAAGCTCGACGAAGTGCTGCGCGTTTCCGCGCGCGTGGCGGTGCTGCGTGGCGGCCGTCTGGTGAGCGTGCGCAACACCGAAGACACCTCCAAGACCGAACTTGCCGAGCTCATGGTCGGACGCAGCGTCACCCTGCCCACCCGTGAGCCACGTCCACACGGCGACATGGTGCTGAGCCTGTCCGGCGTGCATGCGGCACAGGGTGGCAAGACCCTGCTCGACGACCTCAGCCTGGTCGTTCGCGCCGGCGAGATCGTCGGCATTGCCGGCGTCTCCGGCAACGGACAGCAGGCGCTGGCCGATCTCCTGTGCGGCACGCTCGCGGCCGATCGCGGCGAGGTTTCCGTCAGCGGACAGACCATGCGGGCCAATCCGCGCGACTGGGTCGCGCGCCGCGTGGCGCGTATCCCGGAAGACCGCCATGCGGTCGGCGTGGTCGGCGATCTGCCGGTGTGGGAGAACGCGGTGTCCGAGCGCCTCCACCTGCCCGCCTTCTCGCGCGCTGGCATCGTGCGCGGCAAGACCGCCCGCGACTTCACCCGCACGCTGGTGGAGCAGTTCGACGTGCGCCTCTCGGGCATCGAAGTGCCCTCGCGGGTGCTGTCGGGGGGCAACATGCAGAAACTCATTCTCGGCCGGGCCCTGTCGGTGGCCGGAGACGGCGTCACCCCGACCCTGATCGTCGCCAACCAGCCCACCTGGGGCTTGGATATCGGCGCGGTCGCCTATGTTCATCGCTGCCTGCTCGACGCGGCGGCGGCGGGGGCTGCGGTGCTGGTCATTTCCGAAGATCTTGACGAACTGTTCGCCATTGCCGACCGCATCGCGGTGATGTTCAAGGGCCGCCTCGGCCCCGCATTGCCCGCCGAAGGCTGCAGCCGCGCGGCAATCGGTCTGGCCATGGCCGGAAGCGCCGCATCGAATACCGAAGGAGCCCCGCAGCATGCGGCTTGAATCACGCAGTGAATACTCACGGCGCGCCATGTTGCTCGCCCCGATTGTTGCCGTGCTCGTCACGCTGGGCGTCTGCGCACTGCTCGTGGCCTGGGCCGGCGCCCCGGTCGGGCAGACCTATGCCCTGCTCTTCGACGGCGCTTTCGGCTCGCGCTTTGCGTTCGCCGAAACCCTGACCCGCGCCACCCCGCTGATTCTCACCGGACTCGCCGCAGCGGTGGCGTTTCGTGCGCGCCTGTTCAACATCGGCGCCGAGGGCCAGCTCTACCTCGGCGCACTCGCAGCGGTCGCCGTGGGCGGCATGCACGGTGGCAGCACCTTCGATCTGCCTTTGCCGCTGCTGTCCGCGCTGATGATCGCTGCCGGCGCGGCGGCCGGTGCGCTGTGGCTGCTGGGGCCGGCGTGGATGAAGCTGAAACTGGGCGTGGATGAAGTCGTGACCACGCTGCTGCTCAACTTCGTCGCCCTGCTGCTGGTGTCGATGATGCTCGACGGGCCGATGAAGGATCCGCTCGCCATGGGCTGGCCGCAATCGGTGGCGCTCGACCCCGAACTCGAATTCAGCCGCCTGATCGAGCGCTCGCGGGTTCACACCGGATTGCTGATGGCCTTTGGCCTGGCAATCCTGATGTGGCTGATCGAACGCTTCACCACCTTCGGCTTTGCCCTGCGTGCGGTCGGCGCCAACAACCGCGCCGCCGCCTTTGCCGGCCTGCCGGTGGGGCGCACCGTGCTGTTGTGCGCCCTGCTGTCGGGCGCGCTGGCCGGCCTGGCCGGTGTCGGCGAAGTCGCCGGGCGCGCGAGCTATGTCACCACCGACATGTCGCCCGGCTACGGCTACGCCGGCATCGTCATCGCCATGCTCGCCGCTCTGCACCCGCTGGGCGTGCTGCTTGCGGCCCTCTTCGTCGCCGCAGTTCAGGTCGGTGCCGACAGCATGAGCCGGGTGGTGGGCGTGCCCAACTTCATCGCCGACGTGATCGTCGCCACGGCCCTGCTCACCATGCTGGTGGCCACCCTGCTCACTCGTTACCGCATCCGCTGGGGGCGCGCATGATGGATTTCCTGACCACCCTTTTCGACATGCTCGGCTCGGCCTCCTTCTGGGTCGCCACCCTGCGTGTGGCGACGCCGCTGATCCTCGGCACCCTCGGCGTGCTGATCTGCGAGCGCGCCGGCGTCCTCAACCTCGGCATTGAAGGCATCATGGTGGCCGGGGCCTTCACCGGCTGGCTCGCGGTGTTCAACGGCGCCGACCTGTGGACCGGCGTGCTGGTCGCGGGCCTCGTTGGCGGTGTGTTCGGACTGCTGCACGCGATACTCACCGTGTGGCTGACGGTATCGCAGCACGTCGCCGGCCTCGGCGTCACCCTGCTCGCCACCAGCCTGTCGGCCTTCGCCTACCGCGTCAGCTTTCCGCAGGTCAGCACACCGCCCACCATCGAAGCCTTCGCGCCGCTCGAAGGGCTGGCCGGCCTGCCGCTGATCGGGCCGGTGCTGGCGGGACAGACCGCGCTGACCCTGCTCGCCATCGTGCTGGTGCCCGCAATCGCCTACCTGCTGTACCGCACGCCAATGGGCCTGGCCCTGCGCATGGTCGGCGAGAACCCCGCCGCGGCCGAGGGCCAGGGCGTGGACGTGATCGCGGTGCGCACTGGCGCGGTCATCGCGGGCTCGATGCTGATGGGCTTGGCGGGCGCCTTTCTCACCCTGTCGGCGTTCAATGCCTTCTTCTTCAACATGATCAACGGCCGCGGCTGGATCTGCGTGGCGCTGGTGGTGTTCGCCTCGTGGCGGCCGGGCAAGGCCTTGCTTGGCGCGGTGCTGTTCGCCGCCTTCGACGCCGCACAGTTGCGTCTGCAGCAGGCTGGCGGTGCGCTGCCCTACCAGATCTACCTGATGCTGCCCTACCTGCTGTCCATCCTCGCCCTGATCGTGATGGCCCGCCGCGCCGCCTATCCGCAGGCGCTGATGAAGCCTTATCGCAAAGGTGAGCGCTGATCCGGCGCCAACCGACACCACTGCCAACCAGATACCGGGACTCCCATGCTCGACGTCATCATTCTCAACGCCTCGCTCCCCGATGGCCGCAGCCCGATCGATATCGGCATCCTCGACGGTCGCATCGTTGCGGTCGAACGCGCGCTGGTCGCCGACGCCCATGAAGTCATCGATGCCGCCGGGCAGCTCGTCAGCCCGCCTTTTGTCGATCCCCACTTCCACATGGATTCGACGCTCAGCTACGGACAGCCACGCGTCAATCAGTCCGGCACCCTGCTCGAAGGCATCGCGCTGTGGGGCGAGCTCAAGCCCCTGCTGACCCAGGATGCGATCATCGAACGCGCCATGGCCTACTGCGACTGGGCGGTCGCCAAGGGCCTGCTCGCCATCCGCTCGCACGTCGACGTCTGCGACCCGCGCCTGCTGGCGGTGGAAGCCCTGCTCGAAGTGAAGCGCCGTGTCGCGCCCTATCTCGACCTGCAACTGGTGGCCTTTCCGCAGGACGGTGTGCTGCGCGCACCCGGCGCGCTGGAAAACCTCACCCGCGCGCTCGACATG